>DASYFN010000108.1:0-52927 GCA_036498385.1 Klebsiella sp.
CATGCCGATGGCGATGTTCTGCGACAGCGTCATCTTCCAGCCGTGGTTATTGCCGCCCTGATCGTAATCCACGTGCTGGTAGCCCGCTTCCAGCCAGGTGGAGTGGACATCGTTCCAGAAGTACATCGGACGGACAATGGCGCCGTAGTTTTTACGGTTATCGGTGTTGTCTTTGCCGTTGTCATAGTCGTGGAAGGCCAGCAGATATTCCACCTGCGCCTGTTGGGTAAACTTATGCAGCCCTTCAAAGCTGGCATAAATTGCCGTCAGGTCATTGGTTTTGTTGTAAACGCTGTTATCTGAGTTATCGGAGTAGCGCAGGATCATTTTATTGATCCCACTGTCGTTGCTGTGACTCAGCACCAGACCGCCCTGCCAGGCATCAAGGCGCTCATCGCTGTCCACCGCTTTCGAATCAAAACCGTAGTTGGCGTACACTTGTACATCGACAGGACCGGCCTGGATATTGTGAGTTTTGGTGGTCAGCGCATAGTGGCCGTTATCGCCGGTACCGGAGCCGCCAGTACAGGTGATACGTGACGGGTTGGCCTCATCAGCCATCACTTTCGGGCTACAGGATTCCACCTGCGACACCACCGCCACATCAAACTGAATGCCGCCGATATCAAAGTTTTTCACCCCGGCGCCCTGGCCATCGTGGCTCATCCAGAAGTAATCGTTAATCCCCTGTTGCGGACGCTGATGGAAGTCGCGACCGGCCCAGATATAAGCGTTAGGGTTAGAGTCCAGCACGTTGGTGACCCCGACGTAGGCTTTTTTCAGGTTAACCTCGTCGCTCCAGTGGTCAAACATGACGTTAATATCCCAGATAGCACCTTTACTGCTCTTAAAGGCTTTGCTTATCTGGAATTCGCCGCCATTGCCCTCGTTGCCTAAACGACCAATCGCCGATGCGCCGTTATAGGAGCCATCAACGGCGACAAACTTCTGATCGCCGCTCTGAAACTGCGCGCCGTAGCGTGCATAGCCGCTAAATTTCAGGCCGAACGGAATTGCCATATCCGGCGAGGCTGCGGTGGTTTGCGGGGTGGTAATGACGTCGACCTTCTTATCCGCGGCGGCGTCGATCTTAGCCTGCCGCTTGGCCAGCGCTTTATCGACTGCTTTGGCGACGATAGCGTCTATCTGTTCCTGAGTAAATTCTTGCGCCATTACCGAGGTAAGCGGGAAAAATGCGGCGATAACCGCCATCGTCGATGGAAGTTTTTTTATCATTGTCATGTTTATCTCAATATAGGTGAATTTCATTCAGATAATAACAATTCCATTCTGGGCAGGCAGAATATGTCGCTATCATAAGAACAATTTAATTTTTATTTTGTACGGTTACAGAGGTTTTCCACTATTGTCGTTACACTATCCCCATAGTTAATATTAAATGATTAGCGCTGTCCCAGGTAAATCATCGCTGCGGATAATTCGCGGGTCAGCAGTGAATTTATTGAATGTTCTGGAGGGTGCCCCAGAATTATTGCCCTGGCAACCCATCCCCTCGAAGGAGTACTAAGGCAGGAGTTGCTGACAAGATTTCCGCATAACACGATCGGTGGGTGGCATTCATTGCTCCAACGGCTTGCGCTGCCGCCCAGGAAATCAGTACCGGGTCAGGGCCGATCGCCGCCCCGGTACCGTAGCGAGGGTGAGGAAAACCGTTGGCAGTGCCCCATTCAAAATGCGATTGCATGCTGAACTCCAAAATGTAAGCCGCAGAAAATTAACAACTATGACACATCCTGTATTCTCCTGACCGGTTGCTCAATTACGTTATTTCATTCAGCGATTAAGAAAACACTCAAATGTGAGCCATCTCGCAAATAATAGTGTTATATATTCAACACGTGGGCAGGTATCTGGAGTACATTTTACGGAGTGGATTAAGGTGACAAGCAATAAAATCCCATACCTACCAGGATATAGTTTATAAGTTGCCAGTCAACATGGGGGATACATGATCAGGAGGGGCCTTTGTTTTGATGATCACAGAAGTAAAAAAACATAATTAATTAATTTAAAAACGTAATAGATTCTTCGAGATCATTTATGTCAGAAAGTGGTATACATCCACACAACAAACCGGAGTCTGCTCAGAATGAGTAAAAACATAATGCAAAACCGCCATGATGAATATCATAAATTAACGCGCGGGGAACGTATTGGTTATGGGATGGGCGACTTTGCTCAAAACCTGGTTTTTGGCACAATAGGCGGCTTTCTTGCTCTTCACATGTTGACGGTAAATACAATCAGTACGGCAACAGCAGGGTTTATATTTCTTTTTGTCCGAATCATCAATGTGTTTTGGGACCCGATGGTAGGAACTTATGTTGACAAAAGAACATCAAAAGCGGGTAAATACCGTCCCTGGCTGTTGAGAGCCGGTGTGCCGCTGGTGATCCTGTCCGCTTTACTTTTTGCCCCCATACCTGGCGTCAGAGGTTCAGTACCTTTTGCCTTCATCGTTTATTTGGCTCTGGATTTAGTGTATTCCGTGGTAAATATTCCGTATGGTTCTCTTAATGCGTCACTGACCAGAGATCCAGAATCGATTGATAAACTCACCAGCACACGAATGATGCTGGCCAATAGTGCTAACCTTCTTGTCTATACGCTGTTTCCAATGTTTGTACAAATGGCTTCGCCAAAAGATCGCAGCCTTAAGGACACGGGTTTTTTTGGCATTGAACTCAATCTGGGAAACTATACCGATCCTTCAGCGAACTACGCCTGGTTCGGCGTTTACTCAATTTATATGTTAATAGGCGCGGTGGCACTTTTCATCTGCTATAAATTCACCAAAGAACGTGTTGTTGCTACTGCAGAACAGACTGCCAATGTAAAAACAACCGATCTCTTCCTTGAACTCAAACATAATCGCCCGCTGGTTATTCTCGGACTGTTTTTCATGCTGGCCTTTACGTTCATGTTTTTTATGAACACGGTTAATGGCTTTTTCAATCAGTATGTTGTCGGTCATTCAGAATGGATGGGGGCTATTGGCCTTGTCGCCTCTATTCCGGGCATTGCCTTCCCCATTTTCTGGCCCAGACTCAAGAAAATTTTTGGTAAAAAAGGGTTCTTCCATCTTTTTCTGGCAATGTTCATTGTCGGTGAGTTATTGACTTACGTCTGGTCGCGCGAGGGTATGCATGATGCGCTGTGGCTTGCTTACATCGCAACATTCATTAAACAGTGGGGCTTAACGTCAGCGACCGGATTCATGTGGGCGCTGGTCCCTGAAGTGATTGCTTATGGCGAATTAAAATCTGGCAAGCGAAATGCCGCCATCATTAACGCTATTATGGGGCTCTTTTTCAAGATTGGCTTTACTATCGGCGGCGCTATTCCTCTGTGGTTACTGGCCGTGTATGGCTTTAATGAAACCGGTGCTCAGCAAAGTGCCAGCGCAATTGACGGGATCATCATGACAGCGGTTTGGATCCCGATTGCTTTAGCGATTATATCGATGATCATTATTCAGGTTTATCCAATCTCGGACAAAAATGTCACCGAGATCAACCGTCAGCTTGATGAGATACGCGTGTAGGTAAAAAATATAAATCAAATACATATGTAACTTTTAAATTAAAAAAGGTGTAATTATATGTCACTTATCCAAAACCCTATCTTACGTGGGTTTAATGCCGACCCAAGTATTATCCGTGTAGAGGACACCTACTATATCGCCAACTCTACGTTCGAGTGGTTCCCTGGCGTTCGTTTACATGAGTCAAAAGACCTGGAACACTGGAATCTTCTCCCTGCGCCCTTATCAACAACGACCCTTTTAGATATGAAAGGGAATCCTTCATCAGGAGGAATTTGGGCACCAGCGCTCTCTTATGCTGATGGTCAATTCTGGTTAGTGTATACCGATGTGAAAGTCACCGAAGGCGCCTTTAAAGACATGACAAACTATCTGACCACCGCAACAGATATTCGCGGCCCATGGACAGATCCCATCAAGCTTAATGGCGTTGGTTTTGATGCTTCCCTTTTTCACGACGATGATGGCCGTAAATATATCGTGCAGCAAACCTGGGACCATCGAGAGTACCACCATCCTTTTGACGGCATCACGTTAACAGAACTCGATACAAAAAACCTGAAATTAATACCAGAAACCGCACGTACGATTTATCGAGGGACAGCCGTTGCGCTCGTTGAGGGGCCGCATCTGTATAAACTGAACGGGTATTATTATCTTTTTGCCGCTCAGGGAGGCACCGTTTTTACGCACCAGGAAGTAGTGGCGCGTTCAAAAACTTTAGATGCCAACAGCTTTGAAACCGAGCCGGGGGACGTTTTCTTAACTAACGTAGATACGCCAGACAGCTACATCCAAAAGCAAGGACATGGCGCTTTGGTTTCAACCCCCGAGGGCGAATGGTACTATGCCTCGCTCTGCGCTCGCCCGTGGAACCGGCCAGGAGAGTCAGTCTATGACCCTCGTGGTTGGTCAACGCTTGGCAGAGAAACGTCTATCCAAAAAGTTTATTGGGATGAAGATGGCTGGCCGCGTATTGAAGGAGGCCACGGCGGTAAAACATTCGTCGAAGGCCCAAAAGATGCCATTTATACCGAAAGCGCAAAAGACAATAGCCAGTACGACGACTTTACAACGGCAACACTCGATCTCAACTGGAATACCCTTCGGGTGCCGTTTAGCGAAAAAATGGGTACCACAGGTGATGGGAAGTTAACTTTAATGGGTCAAGGCTCTTTAGCCAATACGCATGACCTGTCGCTTATTGCCCGACGCTGGCAAGCCTTTTATTTTGATGCAAAAGTTAAAGTAAAATTTGATCCATTTAATTACCAGCAAATGGCAGGATTAACGAATTACTATAACGATCGCCATTGGAGTTTTGTGTTCATTACCTGGAATGAAATTAATGGCAAAGTCATCGAAATAGGTGAAAATAACCGGGGGAAATATACCTCATATTTGAAAGATAATGCTATTAAGGTGCCAGAGCATGTCGAATATGTCTGGTTCCGTACGAAAGTCAGGAAGGAAACGTATAGCTACGAATATAGCTTTGATGGCATCAAGTTCACTGAAATTCCTGTCAGGTTGGACGCCGCGATCCTTTCAGATGATTATGTCTTACAAAGTTATGGCGGGTTCTTTACCGGGGCATTCGTTGGTCTTGCAGCAGTCGACTACTCCGGTTATGGCGCCAGCGCTGAGTTTTATCACTTCGAGTATCAGGAACTTGGCGATTCGTTAATTGCCAATGATGTTTATAGCTGGGAAGCCAGTGAATTACGTCGTTATGAGATAACCCAGAGTTAAGGGTATCAAAACCATAACAATCGTATCTGAAAAGAGGAACTGGCGCGGCCTGCGGCGCCAGTTCCGGGATGATATATACCCGTCAATCTTTCCGCTGTCTGCAACCGCGAGACCCTGCATAAATCCATCGGGCTGCACCGTATTCGACTGCAAGGTTGACGATTGTCTTTTCATAGCACACGTCGTCGGTCACCTTACGGTTCGCATTCCCTCCCCCACCAGGCTATATCTTAGACACCTTTATTCATACAGGAGTGAATATGATGGGCAAAAAGATTCTGATGCTGGTGGGCGATTACGCCGAAGATTACGAAACCATGGTGCCGTTTCAGGCATTACAAATGATTGGTCATCAGGTTGATGCTGTCTGTCCTGACAAAACCAGGGGCGACTACATTATGACCGCCATCCATGATTTTGACGGTGCCCAGACCTATAGTGAAAAACCCGGACACCGCTTTGTCCTCAACGCCAATTTTGCAACGGTGAAAGAACAGGATTATGACGCTCTGCTGATCCCCGGCGGACGGGCGCCAGAATATCTGCGCCTGAATGCTGATGTGCTTAAACTGGTGCAGGCATTTGACGCCGCACGTAAACCTATTGCCGCCGTTTGCCACGGCCCTCAGTTGCTGGCTGCTGCGGGTGTGTTAAAAGGACGCACCTGCAGCGCCTATCCGGCCTGTGCCCCGGAAGTACGGCTCAGCGGTGGGCATTATGCTGACATCGGTATCGATCAGGCGCATATTGATGGCAATCTGGTGACAGCGCCTGCCTGGCCCGCCCATCCGCAATGGCTGGCGAAATTTGCCGAATTGTTGCAGTAGGAAGCGTGATGAATAAAAAAGACCGGATAATGGCCTGAGGAATAACGTCTGGAGGATATACTGGCGCTAAAAACCGCGCCAGCACTGAGTTTAACTGAAATTAAAAATGATCACCGGCATCGCCGGACTCATCAGTGCTTCACGATATACATTGTGCGGCTATAGGCCACGTCTTCCGGATTGGCTATCGGATACCCTTTCAGCCACGGTTTAATCAGACGCCCGTTGGTGTACTGATAAATCGGCGCGATGGGCGCTTTCGCCATAATAATTTTTTCCGCCGCGTTGTAATCGTTATTGCGCGCCTTTTCCGACGTTTCCAGCGTCGCCTGGGTCAGAATTTTGTCATAGGCCGGATCGTTGAAACGGGAGATATTACCGCTGTGGGTCGAAGTTAGCAGCGACAGGAAAGTCGACGGCTCGTTGTAATCCCCGACCCATGAGGCGCGAATCACATCGAAGTCGCCAGTATTACGGCTGTCAATATAGGTTTTCCACTCCTGATTTTGCAGCTTCACGTCGACGCCCAGATTTTTCTTCCACATTGAAGCCACCGCAAT
Organism: Klebsiella sp.; assembly: GCA_036498385.1. GTDB lineage: Bacteria > Pseudomonadota > Gammaproteobacteria > Enterobacterales > Enterobacteriaceae > Klebsiella. The sequence goes on from DASYFN010000108.1 coordinate 6,705, forward strand.
CGCGATTTTCTGGTGGTTCTCCGAGGTGTTGTACAGCAACGTCAGCTTCAGCGGACGGTTCGGACCGTAGCCCGCCGCCTGCAGCAGCGCTTTAGCCTGGGCATTCAGCTCAGCCTGGCTCATGCTTTCGATTTGCGTCGGCTGCGGGGTAAAACCTGCGGTAACATCCGGCGTAAAGCGCCAGGCGGGTTTCTCACCGGTACCCAGAACTTTCTCCGCCATCAGACGGCGATCGATAGTCATACTTAGCGCCAGACGGACGCGCTCATCGGCGGTTGGCCCTTTCTGCGTGTTAAACGCGTAATAATAAGTACCCAACTGCGGCGGGGTATAAACCTGCCCCGGAATATCCTTCAGCAACTTCTGATACAGATTTTTCGGGAACGACTCAGTGATATCAATATCGCCGGCCAGATAGCGTTTAGTTGCCGCCGATTCCTGGTTAATGGGCGTAAACGTGACCTGCTGGATCACCGTCTTGCTGTTATCCCAATAGTGCGTATTGGGAACCACCACCAGCTTTTCATTCACCACGCGATCTTTTAAGACATACGCGCCGTTGCCAATCAGGCTTCCCGGGCGCGTCCAGTTATCGCCGCTCTCCACGTTAGCCTTCTGCACCGGATAGAAAGCAAAGCTCGCCGTCAGATTGCTGAACCACGGCAGCGGTTTATCCAGTTGCACGCGCAAGGTACGTGCGTCCACGGCGGTGACGCCGAGGGTATCCGGCGCGGCTTTACCATCAATAATATTTTGCGCATTGGCGATTCCGGCCAGCGCAGCAAACCAGGCAAACGGGGAAGTGGTTTTGGGATCAACCAGTCGCCGCCAGCTATAGACAAAATCCGCTGCCGTCACTGGTGTTCCGTCTGACCAGCGGGCGTTATCGCGCAGGGTAAATGTCCAGACGCGGTTATCATTGCTCTGCCAGCGAGTCGCCACGCCTGGAATAAGGTTGCCTTTCGCATCCTGATTGGCTAAGCCTTCAAAAAGATCGCGGATAACCTGAATTTCAGGCAGACCGACTGCTTTAGCGGGATCTAAGGTGGCGGGTTCATCTTTAATGTGCCGCACCAGCACCTGGTTTTCGGCTAATACGGTACCCGGCGGGACATCAGCCGCCCAGGCAAGAGAAGAGACGCTGGCAAACCACAGCGCGCCGCATGTCAATGTGACAGGATACTTCATAAGATCCCCTTTAAAATAAAAAACCCGAGCTGGCAGTGCGGTAATTATTTGTTTCATCACCTAAAATTGCAAACGGCTTGTGAAAGAAAGTTGACATATATGCTGATTTCGCCATCGCTGAAACTATTTGATTCCGTGACGATTTTACACAACACTGCTAAATAATAACCTGATAACAGGATGCCCTATGCCCGTTTCTCGTCCTCGCCCCCAGCGCGGTGATTTTCCGCCAGGAACACAACGCTATGGTCAGTCTCACCTTGGCGCGCCGCTGCTGTGGTTCCCTGCGCCGCTGGCCGATAGCCGCAGCGGCCTGATTCTTGCTGGTACTCACGGCGATGAAAATTCATCAATCGTCACTCTCTCTTGCGCGCTACGTACGCTCAAACCGGAGCTGCGCCGCCATCACGTGGTGCTGGCGGTCAACCCTGACGGCTGCCAACTGGGGCTGCGCGCCAACGCGCGCGGCATCGACCTGAACCGGAACTTTCCGGCTGCGAACTGGAAGAAAGGAGAAACGGTTTATCGCTGGAACAGCGCGGCGGAACAGCGCGATGTGGTCCTGTTAACCGGCGAAAGACCCGGTTCAGAACCGGAAACCCGGGCGTTGTGCCAGTTGATCCACCAGCTCCACCCTGCGTGGGTGGTCTCATTTCACGATCCGCTGGCCTGCATTGAAGATCCTGGTCATAGCGAGCTGGGCCACTGGCTCGCCGATGCGTTCAGATTACCACTAGTGACTAACGTCGGCTATGAAACACCCGGTTCTTTTGGTAGCTGGTGCGCGGATATCGGCCTGCCCTGCATCACCGCCGAATTCCCGCCGATATCCGCCGACGAGGCTACGGATAAATACCTTCCGGCAATGACGGACCTGTTGCACTGGCACTCTCAAAGATGAAGCACGCCGGTGCTGAAATGCAGTGCCGGCTCAACATCCACCGCCAGCCAGGTCGGGCCATCGAGATCGGCAAAACGGGCCAGCGGCACCAGCGGTAGCGCCGCGCTAATGGCTCTTGAGGTACACAGCATGCAGCCCAGCATCCGCGCAAATCCCAGGCGCTCCGCCTCCTCCGCCAACAGCAACGCTTCGGTCAGACCGCCGGTCTTATCAAGCTTAATATTGACCATCTCATAGCGGCCGCGCAGCGCCGCCAGGCTATCGCGAGTATGGCAGCTCTCATCGGCACAAATGGGCAGCGGATGGATAAAATTCTCCAGCGCTTCATCGGCCCCTGCCGGAAGCGGCTGTTCCAGCATCGCCACGCCGATATCCGCCAGTAACTGACAGCGCTCGGCCAGACCATCACTACGCCAGGCTTCATTGGCATCAACAATGAGCGTGGCCTGCGAAACCGCTTCGCGAATGGCAATCAACCGCTCGCTGATCAGATGATCATCGAGCTTCACTTTCAGCAAAGTGGCCCCTTTCTCCCACAGCGCCGCCGCGCTGGCCGCCATCTGGTCCGGCGTGCCGATAACTACCGTTTGCGCCGTGATCACCCGTTCCGGCAGCGTCACGCCCAATAGCTGCGTGATGCTCTTACCTGCGCTGCGGGCCTGCAGATCCCAAAGTGCGCAGTCTACAGCATTGCGCGCGGCCCCGGGCGGCAACAGGCGTTGAATCTGCTCACGAGAGACGCCGCGTTCAATCTGTTCGCCAATCGCTATAATCTGCGCCATCACCGAAGCAATACTCTCCCCGTAACGAGGATAAGGTGTGCATTCACCTGTGCCCTTGATGCCATTCTCTTCAATTTCTACCACCACGACTTTTGCCTCGCTGCGGCTACCGCGGGCGATCACAAACGAGGTATGTAGCGGCCAGGCTTCTTCATAGACTCGCAGATTTCGCATTCTCTGAACCCTCGCAGGTAAATATTAAAAGGATTTGCCGTGTTGATGACTGATGTCATACACTAGCCGCGACGTTAACTATATGTAAACAGGAAGATAAACATGTCACAAACCGTGCATTTCCAGGGCAACCCCGTTTCTGTTCAAGGCGCCATTCTGCAGGCAGGCGCTAAAGCGCAGCCGTTTACGCTGGTGGCCAAAGATCTCTCTGACGTCGCGTTGAGCCAGTTCGCAGGCTCCCGTAAAGTACTGAACATTTTTCCAAGCATCGATACCGGCGTTTGCGCAGCATCGGTACGTAAATTCAACCAACTGGCGTCTGAACTGGATAACACCGTCGTGCTGTGTATTTCCGCCGACCTGCCGTTCGCTCAGTCTCGCTTCTGCGGCGCTGAAGGCCTGAATAACGTTGTCACCCTGTCCACCCTGCGCGGTGCGCAGTTCCTGGTCGACTACGGCGTCGCTATCTCTGCAGGCCCGCTGGCTGGTCTGGCGGCGCGTGCTGTGGTCGTGATTGATGAAAACGACCAGGTTGTTTACAGCCAACTGGTGAATGAAATTACCGAAGAGCCGGACTATGACGCAGCCCTGGCCGCGCTGAAAGCGTAATATCGCCGCTAAGCTACGTAAGCCCTCGTTAATCGGGGGCTTTGTTATTCCCGCGCTGCATAGCGGGAGATAAACCGCGCAATCGCCGGGCCGGTCAGCAAGATGGTGAACAGGCGCAGCGTCTGCATCGCCATAATAAACGACATATCCGCCCGCGTACCGGCAGCAATAATCGCCACCGTGTCCAGCCCGCCCGGACTGGTCGCCAGATAGGCGGTCATAAAGTCCAGCGGCAAAACCTGGGTCAGCCCAAAAGCCATCAGCGCACATAGCAAAATCAGGCCGATAATCGATGCCAGGATCTGCGGCAGGGTTTTGAGCGCCAGCAAGAAAATCTGTTTATTAAACTTTAGACCAACGCTCCAGCCGATGGCGGCATAAGCCAGCGCCAGCAGCCATTCCGGGAGTTCGAGTACCACCCACTCTTCACCCTGCGCCAGCGCCCCGAACAACATCGGGAAAAGCATCGCGCCGGAAGGAAAGCGTAGACGCAGCCCCAACCACCCAGCCGCCGTCGTCAACAATAGCGTGAGCGGTAGCTGCCAGCTTATCGGGGGAAACCAGACAATCTGCTGAGTCATCTCCTGAGCATCGCCGCCGAGCGCGACGCGAACGACCAGCGCCGCAGCTCCGGCAACAAACAGCACCCGCAGATACTGCATCAGTGCTACCAGTCGGACATCGGCACCGTACTCCTGGGCCATAATCACCATCGCCGAGGCGCCGCCTGGGGAACTCCCCCACGCGCCGGTGGCGCCGGGGAGAGAGCTGTAGCGCACCAGCAGCCATCCCGCCAGCGCGCTAATGGCAAGCGTGGAAAAGAGAATCAGTAGCACCAGCGCCCAGTTTGCCAGCAGGATGCCGAAAATGGAGGGCGTCAGGCTGCGGGCGATCATGCAGCCGATAACCGCCTGAGCGGCAATAAAAAAGGGACGGGAAACGCGGATTTCCGCGCCGCGAAGGCTCAGGCTGATTCCGGCAATCATCGGCCCCAGCAGCAGCGCGGCGGGGAGATGAAACCACAAAAGTATAAAAGAGAGTACGCTGGAGAGCACCAGCAGTTTCATCCACTGAAAAAATTGACTACGCCAGATCCACATGCGTATTCCCGAAAAAGAAAAGGTAAAAGCGAAGTATATACAGAATCATTCGATGGGAGGACCCTTCCCTTATCTGGAAATGCCAACCGGCTAAGCAAGCAGCCGGTTGACGGGAATTACTCATCGCCTTTTTTCTGGCTCAGGCCATATTCGCGCAGCTTATTGGCGATCGCGGTGTGCGAGACGCCAAGACGCCTGGCCAGTTTACGTGTGCTGGGGAAGCTGCGATAGAGCTGGGTGAGCACCGAGCGCTCGAAACGGCGAGTAATATCATCCAGAGAGCCCTCCATCGCCTCTTCGCCTACCGCTAGCGAAGACACGTCGTGATCCGGTAGCAGGATATCCTGAGGGCGCAGCTCAAAACCGTCCAGTTGGGTCAGCGCACGATAAATCGCGTTTTTAAGCTGGCGTACGTTGCCCGGCCAGTTATAGCGCGTCAGTACACTATTCAAATCAGCTGAGAGTTTCGGCCGCGGGACCCCCTGCTCATCGGCAAAACGCGCCACGAACAGTTCGGTCAGCGGCATGATGTCCTGCGGACAGTCGCGCAGCGGGGGCAAATACAGCGTCAGCACGTTAAGGCGATAATAAAGATCCTCGCGGAACAGCCCTTTTTGCACCAGTTCCTCCAGATTTTTCTGGGTGGCGCAGATGACCCGCACATCAACGTGTACTTCATGATCTTCCCCAACGCGGCGAAAAGTCCCATCGTTGAGGAAGCGCAACAGTTTGGTCTGCATTCGCGGTGACATTTCGCCAATTTCATCCAGCAGAACCGAGCCGCCGTTAGCCTGCTCGAAGAACCCCTTTTTCCCCTGGATAGCGTCGCCAAACAGCTCGCTTTCCACTGCGTCTTCCGGGATAGAGCCGCAGTTCAGCGCAAGGTAAGGTTTTCCCGCTCGCGGACTGGCCAGATGGCAGGCGTGGGCCAGTAAATCTTTTCCCGTGCCGGTATCGCCGACAATCAGCAACGGCGCGCTGAGCATGGCCAGTTTGCGTGCCTGCTCGACGACGTGGCGCATTTTCGGCCCAACGGCGAGGATCTGGCTAAAGGCGCTGGTATCCTGAATGGTCATCGTTTGCAGCTGACGCCCCATGCGGACTGTCGAACGTAGCATCGCTACCGCACCGGTGAGCACCTTCTCACCGTGCTCACCTTCCAGGTAGACCGGCGTGATCTCCAGCAGAAAGTTCTGCCCGTTGACCACCACATGCTCAGCATGTGACTCCCGGGGACTGTTTTCGAGCCAACGCAGGACGTTAAAATCAGTAATCAGCTGCGCGACCGGATGGTTTCGCAGCTTCTCCTGACTCTGACCAAACAGCTGACAGCTGGCTGGGTTAGCCAGTTCAACTTTTCCTTTGGTATCAAGAGACAGCACCGGTTCCGGCATCGCCACCAGCAGCGCGCTGAGCGCCAGATGTTCACGCTCTGACGGCATCCACGCCACGGTGCGCACATCGGTGACTCCGGCAATACGACGAATTTCAGCCATCAAACTGCTGAAGTTAGCAAACTCCAGCTCGGCGAAATTGAGATAAATTCGGCCAATAGGGTCAATGTCGATGCCCCGCAGGTCGATACCGCGCAGCACCAGTAAATCGAGTAATTCACGAGTCAGACCAAGACGGTCTTCACAAAAGACTTCAAGACGCATAGGAGTTTTCACCCTAAAGAGGCCAATGACGGATGAATAATAGGACAGTTATTTGCTGACGTGAAGATAGCTGTCAACAATTATTGACAGCATAGCGGAAAAAGGGGTTTTCTGCCGTAAAGTTATGCGCTCAGAGGGAAAATGACGATGAGATGACCGGCCATCATCGCTTCTTCTTTTCTCCCCGGCTTGCGGCGTGAACGCCTTAACCGGGCTACCAGGCCGCAGACGGCTGCAACCTGTAGCCCAAAACACTTATTTCTCCGGGGTGTTTTTGCTCTTCTGCAGCGTCTCTTTTAGCTGGCCAATCAGCTCGCGGCGAAAATCCCCCAGCCGTGGCTTATCGTCGGCTATCCACGGCAGTGGACGGCAGAGCTCCATAGCTTTAATTCCCAGCCGAGCGGTCAGCAGCCCGGCGCCGATCCCCTGCGCCGCGCGCGCCGACAACCTGGCCGCCAGATCCTGCGACATCCAGTCCATCCCCACTTCCCGCACCAGCTCGCTGGCTCCGGCAAAAGCGATATTCAGCAGCACCAGACGGAACAGACGCAGACGGCTGTAGTAACCCAGCTCAATACCGTACAGCGTTGCGATACGGTTGATCAGGCGTAAATTACGCCAGGCGATAAACGCCATATCCACCAGCGCCAGTGGGCTGACGGCAATCATCAGCGTTGATTCCGCCGCCGATCGGCTGATCTCACGCCGTGCCTGAGCATCCAGGATCGGTTGCACGATCTGCGCATACAGGCTAACCACTTCACGATCGTTCTGCGTCTCGTGGATTGCCGCATACCAGCGCTGTAGCGCCGGATGTGATTGATCCAACCCCGCCTGCTGGGCCAGCTTCTCACAAAAAGCTCGCCCTTTCCCGACCGCATGGCTGTGCATCAAGTCCCGTGCCTCATCGCGCTCGTGCGCACGCTGACGTAGACGCCACAGCCGACGCCATTCGGTCGCCACCGAACCCACTGCCGCCCCGACGATCAACGCCCCGGCAGCGCAGCCGCCAAGCGCGATCCAGTCCTGAGTTTGCCAGGCGGTCATCGTCCACTGCACGCCCTGCGCCACCACGCTGACGCCAAAGATAGCCAGCCCGGCGCTAACCATTTTTCGCCACAGACTACGCTTAGGCCGCAGCACCGATTCAACCACCGCTTCCGCCGCGCCCTCTTCTTCTTCCCGCACTTCAAGCCGCGCAGGAGCGAATTTCGCCGCATCAGCGCCGTCAAAAGCGCGAGCGGATTTCAGAATTTGCGCCTTTTCCGCCTCCAGCGGGCCGTCGAAATCGATACGCGGTTTTAAGGGTTCGGTCATCGCAATTTATCTCCGATCAAAAACTCCAGCGCCGCATCGAGGCGAATATGCGGCAGCGGTTTATCAACATCCATCACCTGAGGGCGGAAGTTTTCAAACTGGAAGCCCTGCTGCTCCCAGAATACCTGACCCGGCAGACGGGCGGGCACCTCGCCGGGATAGACGGTTATCGGTTGGCCGTCGCTCAGCCGATGACCCTGCAGCGCAGGGATCTTCTCGCCGTTCACCTCGATAAGCCCACTCTGAGTTGCCTGAATCGACGCCAGCCCCAGGCAATCCATGCTAATACCTTCAAACGCCGCGTTCTGCCAGGCGTCCTGAATCAGTTGTTGCAGCAACGACACCATATTGCTGTGCTGATCGACAGTAACATGATCCGCTTTGGTCGCGGCAAACAGCAGCTTATCGATAACCGGTGAGAACAGGCGTCGAAACAGCGTGCGCTGACCATAGTGAAAACTTTGCATCAGTTGCGTCAGCGCCAGGCGCATGTCGTTGAACGCCTGCGGCCCGCTGTTAAGCGGCTGCAGGCAGTCCACCAGCACGATTTGCCGATCAAAGCGCAGGAAATGCTCTTTATAGAAGCCCTTAACCACTTTCTCGCAGTAGTATTTAAAACGCTCGCGCAGCATTCCGGCATTGGTCTGTTTGCCCGCCTGCGCCAGCTTAGCTTCTCCGGCGGCATCAACGTCCGGCCAGGGAAAGAACTGCAGCGCAGGCGCACCGGCCATTTCGCCGGGCAGTACAAAGCGACCCGGCTGAATAAAGTGCATCCCTTCCCGCTTACAGGTATGCAGATAGTCGGTCCACGCGACGGCGATCTCCGCCAGACGGGTTTCATCGGCTGGCGCCAGCGGATCCAGTCCTTCGCATAGCTGCCGCCAGCGCGCCGACCAGTCCGCCCTCTGCCCCTGCAGTAATCCAGTCATCTGCCGTGACCAGGTGAGATAGTCCTGCGCCAGCATTGGCAGATCCAGCAACCACTCGCCGGGGTAATCAACAATCTCCAGATACAGAGTCGAGGTATCTTTAAAGTGGCGTAACAGTGAGTCATGAGAGCGATAACGCAGCGCCAGGCGGATTTCGCTGACGCCGCGGGTAGGCGTCGGCCACACCGGCGGCTGACCATACAGTTGAGCCAGCCCTTCATCATAGGTGAAGCGCGGAATACCGAAATCCCGCTGCGGTACGCGCTTGACACCCAGTAAACGCTCTTCTCTGGCCGCGCTGAGCAACGGTAGCCGCGCCCCGACGTGAATATTCAGCAGTTGATTGACCAGTGCGGTAATAAAGGCGGTCTTGCCGCTGCGGCTAAGGCCGGTGACGGCCAGACGGAGATGCCGGTCAACCCCACGATTGACCAGCGCACTGAATTCTGTTTTGAGTCGCTTCATCGCCATCCTGTTGTGCCTGAAGAATGGGGGAAATAAACATGGGGGCTAAATAGATAATGATCAATGGATTGCAATAGCCCCGTTGCGACGGGGCTAAGGATTACTTGCTGGCGCTTTTCGGCAGATCTATCTGACTAAGACCGCCCGCGTTAACCACCTGCGTGTAGCCCATCTCGGTCAGCATCTGCTGGGCCTGGCCCGACTGTCGGCCAACGTTGCAATAGACTTTGATGGTATCGTTTTTATCCGGTACTTCAGCCGTAATCCGCGTTTTTAAATCCGCCAGCGGGATATTCACTGCGCCGTCAACATGTTCTTTTTGATACTGCTGCGGAACGCGGACGTCAATCCAGTGCTCCGCTGCGGATACAGGTAAGGCAATCGCTAGCGCTAAACCCAGAAGCAATTTTTGCATTTCATCATCCTGATAGAGTGAGTTTTTAGGCACTCATAGCATACGCCATCCCTGACGTTTAGAAAACCGCTGCGCAACCCGGCTGAGCATAGGTTCCAGAACAAGCATCAGCAGCATTTTCAGCGGCCGACGTGCGACGGACTTTACCGCCCAGCCTGCAACTCCCGCGGGGCCATAGCGTAGCGCGGTGAACAACACCAGCCTGCCTGCGATTTTCAGACCTGGTTTGACTTTTTGCCCGGTCTGCTGCCATTTTATGCTCATCATTAACCTCAATTTTCAGTTATAGCTGGCGGAAACGACTGCGCAGCGAAAAGGTATCAGAGGTGACGTAGCGCTCCATTTCTCGCAGACGACGCTCCCCCGCTGTCAGTTCCTTATCCACAGCGGCCAATAGCTCTTCGCTGCTCGGCATTTTTTCACCATATAGCTCGCTTTCCGGCATTGGATCCAGCGCAAACGCGAGAATAATGTAGGCCACTACCACAAACAGGAACAGGCCAAAAATCATTGCCAGCACGGTAATCAGGCGCACCAGTTTTACCGGCACGTCCAGATATTGCGCGATACCGGCGCAAACGCCTTTCACCATGCCCTGCTGCGGAATGCGCCACAGTTTTTTACTCAGATCCAGTCCGCCCATTATTTCTCTCTCCAGTTCGGGTGCTCAGCGTCAAGAATGGCTTCCAGCGCCTGAATACGCTCGCGCATACGCTTCGCGTCATCGGTCAGTTGCAGCAGGCGCTGCTGTTCATTCTGCGATAAGCTGCCGCTGGCGGTACGGTTGTTGTAATGCAGCCAGAGCCATACCGGCAAAACAAACAGAACAAACAACGTCAAAGGGATGGCGAGAAAAAGCATGCTCATGTGAACTCCTTGCAGCAAATGGCGGCGGCACGTCTCGGTGCCGCCCGAATGCGATTACTGGTTATTTTGATTCATTTTGGCTTTCAACGCCGCCAGTTGCTCACTGATTTCATCATCCGCTTTCAGGTCGGCGAACTGCTGATCCAGCGACTTATCTTTGCCGAAACGGTGACTTTCCGCTTCTGCTTCCATATGATCGATGCGGCGTTCAAACGATTCAAAACGCGCCATCGCTTCGTCAATCTTGCCACTATCCAGTTGACGGCGCACGTCGCGGGAGGAGCTTGCGGCCTGATGACGCAGCATTAACGCTTGCTGACGGGCGCGGGTTTCGCTCAGTTTGTTCTCCAGCTCGCCAATCTCTTTTTTCATCCGCGTCAGCGTCTCATCAACCAGCTGCGCTTCATTTTCCAGGCTACCGATCAGTTCGGTCAGCTTCTGCTTTTCAATCAGCGCCGCACGAGCCAGATCCTCTTTCTCTTTACGCAACGCCAGTTCGGCTTTTTCCTGCCATTCCGTCTGCTGAGCAACGGCCTGTTCGATACGACGGGTCAGCTGTTTCTTTTCGGCCAATGCCCGCGCGGAGGTCGAACGTACTTCAACCAGCGTGTCTTCCATCTCCTGAATCATCAAGCGAACCAGCTTCTGCGGATCTTCCGCTTTCTCCAGCAGGGAGTTAATGTTGGCGTTCACGATGTCGGCAAAACGAGAAAAAATACCCATAATTTCAATCCTCATAGTTCTGGTGTCAGGCACCGGCCTGTGCCATGGCTAATACAAATGCCGTGCCAAGTTTTTATCTTATTGATTTTAATGGAGGTGGTTGTTATCTGGTCGCCGCATTGCTAAAGTAGCCTGGTGAATCACACTACTAAATGGCGAAATTCATCATGGCGGATTACAAGGACAACCTGCTCGGCGAGGCCAATAGCTTTCTTGAAGTGCTGGAACAGGTCTCAAGACTGGCACCGCTCGATAAACCAGTACTGGTGATTGGCGAGCGCGGAACCGGCAAGGAACTGATCGCCAGCCGCCTGCACTTCCTCTCTTCCCGCTGGCAGGGGCCGTTTATTTCGCTGAACTGCGCGGCGCTCAATGAAAACCTGCTTGATTCGGAGCTGTTCGGTCATGAGGCCGGGGCATTTACGGGAGCCAGTAAACGTCATCCGGGGCGTTTCGAGCGCGCCGACGGCGGCACCCTGTTTCTCGATGAGCTGGCCACCGCGCCGATGCTGGTGCAGGAAAAATTACTGCGCGTGATTGAATATGGCGAACTGGAGCGCGTCGGCGGCAGCCAGCCGCTACAGGTTAACGTCCGCCTGGTGTGCGCGACCAACGCCGACCTGCCGCAAATGGTGGAGGACGGGCTTTTTCGCGCCGACCTTCTCGACCGACTGGCCTTTGATGTGGTGCAACTGCCGCCGCTGCGTGAACGTCGGAGCGATATCATGCTGCTCGCCACCCAGTTTGCCATCCAGATGTGCCGCGAGCTCGGACTGCCGCTGTTTCCCGGCTTTAGCGAACGCGCCGCCGGGACGCTGCAAAACTACCGTTGGCCAGGAAATATCCGTGAATTAAAAAACGTGGTTGAGCGCTCGGTCTACCGCCACGGCAGCAGCGAAAGTGAGCTGGATAATATTATTATTAACCCCTTCAGCCAGCAGCAAACTGCGCCGAACGCCGCGACGGAAAAGACGACAGGACCAACGCCACCGCTCGATTTGCGCGCGTTCCAGCAGGAACAAGAAAAAAGCCTGCTCAAGAGAAGCCTCGAACAGGCGAAGTACAATCAAAAGCAGGCGGCAGATCTCCTGGGTCTGACCTACCACCAGCTACGGGCGTTGCTGAAAAAACATCAGCTTTGAACTGTACGCGGGAGCAGCAACGCGCTCACCGCCATTGACCCGAGACACAGCGCGGCGTTAAACCACAGCGCATACTGCGCCGCGCTGGCCATCCCCAGCGGCAAGAACAGCGCAAAAAGTGACGCCGTCACCGCGATTCCCATCGCCCCGCCGAGCGAGCTACCCATCTTATAAATCCCCGAGGCCACACCGACCTTGTTCTCCGGAGCGTTGACCACCGCCGTATCCGTTGACGGGGTGGCGTAACAGCCCAGCCCGAAGCCAAACAGCATGTTGCTGAAAAAGACCGTGGCGATGTAGGTCGATTTATCCAGGAAAGTACAGGAGATAAGCAGGATACCAGCAGCGGTAAAGATCGGTCCGCTCATCATCGGTAAACGCGCACCGTAGCGTTGCAGCAGCTTCTCGCCCACGCGGATCATTGCCAGCACGGTGACCAGATAGCCGAGCGTCATCATTCCGCTCTCCAGCGGGCTTAGCTGATGCCCCTGCTGGAGCCAGATGCTGGTAATCATCATGGTACCGATGGCGCCATTAAGCATAAAGTTTGACAGTACTGCGGCGCTGTAGGCCCGGTTACGAAACAGCGCGAAATCAATCAGCGCTGCGTCACCCTTACACTGGCCGCTGCGGATAAAAAACAGCCCCGACGCCAGCGCTCCGGCCAGCATCGCCAGCGAGGCGGCGCTGGTCCAGCCCCAGCCATGGCCCTTGCTGATGAACAGATTCAACAGCACCAGCGAGAGGATCAGGCTGAGCAGTCCGCTGATATCCAGCTTATGCTGCTGTGCGCTGGCGCTGCGACTTTCCGGTGTGCCACGCAGCAAGAACAGCGCCGCCAGCGCCACCGCAATCGAGAGAACAAAAATCCAGCGCCAGCCCAGGCCGGTGGCGATCGCCCCACCGACAAACGAACACAGCCCGCTGCCGCCCCAGGAGCCGATAACCCAGAAGCTCACCGCCCGCTGGCGTGCGTTGCCTTCGTACCAGGTTTTTATCAACGCCAGCGTCGCCGGCATGATGCAGGCAGCCGACAACCCCTGTAAAACACGCCCAGTCAGAAACAGCACTGGCCCCTGAGACAGCACCAGCATTGTGCTGCCGACAATACTCAGGATCAGGCCTGACGTGGTCATGCGCATGCGGCCAAATTTATCCGCCAGCCCGCCGCTGGCGACCACAAAGCAGCCGCTGAATAAGGCGCTCAGGCTCACCGCCAGGGTCAGGGTTTCCAGCGAAATATCGAGGCTGCTTTTCATCGCCGGAACCACGTTAATGACCGACTGAGCAAACAGCCAGAAGGTCAGAACGCTCAATACTATGCCCGCCAACAGACGATCAGTGCCGACGAACTGCGTTTCGCTTAGCGATACAGAACTCATATCAGGGTCCTCTTCGTTGCGGACATTAACGCAAATAGTGTTCCGACAGGGCGCACCACAGCGCGGCGCCTTTCAGCAACAGCGCATCGTTGAAGTCGTATGCCGGGTTATGCACCATACAGCGATCCGCCTCATTCCCGGCCCCGATGGTGAAATAGCATCCATTCGGGTTGCGCTCGAGCATAAAAGCAAAATCTTCGCTGCCCATAAACGGCTTAACCTCACCAACCAGCGCCTCGCCAAACAGCGAAGTCGCCACCGTCCGAACCATCTCATTGGCTGTCGGATCGTTCCTTAAAACCGGACTGCCGTTAACGTGAGTTAAGATGGCGCTGGCGTTAAAGCTCTCGGCCTGAGCGACGGCGATATCATGAATGCGCTGTAACACGGTCTCGCGAACCTGTTCGTTCAGCGTGCGCACTGTAAGTTTCATTAACGCCTTGTCATTGATAATGTTCGGTGCGTGCCCGGCCTGAATACTGCCCACAGTCACGACCACCGGTTCAAATGGCGTAATATTGCGGGACACAATGGATTGCAGCGCCAGGGTGATATGACAGGCAACCAGAGTAGCGTCAACGGTATGTTCCGGCATCGCGCCGTGTCCGCCCACCCCTTTTACTTCAATATGTAAAGTGTCGGAGGAAGCCATCATCGCCCCGTCGCGCAGACCTATTCTGCCTGATGGCTGCCCCGGCATATTATGCAGACCAAAGATGGCATCGCAGGGGAACTGTTCAAACAGGCCATCTTCCAGCATGACCCGACCGCCGTAGAGCATCTCTTCGGCAGGCTGAAAGATAAGCTGCAGTGTGCCGTTAAACCGTCGTGTGCGCGCCAGATATTTAGCGGCATACAGTAAGGTGGTGGTATGGCCGTCGTGGCCGCAGCCGTGAAAACGCCCGTCTGTCTGGCTGGCCCACGCTTTGCCGCTCATCTCCTGCATCGGTAGCGCGTCCATATCCGCCCGTAATCCCAGACGTTTTTTGCCGTCGCCCACGCTTAATGTACCGACCACGCCGGTGCCCGCCAGACCGCGGTGAACCTGATAGCCCCACTCGCCGAGCAAGCGAGCTACCTCATCGCTGGTTTTATGCTCTTCAAAACCGATCTCCGGCTGCTGATGGAAACGGCGGCGCAGGGCGACAAACTGTGCTTCATCATCCTGTAATGCCTCAATAATTGGGTGTGTCATTTTTATTATTCCTGTGTTGTGTTTGCACGACACTTTCGAGTTTATGCATCCCCACTGGCTTTAAAATGCGATTTTTTGCTTTATAGTGACGGATTATTAATGAGTATTTTTTATACAAAACGGTCATGACAAAAAATAACGTGCTGTTTTTTGTCTTCAGGAGGACAGCGGTGGATCACGATTCAGGCGATTTTAAGATTACGGTTCGCGATATCCGGCAGTTCAGTGAGGGAGAAACCGATGCGCTGACACTGATATGGCTGCTGGAAGGCAGCGCCGAGGTTCACGACGGCGAGATATGTCGATACCTTCAGGATAATGAAATGGCAATAGTGAACCGCAACCACCGCTGGAGCCTGACCAGCAAGACGGCGAATGTGGTGATGGCGCTGTCGCTAAGCGCCGGATGGCTGACTCGTCTCGATGGCGATTTTTTTACTACCCGCTACCAGAGCAGCAGCGAAACGCGCGATGCCGAAGACACGCTACGTCATCTGATGCGTCAGTTGCTGGTCCTCGGGCTGGTCAACCCGCAGGCCCACTACCGGCTGGAGGCCAATCGCTGGCTCAGCGAAATCGCCCTGCTGCTGGCTTTACGCTTCAGACACCCCCTGGCCGCCCAACCACCTCGCGGTGCAGAACGCTGGAGCCAGCGAATTAGCAGAGTGGTAGCGCGAATCGACGCAAGCTATCAACGGCGACTGTCGCTGCAGGAGATAGCAGCAGCGGAATTTGTTTCCGAAGCCTGGCTGTCGCGTCTGTTTCGCAAAGAGGTGGGCGTCAGCTTTATGCAGTACATCACCGGGCTTCGCCTGCGCAAGGCTGCAGAGCAACTGACAACCACGCGTAAGCCGATACAGCAGATTGCCCAGCAGCTTGGCTTCGCCAGTAGCCGGGTGATGAGCGACCTGTTTAAACGCGAACACGGCCTGACGCCGCGCCAGTTTCGCCAGCAGTACCCGCAGACGGCAGTGGAATCACCCCGTCCGCGCAGTCAGCAGGCCGAGCTATGGCAGCCAGTGCCAATCGACCGGCTTTACTTCCGACTCAATGCGCCGCAAACCAATGGTCTGGATAGCCCGCCGCTGCGGCTCAATTCCCAACAAACCCGGTATCTCGATGTTCGCCAGCTACCGGCTCGCGCCGCGCCGCTGCATCACACCCGGATGGTTGTTACCGTTCGTGAACTGGACGACCTGCTGCGCGAGGATGTCCGTCGCGAGCTGGAACACCTGCACGGCTCTTTGCCGATATTTGCCATCGATATTCATGATCCGTTTCTCAGCAGCCGTCTATTCGGCACAGGCTGGGACGATCCGCAAATGGCCGGATACGCCTGCTGGTATAACCTGCAGCATATTTTTAGCTGGCTGGCGACCATGGGCTGGGCGGTCATACTGCATACCGGGTTAACCACCCGCGGCGACCTGTTACAACGTTTTCTGCGTTTGTCCGCCAACCATTTTCCACCAACAACCCTGACCCGCTGGCATTTCGTCTGGCACTGGTCCTCTCAGGCCAGCGATGAGGCCCGCCAGCACGCCTGGCGGCAACAAAAAACGATCCTGCATACGCTATCGCCGCACTCGGCGCTGGGGATCTGGCACCGTTTTCCGCAAAACGTTGAGGACGATCCCCTTCTGCATTCACCGCTGCTGGCTGAGGCTGATTTTCTGGCCTGCCAGGCCGATGCCAATGAACTGCTGGATCTGGCACAGGTTGACAGCCAAAAGCTGACCGCCAGCGAAAACTATCCGGTACACAAACTGCGCAAGCTCCATAGCGTGCTGCGCCAGCGGCAGCTCCTGCTGCCACTTTGGCTGCTATCGTGGAATACCCTGACCGGTGATACCCGCGATACCAACGGCAGTTTCTTTCGCGGCGCGCTGCTGATGGATAATCTGCTGGGGCTGGCGGATCAGGTGTGGCTGGCGGGGTTCTGGCTAAATTCAGGTTTGCAGGGGGAAGCCCGCGCCAACGGTAAGCTTGATACTTCCAGTCTGGCGTTGCACTACCTCCACGGTCTGCCGCGACCGGTCTACTGGGTTTTGTGGCTGTGGCGCAGGCTGCGGGGTGAGATAGTGATCAACGACAAAAATTTGCTGCTGCTACGCCATAACGGTCATTACCAACTGCTGCTTCGCAATACCGTCGTCTTCAATCCCTGGCTCTCCAGCGAGGAGGCGTTTACTCAGCGCTTTAGTCAGCCCTGGAGCGTGCGCCTGATCGGGCTTGAGGGGCGCTGGCGAATCAAACATCATTTGTTCGATCAACACCATGGCGCGCTCTTCCCGTTGTTCGAGGCCTTTCACAGCCAAAGCGGGCCAGATGAGGAAGATTATCGCTGGCTGATGCATCAGGCGCGCCCGGCGCTGCGCGTCAGCGAAAAAACTCAGGAAAGCGACCACTGGCAGTTCGTCGACTCGCTGGAGAGCAACGCGCTGGCGCTTTATGAATTCACGCCGCTCGACGCTTAAAAAGTGACGGCGTCACAAATATATTTTCCCTCTGCCAGCAAAGGGTAGCGCGAAAATTGACGTTTTGAGTGCACAGGAGCCGCTTTGTGGCAGTTAAAAATTTGTAACTAGCAACATACCTTGATGTGAATTATCATCTGCGCATCATGACTCAATGGACTGAAAATACGGATGATCCCGGTTAATTCCTCAACACTCAGTCGGTATGCGGCGCATGTCAGCCTGGTCCATACCATGAAAAGCCACAACGCCCCGGCGCTCTCGGTAATGATGATCTTTTCAGACCTGCTTATTCGCTCAACCGAGGATGCATATCGTCAACAGGGCTGGAAAATTACGCCGCAGAACAGCGGCCTGGTACTGCGTACTTATGTCGCCACCCATCAAGAGGGCGGAAAGCTGGAAATTAATCCCAAAGATTATATCGCCCGCTATAACCGACTCCTTCCGCTATAGCGGCTCGCTGGAGAAACCGCGAATAAAAAGCTACCATGTGGCGAATATCGGGGGTCTGCGAGACAGATAAGCGCTATGCTCAATATGAATAGCGCCCTCAAGCCATGCTGCATATGAATCGAAAATACGCTTTGCTAAAACCCTCGCTGGCCTGATGCCAAATGCCGGATGATTTAAGAGGTATACTCGAAGTTAATAAGCGGTATGAATGAGAATCAGTTGGTCAAATTACCAACACAACCATCGCTTACATTATCTCCATAAGCAATAAGGTGGTGGTAAATGTTATTTAATATTAATAAGGTAGAGCATTGCTCTATAATCAAAAAGAGACTATGCGCCTGAAATTGTCTTCACTCCTGGCAGCGGTATCTATGCTGTGCGGGCAAGCTTTTGCTGCGCCCGCGCTGCCTGCGCACGCGGACATTCGCGATAGCGGCTTTGTTTATTGCGTGAGCGGCCAGGTCAACACCTTTAATCCACAAAAGGTCAGTAGCGGCCTGATCGTTGATACCATGGCCGCCCAGCTCTATGACCGACTGCTTGATGTCGATCCTTATACCTATCGCCTGGTCCCCGAACTGGCAGAAAGCTGGGAGGTGCTGGACAATGGCGCAACCTACCGCTTCCACCTGCGCAATAACGTGCCTTTTCAGACCACCGCCTGGTTCAGGCCGACCCGCAATTTTAATGCCGATGACGTTATTTTCACCTTTAGTCGCATTTTTAATCGCGACCATCCATGGCACAACGTGAACGGCAGCAGTTTCCCCTATTTCGATAGCTTACAGTTTGCCGACAGCGTGGAGAGCGTGCGTAAGCTGGATAATCAGACCGTTGAGTTTCGTCTCAAACGCCCGGATGCCTCATTCCTGTGGCACCTGGCAACCCACTACGCCTCGGTGATGTCAGCAGAGTATGCTGCAAAGCTGGCCCGGAGCGATCGTCAGGAATTGATTGACCGTCAACCGGTCGGCACCGGCCCGTTCCAGTTGGAGGAATACCGCAGCGGTCAATATATTCGTCTGCAACGCCATCCGGCCTACTGGCGCGGTAAACCGCTGATGCCGCAGGTAGTGGTCGATCTCGGCTCAGGCGGAACCGGTCGCTTGTCAAAACTGCTTACCGGCGAGTGCGACGTGCTGGCCTGGCCTGCCGCGAGCCAGCTTTCTATTCTGCGTGACGACCCGCGCCTGCGCCTGACTCTGCGTCCGGGGATGAACATCGCCTGGCTGGCGTTTAACACCGCTAAGCCGCCGCTCGATAACCCACAGGTTCGTCACGCGCTGGCGCTGGCCATCAATAATCAGCGCCTGATGCAGTCGATCTACTACGGCACGGCGGAAACCGCAGCTTCAATGTTGCCTCGCGCATCCTGGGCCTACGATAACGACGCCAGGATCACCGAATATAACCCCACGGAAGCCCGCGCCCGTCTTAAAGCCCTGGGGCTGGAAAATCTCACGCTGAAGCTGTGGGTGCCAACCAGCTCGCAGGCCTGGAACCCCAGCCCGCTAAAAACCGCCGAGCTTATCCAGGCGGATATGGCGCAGATTGGCGTGAAGGTCATTATTATGCCGGTTGAAGGCCGTTTTCAGGAGGCCAGATTAATGGATATGAACCATGACCTGACGCTTTCCGGCTGGGCAACGGACAGTAACGATCCGGACAGTTTTTTCCGTCCGCTCTTAAGCTGCGCGGCGATTGCGTCGCAAACCAACTATGCTCACTGGTGTAATCGCGAATTCGACGAAGTGCTGCAAAAAGCGCTCACCTCGCAACAACTGGCCTCGCGCATTGAGACATATAAAGAGGCGCAGCGCATTCTTGCTAATGAACTGCCGGTGCTGCCGCTGGCATCCTCCCTGCGTTTGCAGGCCTACCGTTACGACATGAAAGGTCTGGTGCTGAGTCCGTTTGGCAACGCCTCTTTTGCAGGCGTTTCGCGGGAAAAAGAAGACGAGGTGAAAAAACCATGATTATTTTTACCCTGCGTCGCCTGCTGCTGCTGCTGATTACGCTCTTTCTGCTGACCTTTATCGGTTTCAGCCTGAGCTACTTTACCCCCCACGCCCCGTTGCAGGGCGCCTCGCTGTGGAACGCCTGGCTATTCTGGTTTGAGGGCGTGCTGCAATGGGATTTTGGTGTCTCCAGCATCAACGGGCAGCCGATCTCCGAGCAGCTTAAAGAGGTCTTCCCCGCCACGATGGAGCTCTGTATCCTCGCCTTCGGCTTTGCGCTGATCATCGGGATTCCCGTCGGCATGCTGGCGGGCATCATGCGAAACAAATGGCCAGATACTCTGATCAGCGCCCTGGCACTACTGGGTTTTTCTATACCCGTATTCTGGTTGGCGCTGCTGCTGACCCTGTTTTTCTCCCTTACATTGGGCTGGTTTCCGGTCTCCGGGCGCTTCGACCTGCTGTATGAAGTGAAATCGGTCACCGGCTTTGCGCTGATCGACGCATGGCTTTCTGATTCGCCATGGCGTCATGAAATGATCGCCAGCGCGGTGCGTCATATGGTGCTGCCGGTGCTAACCCTGGCGGTCGCGCCGACAACAGAAGTGATCCGTTTGATGCGCATCAGCACCAGCGAAGTGTATGACACTAACTATGTCAAAGCCGCCGCTACCCGTGGCATATCGCGGCGGACGATTTTACATCGTCATGTACTGCATAACGCCCTGCCGCCAGTGATCCCGCGCCTGGGACTGCAGTTTTCCACCATGCTGACGCTGGCGATGATTACCGAAATGGTCTTTAGCTGGCCGGGGCTGGGTCGCTGGCTCATTAACGCCATTCGCCAACAGGATTACGCCGCGATCTCAGCGGGCGTGATGGTCATCGGCGCGCTGGTGATTATTGTTAATGTGATATCCGATATTTTGGGTGCTATGGCTAACCCACTAAAACATAAGGAATGGTATGCCTTACGATAGCGTATATCTGGAGAAGCGCCCGCCGGGTGCGCTGCGCACCGTATGGCGAAAATTCTATGGCGATACTACCGCAATGATCGGCTTGTACGGCTGTGCGGCGCTGGTGCTGTTGTGCGTTTTCGGCGGGTGGTTCGCTCCTTACGACATCGACCAGCAGTTCCTTGGCTATCAGTTGCTGCCGCCGTCATGGTCGCGCTACGGCGAAGTGTCGTTCTTTCTTGGTACTGACGATCTTGGCCGTGACGTCCTTAGCCGCCTGCTGAGCGGCGCGGCGCCAACAGTCGGCGGCGCATTTGTGGTGACGCTGGGCGCCACCCTGCTGGGCCTGCTGCTTGGCGTGATTGCCGGTTCTACTCACGGCCTGCGTTCGGCGGTGATGAACCATATTCTCGACACCCTGTTGTCGATTCCCTCCCTGCTGCTGGCGATTATCGTCGTCGCCTTCGCCGGGCCGCACCTCAGCCACGCGATGTTCGCTGTCTGGCTGGCGCTCCTGCCGCGCATGGTGCGCTCGGTTTACAGTATGGTGCATGACGAGCTGGAAAAAGAGTACGTTATCGCCGCCCGCCTTGATGGGGCGTCGACGCTGAATATTTTATGGTTCGCGGTGCTACCGAATATTACCTCTGGCCTGGTCACGGAGATCACCCGGGCGCTATCGATGGCGATCCTGGATATCGCGGCGCTCGGCTTCCTCGGCCTCGGCGCTCAACTCCCTTCCCCTGAGTGGGGAGTAATGCTCGGCGACTCGCTGGAGCTGATTTACGTCGCTCCGTGGACAGTCATGTTGCCAGGCGTGGTAATCATGATAAGCGTCTTGCTGGTTAATCTACTGGGCGACGGGATCCGCCGTGCAATCATTGCCGGGGTGGAATAATGCCGCTACTCGATATTCGTAATTTAACGATTGAATTCAAGACCAACGAAGGTTGGGTAAAAGCTGTCGATCGCATCAGCCTCACCCTCGCCGAAGGGGAAATCCGCGGTCTTGTCGGGGAATCCGGATCGGGTAAGAGCTTAATTGCCAAAGCGATTTGTGGCGTAACCAAAGACAACTGGCGGGTTACCGCTGACCGCATGCGCTTCGACGACATTGATCTGCTGCGTCTCTCGGTGCGCGAGCGGCGTAAACTTGTGGGCCACAACGTCTCGATGATTTTTCAGGAGCCGCAATCCTGTCTCGATCCTTCCGAACGTATCGGCCAGCAATTAGCGCAGAATATCCCCGGCTGGACCTTTAAAGGACGCTGGTGGCAGCGCCTGGGCTGGCGCAAACAGCGCGCTATCGAGCTATTGCACCGCGTGGGGATCAAAGATCATGAAGATACGATGCGCAGCTTCCCCTACGAACTGACGGACGGAGAATGCCAGAAGGTCATGATTGCTATCGCGCTGGCTAACCAACCGCGGTTGCTGATCGCCGATGAGCCTACCAACGCCATGGAGCCCACGACTCAGGCGCAAATCATCCGCCTGCTGACACGGCTGAACCAAAACAACAACACCACCATTTTGCTGATCAGCCACGATATGCAGATGCTCAGTAAATGGGCGGATAAAATCAATGTGATGTACTGCGGGCAGACAGTGGAAAGCGCGCCAAGCGAAGAGCTGGTGACGACTCCTCATCATCCGTATACCCAGGCGCTGATTCGGGCGATTCCGGATTTCGGCAGCGCCATGCCACACAAAAGTCGGCTCAACACCTTGCCGGGGGCTATCCCGTTGCTCGAACAGTTGCCCATCGGTTGCCGCCTCGGGCCGCGCTGCCCCTATGCCCAGCGCGAATGTATCGAAACGCCTCGGCTGGTGGGCACACGTAACCACCTCTATGCCTGTCATTTCCCGCTGAACATGGAGAAAGAGTGAAATGGTCGAAACATTGCTTGAAGTGCGCAATCTGAGTAAGACCTTTCGCTACCATATCGGCTGGTTTCATCGGCAAACGGTGGAAGCGGTTAAGCCGCTAAGCTTCACCCTGCGTGAGCGCCAGACTCTGGCGATTATCGGTGAGAACGGCTCCGGCAAGTCAACGCTGGCGAAAATGCTCGCTGGTATGGTCGAACCCAGTACTGGCGAACTCCTGATTGATGATCATCTTCTGAAGTTTGGCGATTACTCTTTCCGCAGCCAGAAGATTCGCATGATCTTTCAGGATCCGTCGACCTCGCTCAACCCCCGGCAGCGTATCTCGCAAATTCTCGATTTTCCGCTGCGCCTGAATACCGACCTTGAACCCGAGGCGCGGCAGAAGCAGATTATCGAAACGTTGCGTATGGTTGGCCTGCTACCTGACCACGTCAGCTACTACCCGCATATGCTAGCGCCGGGACAAAAACAGCGTCTGGGCCTGGCGCGAGCGCTCATCCTGCGCCCGAAAGTGATTATCTGCGATGAAGCGCTGGCTTCGCTGGATATGTCAATGCGCTCGCAACTGATTAACCTGATGCTGGAGCTGCAGGAAAAACAGGGGATCTCCTATATTTACGTTACTCAGCATCTGGGCATGATGAAGCACATAAGCGATCAGGTGCTGGTGATGCATCAAGGTGAAGTGGTCGAACGCGGCAGCACCGCCGGTGTTCTGGCATCTCCGCTGCACGATCTGACTAAACGTCTTATTGCCGGCCATTTCGGCGAGGCGCTCACTGCCGATGCCTGGCGTAAAGACGGTAAATAATCCGGGACATAAATTGCGATGATTGCTCCGGTTCAGCTTTCTATCCTACCCGTAACGCCGTGGAAAAACGGCGGCGGGGAATGACGCGATTTCCGGATATGAGAGCAGGAGGAACCGCCTGGCGAGCTGATTCCGCAGTCTGCATCAGATGATATACTCGTGTATGCACGGTAGCCAAAGCGCGTCATGAAGTGGCGAATGGCGGAAAAATATCGTGACACAAGGGGTCGTCAGTGGGATATAATTCCCGGCTAAATTTGAGTTATTTTGAAATAACAATGCTAACCAAATGATTGTTAAAGTAAAAATAAGCAATAACGATAAGGATTAAAAGCTATGGGTTTTCTTTCCGGTAAACGCATTCTGTTGACTGGCCTTGCCAGCAAACTGTCCATCGCCTGGGGCATCGCGCAAGCTATGCACCGTGAAGGGGCAGAACTGGCGTTCACCTATCAGAACGAAAAACTGAAAGGTCGTGTGGAAGAATTTGCTGCCGCGCTGGGCTCTGATATCGTCCTGCCGTGCGATGTGGCGGAAGATGAGAGCATTGAATCTCTGTTCACCGAGCTGGCCAAAGTGTGGCCGAAGTTCGACGGTTTCGTACACTCCATCGGCTTTGCTCCGGCAGATCAACTGGACGGCGACTACGTTAATGCGGTAACTCGTGAAGGTTTCAAAATCGCTCACGATATTAGCGCCTACAGCTTTGTGGCGATGGCGAAAGCCTGCCGTGGTATGCTGAACCCGGGTTCCGCCCTGCTGACGCTCTCCTATCTGGGCGCGGAGCGCGCAATCCCGAACTACAACGTGATGGGTCTGGCAAAAGCCTCTCTCGAAGCTAACGTGCGCTACATGGCAAACGCCATGGGCCCGGAAGGCGTTCGCGTTAACGCCATCTCTGCCGGTCCGATCCGGACCCTGGCAGCTTCGGGTATAAAAGATTTCCGTAAGATGCTGGCGCACTGCGAAGCGGTCACCCCGATCCGCCGCACCGTCACCACTGAAGACGTAGGTAACAGCGCAGCATTCCTGTGCTCCGACCTGTCAGCAGGCATCTCTGGTGAAGTCGTTCACGTTGACGGCGGCTTCAGCATTGCCGCGATGAACGAGCTGGAACTGAAATAAGTTCTTTACCCTCCTCGCATCCGTGAGGAGGGTTCTCTCCTCCGCGCTTTTCTTCTGTTATTCCAATCTGCTATTTGTTAGTACGTATCAATATTTTCTCCCGCACCAGGGTTAAGCCAGGATAGTTCCGCATAGCATGACCGCAAAACAGCGGTTTGCCACATACCGAACAAGGAATGCCCATGGAGCAACGCCGCGTTTACGGCAAAAACCACTGGTATCATGAGACCCAGTCCACAATCTGCCCGGTGGATGTATTGCCGCTCGCCCCTGAAGCCGCCCATGTCGAAGATCGTTTTTTACTCGATCTGCCTCTACCCGAAGACCTGCTCAAGGCGCATGCGCGCTGGCTTACGCCCGCCAGTCGGCTGGCCGATGCCCTCTTCCCGGCGTCAGTTGTTGTTAATCGTCTGCAAACATTGAATATCTACGATCGGTTCAGTACCGCGTTGACCGTTGCCCAGGTTTACGGCGTACAGCGCCTGTGCAATCACTACGCAGCCAGACTGGCGCCGCTTCCCGGCCCGGACTCCTCGCGTGAGAGCAACCGTCGCCTGGCGCAAATTACCCAGTATGCACGCCAGCTCGCGAGCTCTCCTTCAGTGATTAATGCGTTGTCTCGCAGCCAACTGGATGAAGTCGGCCTGACCAGTCGCGACATTATTCTGATTAATCAGATTATTGGTTTTATCAGTTTTCAGGCCCGCACTATCGCCACATTCCATGCCGCCCTTGGTTACCCGGTGCGCAGGATCCCCGGCATGCCACAGCAAGAAGATGCGCCAGAAGCGCTTTTCGTCGCGAGAGATACGGACTGGCAGCCAGGGCTCGACGACTCAGATTTACGCTATGCCGATGACGATCGCCAGTCTCTGTTAGCGAACTGGCAAAAACATCCGGGCCTGTTCGAACTGGCTCCGCTGCTGGCGACTCAGGAACCTCCACTTGATATACTGGAACAGCTTCTGACCCACCTCGGCGACCAGCCGCCGTTCGCAGCGCAGGTAGCGCTGATAGTTGCGCGTATTAATGGCAGTATCAGCTGCTTTAATGCCTGGGCCTCGCGATGTCCAGAGTTAGCCAATCTCTCAGACGCTTTGCGTGGTAATGAATCTGGCGTTCAGGCATGGAGAGAAACGCCATCAATTGAGCGTCAGATTTTACAATCTGTACAGCTTTTGACTCGCGCACCTGACCGTTTCAGCGCCGCCCAGCTAACTTCCCTGACCGAATACGGGCTTTCCCGTACTTCTGTTATCGATCTTCTCGCCTGGTGCGGACTGTGCGGTTGGATGAACCGTCTGAAAATCGCCCTCGGGAATGTACGTCAGGAGAGGTAAAATGCTGAAACAGCGCTTGCTGCGGCAGGCATATTCGCGTAAAAATGTCAGCCGCTCTTTTAGCCACGAAAATACGAAATTATGTTTCAGGACAACCCGCTGCTAGCGCAGCTTAAACAGCAACTGCATTCCCAGACTCCGCGCGTTGAAGGGGTCGTTAAGGGGACGGAAAAAGGGTTTGGCTTCCTCGAAGTCGACTCGCAGAAAAGCTATTTCATTCCGCCGCCGCAAATGAAAAAAGTGATGCATGGTGATCGTATTATCGCCGTGGTCAATACTGAAAAAGAACGCGAAAGCGCTGAACCAGAAGAACTGGTTGAGCCATTCCTGACGCGTTTTGTCGGCAAAGTTCAGAAGAAAGACGATCGTCTTTCCGTCGTTCCTGACCATCCACTGCTGAAAGATGCCATTCCCTGCCGCGCCGCTCGCGGTGTAGAGCATGATTTTAAAGAGGGTGACTGGGCCGTTGCCGAAATGCGCCGCCATCCACTGAAAGGTGACCGCGGTTTTTACGCTGAACTCACCCAGTACATTACCTATGGGGACGATCATTTCGTGCCATGGTGGGTCACCCTGGCTCGTCATAATCTGGAAAAAGAAGCGCCGGATGGTGTTGCGACTGAGATGCTTGATGAAGGTCTGGAACGCCGCGATTTAACAGAGCTGGCTTTCGTGACCATCGACAGCGCCAGCACCGAAGATATGGACGATGCGCTGTACGCAGAGCTGGCCGCTGACGGTAAGCTGCACCTGACCGTGGCTATCGCCGATCCGACCGCCTGGATTGCCGCAGGCAGCAAGCTGGACAATACGGCGAAGATTCGCGCCTTTACTAACTACCTGCCGGGATTCAACATTCCGATGCTGCCGCGCGAGCTGTCTGACGACCTCTGCTCCCTGCGCGCCAACGAGGTTCGTCCGGTTCTGGCCTGCCGTATGACTCTGGCTGATGACGGTACCATCGGAGACGATATTCAATTCTTCGCCGCTACCATCGAGTCTAAAGCGAAGCTGGCCTACGATGATGTCTCCGACTGGCTGGAAAATAACGGCAGTTGGCAGCCGGACAGCGAAACTATCGTACAGCAAATTAAACTGCTGCAGGAGGCCTGCCTGCGTCGTAGCGAATGGCGTAAAAACCACGCGCTGGTGTTCAAAGATCGTCCGGATTATCGCTTTGTGTTGGGCGAAAAAGGTGAAGTGCTGGATATCGTTGCCGAACCGCGTCGTATCGCCAACCGTATCGTTGAAGAGTCGATGATTGCCGCCAACATCTGCGCTGCCCGCGTGCTACGCGCTAAGCTCGGTTTCGGCGTTTATAACGTCCATACCGGATTCGATCCGGCCAACACCGAGCAGTTAGCGGCTTTATTAAAAAGTCACGATGTGCACGTTGACCCGGTGGAAGTGCTGACACTTGAGGGTTTCTGCAAGCTGCGTCGCGAACTGGACGCACAGCCGTCCGGTTTCCTCGACAGCCGCATTCGTCGCTTCCAGTCTTTTGCTGAAATTAGTACCGAGCCGGGCCCGCACTTCGGTCTGGGTCTTGATGCCTATGCGACCTGGACCTCCCCGATCCGCAAGTACGGCGATATGATCAACCATCGTCTGCTGAAAGCGATTATCAAAGGGGAAACCATTTCCCGTCCGCAGGATGATGTTACGCTGCAAATGGCAGAACGTCGTCGCCTCAACCGCGTAGCGGAGCGCGATGTCGGAGACTGGCTGTACGCCCGCTATCTGAATCCAAAAGCTGGCACCGATACCCGTTTTGCGGCTGAAATTATTGATGTCAGCCGCGGCGGCATGCGCGTGCGTCTGGTAGATAACGGCGCGGTTGCCTTTATCCCGGCTCCGTTCCTTCACGCCGTACGCGATGAACTGGTTTGCAGCCAGGAAAACGGCACCGTGCAAATTAAAGGTGAGGTCGTCTACAAAGTCACGGATATTATTGATGTGACGATTGCCGAAGTTCGCATGGAAACCCGTAGCGTGATTGCGCGTCCTGCCGCCTGATAGAGTGCCCTGTGCGGCTCCCTTATGCGGAGCCGCATTTTCATCCTTCCCGTTCGTTTTCTGCGCGTTGTCCACTAATCATCGTAGATGAGTCAGGTTGTGAGTTTTTTTCGCTTCTCTTTTTCATTCGTTTTTAGCATCATTGATTTTATTCACATTTGTAACCAGGATAACGCCATGTCAGATCTGAATGCTCGCCTGCTCGCCCAACGTATCGATACCGTACTGGATATTCTGGTTGCCGGGGATTATCACTCCGCGATCCATAACCTGGAAATTCTGAAAGCCGAACTCCAGGCGCTTTCCAGTGACGAACAGGAAAATAAACCCTGCCAGCCTAAGGCGCCATGGGAAATTTGATAATCTCCACCACCGCAATCGGCCCTCCAGGGCCGATCGTTAGCCCAAACAGCCCTTAACTGCGAAGCTACTATGAACGCCCGACAACAAAGTATTTTGCAAATGGTCATCGATAAAGGCCGTATGAGCGTGGCCGATCTCGCTAAGATGACCGGTGTCTCTGAAGTCACCATTCGCCAGGATTTGAATTCATTAGAGAAGCAGAGCTATTTGCGACGTACCCACGGCTTCGCCGTTCCGCTGGATAGTGAAGATGTGGAAACCCGCATGATGACCAATTTTGCCATTAAGCGAGAACTGGCTGCGCGGGCCGCTACGCTCGTTTCGTCCGGTGAGATGGTGTTTATCGAAAATGGCAGTTGCAACGCCCTGCTCGCCCGTACGCTTGCCGAGCGCGGCGATATCACTATTATCACCGTCAGCAGCTATATTGCGCATCTCCTGAAAGAGACGCCAGGAGAAGTGATCTTGCTGGGCGGGATCTACCAAAAGCGCAGCGAAAGCATGGTTGGTCCTCTGACGCGACAGTTTATCCAGCAGGTCCACTTCAGCAAGGCCTTTATTGGCATTGACGGCTGGCAGGTTGAAACCGGGTTTACCGGACGGGATATGATGCGCGCCGATGTGGTCAACGCGGTGCTTGAAAAGAACTGTGAAGCGATTGTGCTGAGCGATAGCTCGAAGTTTAATGCTGTTCACCCTTATCCGCTTGGCCCCATGGGACGATTCAACCGCATTATTACCGACGATAATCTCAACGATGCCGTGCACAACCAATTAACGCAGTGCGGCTTAATCGTTAATATCGTTAACCATCCCTGATCGTTCCTTCCCGCCTTATCTTTAGTATGCCGGAGAATACCCGGCATAGCTTTCGTCTGAGACTTTTCTGACATCTGAATTCAGACTTTTTACCTGCCTGAAAAATTTAAAGAAAGTAGAATTAATAATAGCGATATAACAGGAAGTAACTATCACCTGCGTGATTAGAGTAACACCTGCGCAACTAAAACTTCATGGAATAACACCTGAGCAGAAGTAACAAGCTATGCTTAAGGTAAGTTGGATCCATGAATAGATTATTCAGGAGAAAAAAATGCTGACTTCAATGAACAAAAAAATGGCCGCTGTGGTTCTGGCCGTCACTGTTGCAATGTCTCTGAGCGCTTGTTCGCACTGGTCTAAACGCGATCGTAACACCGCTATCGGCGCTGGTGCCGGTGCCCTGGGTGGTGCGGTATTAACTGACGGCAGCACCCTGGGTACCCTGGGCGGCGCGGCAGTCGGCGGGATTATTGGCCACCAGGTGGGTAAATAATATTAACCACAAACAATAAAATGAAAATTTATATTAGCTGACGCGTACACCAGCAAAAATGAAGGCCACGATATTTATCGTGGCCTTATTATTGATTAACCGCCAGCCAGCTTAACTTTCATTCCTTTGGCTTCCAGAAGCGACTTCAGTAAGTCTCGCTTATCGCCCTGAATCTCAATCACGCCATCCTTAACCGCCCCACCGCAGCCGCATTTCTTTTTCAGCTCGGCGGCAAGCTTAGCCAGCGTCTCGTCATTTTCATCGATCCCGCTAATCAGGCATACGCCCTTACCCTTGCGCCCACTGGTCTGCCGCTGGATACGTACGATACCATCCCCTTTCGGGCGCACCTGTACCGGTTTGGGTTCATCAATACGACCGCTGTCTGTTGAGTACACCAGACGACTGTTGGAATCGTTCATCATACCCCCTTGTTCAACGATGCGTTAATGCTGCGCAGCGTGGCAGCAGGATCGGCTGATTGCGTTACCGGGCGACCAATCACCATATAATCAACACCAGCCGCTTGCGCCTGTTCCGGCGTCATAATTCGCCGCTGGTCGCCAGCGTCGCTACCTTGTGGTCGAATACCCGGCGTCACCAGCTTGAACGCCTGGCCCAGTTCTTGTTTAAAGCGAACCGCTTCCTGCGCCGAGCAAACTACGCCATCCAGCCCGCAGCGCTGGGTCAGCGCCGCCAGCTTCGCAGCGTGATCAGTTGGAGAAAGCATAATCCCCAACTCCTGCAGATCGCTGGCTTCCATGCTGGTTAATACCGTTACGGCAATCAGCAGCGGCGCATCTTTGCCGAATGGCTGCAGGGCTTCACGCGCGGCAGTCATCATACGCACACCGCCGGAAGCGTGGACGTTGACCATCCAGACGCCAAGCTCAGCCGCTGCGGCGACCGCACGTGCCGTGGTATTCGGGATATCATGAAATTTAAGATCGAGGAAAACCTCAAAACCGCGCTGGTGCAGATCGCGAACAAACTGTGGCCCCAGTAAGGTAAACATCTCTTTACCCACCTTCAGGCGGCAATCACGCGGGTCGATACGATCGACAAACGCCAGCGCTTTATCACGGTTATCATAATCGAGAGCAACGACGACTGGCGAGGATGTGACAACGCGGAAAGAAGATGTAGCAGTAGACGTCATGACCGGACCTTAATTGTTGATGAGCGCCGGTTCGGCGCAAAAAAGGT
Organism: Klebsiella sp.; assembly: GCA_036498385.1. GTDB lineage: Bacteria > Pseudomonadota > Gammaproteobacteria > Enterobacterales > Enterobacteriaceae > Klebsiella. The sequence goes on from DASYFN010000108.1 coordinate 37,471, forward strand.
AAACGGGCAGCATTCTACCTGCGATAAGGCGAAAATAACAGGCTGCATTTCCCTCCCTGCCAGACAACCCGACAGCCGTAGCCAGAGGGATCGTGAAGATAAATCCTTTAGTATGTTGTAACTAAAATGAGTGTTTTTTTAAATCTACTGTCCATCAAGACCGCGAATTGGCTTAATCGTTGACCATGACCGGCAGGAGGGGCAGTGCCAGTACAGCGTGTGGGCGGTAAAACCACATTTCTGACAGCGATAGCGCGGCTTGCTGCGGACCTGTTCGCCAACCATGTGACGCAAAACGCCCAGACTCTCTTTTGCACGCCCCTCTTCGGCTTCATTGATATGGTAATCGATCAGCTTATGAAACACGCGCATCGTCGGATGACGCTCCAGCTGGCGAGTCACATAATTTTGCGCGGACTCAACACCTTCGCGCTGTTCAAGGATCTGCGCTAGCATAAGGTCGGCTGTTGCCCCGGTGTTTTCCTCCGTGCAGCGGCGCAAAAATGCTTCCCACTCGTCAGTTTTCCCCAACTGCTGGTAACAGGTTTGCAGCATTTCCAGGGTTTCACCGACCAGTTCTTTATCCTGCACAATAACCCGCTCCAGGCTCTCTACGGCTTTCGCATAGTCGCTCTTTTCCATCCATACCCGGCCCATCATGATGGAGACGCGAGCACTATTGCGATCCGCAGCGGCACCTTTCTTCAGCAGCCCCATCGCTTTATCCAGATCGTTGCCCGCCATTTGCTGCAGCGCCAGTTCACACCAGAAATTGGCGATTTCGCCGCGATGTTTCTCTTTCCCCAGCTTAACCAGACGTTCGGCCACTTCAATCGCCGACTGCCAGTCGCTGGTTGCCTGATAAATTTGCAGCAGTTGCTGCAGAGCGCCAAGGCGAAAATCGGTTTCATCCACCAGTTGTTTAAACATCCCCTCCGCCCGGTCATAGAGCCCGGCGGCCATATAATCACGCCCCAGTTGCTGAACGGCCAGCAGACGCTGGTCGTAAGTTAACGAGGCGCTTTCCATTAAGCTTTGGTGAATGCGAATAGCACGGTCAACCTCACCGCGCGAGCGGAACAGGTTACCCAACGTAAGGTGGGCTTCGACGGTGCCGGTGTCCTCTTTCAGCATATCGAGAAACAGATCGACGGCTTTATCCTGCTGATTGCTCAGCAGGAAGTTGACCCCTGCAACATAGTCACGCGACAGACGGCTCGCATCGTCCTGTTTGGACTGTTGTGCACTTCTGCGCCCCATGTACCAGCCATATGCTGCGGCAACGGGCAAAAGCAGAAACAACAACTCCAGCATAAATGATTATTCCTTCACCGCAGGAACACCGGCTTCAGCTGGCGTAACGCTGGCTGGCGCGCTCTGGTGCTCCAGACGCTTAATTTTACGCTCGGCACGCACCAGAGAAACGCGAACCCGCAGCCAGAAAAGGCCGCAGATCAGCCAGCCGATAGCAAAACCGGCGGCAAAAAGCACAGCCAGTAGAGTTGAAATACGGAATTCACCCTGCGCGAGTAAATAGTTGAACGTGACCACCTGGTCATTTTGTGCGCCAAGCGTTACTGAAATGACGAAGATTGCTAATACCAGTAAGACAATAAGTAAGTATTTCACATGACTTCCCGTTATGTGGGTTGCGCGAAAGAATCTCGCATTCAGCCCTATAAAGTATCATTTTCGCCGCAGCGGTGAAATGGAAATACAGGGCACCAGTACAGGATATGCGGCCTGATACTGGTAACATCAACATTATTCCGGCGCTGCCGCCCTTTTTTTAATTTCCTGCGCCTCTTCTCCCGGGGGCGATAGCGGCCCGCAAAACTTCTGGGCAAGCCAGGTTGCCAGGGTCACCAATAGCCAGGAGATCAGCGTTGCAACAATCAAGTCCTGTGGCCAGTGCATTCCCAGCGCCAGGCGGCTTCCCATCACCGCCGTCGCCCACGTTAGCAGCAGCGCTAGAGTTACCCAACGACGCCGCGGCCACAGCAAACCAACGCCGAGCAGCGCCCAACTGGCAGCGAACATCGTATGCCCAGAAGGGAAAGCGAAACCGCTCTCTTTTTGCCAGTGATTACGCAAAAACTCAGGAATTTGTCGCTCTTCCGCCAGTTGTTTATGCACCAGTTTAGCGCGATCTGTGCGTTTCAACGCGTAGAATTGACTGACCGGTACCTGCTGCGTCTGTTCCAGCCAGATAACAAAGGGGCGAGGCTCCTGAACCCGGTCTTTGATCCACGACTTCACTCCCTGCCCAACCAGAATCGCTGCGGCCAGGATCAGAAACAGCATTATTGCCGCCTGCAGACGAAAACGCAGGCACCAGAGGAACCAGGCGCATAAGATAACGTGTGTAATGATGCCCCAGGGTTGAGTCACCGTCTCGGTCACCCAATACAGTAGTTTAAGGACGCCTTCCGACAGTCCTGGATGCCATTTCCAGCCGGAAATCCAGACCACTGCGGGCATGAGTAATAACAGGACCGCGCCAACGGCGGTTCGTCTGGCAATCAATAGCATCTTGTCTCCTTGTCATTGAACTCAATATCATAACGGAAAGTGGTTCGTTTGTGCGCTTTGCATGCAGGTAACCGTACGCAATTAGGAGAACGTCGCGCCATTGTGGCAAAATAACGGCAAACAGAAGCACAGTCAGGTGCTGATAGAATCTGGAGAATCACATGCAGCTTAAACGTGTGGCAGAAGCCAAACTGCCAACCCCATGGGGCGATTTTCTCATGGTCGGTTTTGAAGAACTGGCAACCGGGCAGGATCACGTCGCGCTGGTTTTCGGCGATATTTCGGGGCAGTCCCCGGTTCTGGCTCGTGTACACTCTGAGTGTTTAACGGGCGACGCCCTTTTTAGCCTGCGCTGTGATTGCGGATTTCAACTGGAAGCGGCGTTGTCGCATATTGCTGAAGAGGGGCGCGGCATTCTGCTGTACCACCGTCAGGAAGGGCGTAATATTGGCCTGCTGAATAAAATTCGCGCCTACGCTTTACAGGATCAAGGCTATGACACCGTTGAAGCCAACCACCAACTGGGTTTTGCCGCCGATGAGCGCGATTTCACGCTATGCTCAGATATGTTTAAGCTACTCAACGTCGCCCAGGTTCGTCTGTTAACCAACAATCCGAAAAAGGTCGAGATCCTCAGCGAAGCGGGAATTAATATTGTTGAGCGTGTACCGCTGATTGTGGGGCGCAACCCAAAAAATGCCCATTATCTGGATACCAAGGCTGCCAAAATGGGGCACCTTCTGAGTAAATAATCCGTTGAAAACATGAGGGCCTGCATATGTGGGCCCTGCATGTTTAAAATGTTCTGAATTACAACATATTGCGGATCACATAGTGCAAAATGCCGTCGTTCCGGTAGTAGGTCAGCTCAGTCGCCGTATCGATGCGGCAGCGGCAATCAATGATTTCCTGCTTGCCATCCGTACGCGTAAGCGTAACCGGCACCGTCATACCGGGCTGTAACGCCTGCAGATTGCTGATATCTATCCGCTCTTCCCCGTTTAGCTCCAGCGTTTTGCGCGTAATCCCCTGCGGAAACTCCAGCGGCAGGATCCCCATTCCAATCAGGTTGGAACGATGGATACGCTCGAAAGACTCGGCGATGACCACTCTGACGCCAAGCAAACGCGGTCCTTTCGCTGCCCAGTCGCGGCTGGAGCCAGAGCCATACTCTTTACCTGCGATAACCGCCAGCGGCGTTCCCTCATCCTTGTAGAGCATTGCCGCATCGTAAATAGCGATAGGTTGACTATCCGGAAGATGACGCGTCATCCCCCCTTCCACGCCGGGCACCATTTCGTTACGAATACGGATATTGGCAAACGTACCGCGCATCATCACCTCATGGTTCCCGCGCCGGGAGCCGTAGGAGTTAAAATCGATGCGTTCGACGCCGTGATTTTGCAGATAACGCCCGGCAGGACTATCGGCTTTAATACTGCCAGCCGGGGAGATATGGTCAGTGGTGACCGAGTCGCCCAGCATTGCCAGAATGCGCGCTCCGTGAATATCTTCCACCGGCTTAGGTTCAGCGCCCATCTCGTCAAAGAATGGCGACAAGCGAATGTAGGTCGAGTCATCCTGCCAGTCGTAGGTATCAGAGCGATCCACTTTTATCGCCTTCCACTCGGCGGTTCCTTCAAATACTTCGGCGTACTCTTTACGGAACATCTCCGTTGAGACTTGCTCAACCGCATGCGCCACTTCGGCCCCGCTCGGCCAGATATCTTTCAGATATACCGGCTGACCGTCTTTACCCGTCCCTAGCGGCTCACACGTCAGGTCGAGATTCATATTACCCGCCAGGGCATAGGCTACAACCAGTGGTGGCGAAGCCAGCCAGTTGGTTTTTACCAGCGGATGAATGCGTCCTTCAAAGTTGCGGTTCCCGGAAAGTACTGCCCCGACAGTCAGATCGCCCTGCTTGATTGCGCGTTCAATCGGGTCTGGCAACGGTCCTGAGTTTCCGATACAGGTGGTACAGCCATAGCCGACAAGGTTAAAGCCCAGCTTATCAAGATATGACGTCAGCTTTGCGTGAGCCAGATAATCGGAAACAACCTTCGATCCCGGCGCCAGCGATGCTTTGACCCACGGCTGCGGTTTCAGACCCACCTCAACGGCTTTCTTCGCCAGCAAGCCAGCGGCCATCAGTACGCTAGGGTTTGAAGTGTTTGTACAGGAGGTAATGGCGGCAATCACCACTGCCCCGTCCGGTAGCGAATATTGCTGTCCGTTCAGCATATAGTCGATTGGCCGTTTATCTTTCTGCGCGTGGTTAACCTCCAGTTCGGTGCTGGCGGCAAAGGCTTTGGGCACATCACCGAGAGCGACACGGTCCTGCGGACGCTTCGGCCCTGCCAGACTGGCTTCGACGGTCCCCATATCCAGCGCCAGTGTGCTGGTGAAAACCGGTTCGTCTCCAGGCTGACGCCACATTCCCTGTGCTTTCGCATAGGCTTCCACCAGCGCCACCTGCTCCTCGCTGCGTCCAGTCAGGCGCATATAGTCAAGCGTAACTGCATCAATCGGGAAGAAACCGCAGGTAGCGCCATACTCCGGCGACATATTGGCGATAGTCGCGCGGTCCGCCAGCGGCAGAGAATCGAGGCCATCGCCGTAGAATTCAACAAATTTACCCACTACGCCATGTTTACGCAGCATCTGGGTGACGGTCAGCACCAGGTCCGTAGCGGTTATACCTTCACGCAGCTTGCCGCTCAGCTTAAAGCCGACAACATCGGGGATCAGCATGGAAACCGGCTGCCCCAGCATAGCGGCTTCCGCCTCGATGCCACCAACGCCCCAGCCAAGAACGCCTAAACCGTTAATCATCGTCGTATGTGAATCGGTTCCGACCAGCGTGTCCGGAAAGGCCACCCACTCGCCGTTTTGCTGTTCGCTCCATACCGCCCGGCCAAGATATTCCAGGTTAACCTGATGGCAAATCCCGGTACCCGGCGGTACCACGCTGAAGCGGCTAAATGCCTGTTGCCCCCAGCGCAAAAAGACATAGCGCTCATGGTTACGTTCCATCTCAAGACGGACGTTTTCTTCAAAAGCATCATCGTCGCCAAAGCGATCTACCGTGACCGAGTGATCAATGACCAGGTCGACAGGAGAAAGCGGGTTCACTTTGGCCGTGTCACCTCCCAGACGTTTTACCGCTTCGCGCATCGCCGCCAGGTCGACCACGGCGGGAACGCCGGTAAAGTCCTGCATCAGGACGCGCGCAGGACGGTAGGCAATTTCCCGATCGGCATGCGCATGTTTCAGCCATCCGGACAGGGCATAAATATCTTCGGCGGTGACGGAATCCTCGTCCTGCCAGCGCAGCAGGTTTTCCAGTAACACTTTGAGCGATTTGGGCAAGCGCGAGAGATCGCCCAGTTCTTTGGCGGCCAGCGGTAAGCTATAGTAATGCCAGGTTTTATCTTTAACCTGTAGCGTATCCTTGCTGGCTGCTCGTAGGGTTGACGACATAACTCCTCCTTTACCTTAGGGATAGCATCCCCTGATCCTCCTCGGGGTGATTATTAAAGATAACACATCTTTTATGTAACACTTTGATAACAACTCAAATTGCTAAAATAGGTAAACCAGACTAAGACAGGAAATTTGAATAATGAAGGCAAGTATATTGAGAAAGATTGAAGAAGACAGGTTTACTTTGGCGAGCGTGTCGTATTAGTACATGAGTACAAAGAAAAACTAATCGCCGTTATTTTGACGATTAGTTCAATAGCGTAAATTTATCGAGCGAGTCTAAAAAGGAGGGAATTTATATTCTCCTTATTGCCTCGGTTCTTAGCAGATGGAAATAATTCTTAATATTTCCTCTGTCATAGAACTGACACAACCATTTTGACTGGCAGGTACTCTAGTTTAGAAACCAAACGTTGCAGACAACCAGAGCAATGATGCTCCAGAACATCGCAAGCCCAAGGATAACGGCGCTCCAGACCTTACTTCTCAAAACCGGATCTATCTCAGTCTTGTCACGTTCCTGTGACATCGCTAACTTCATATAATCGATATCACTAATCATTTTTTTACCACCAATCGCTAAAAATAATCAACCTCGTATAAATCTTAATTATGGATTCACTATTAATCCAGTGAATTCACTTTTCGAAAGATACATTTCATCACTATTTTGATCTCGACAGGCATATTTGCAAATGTGTTATGAGGAGTTAACGAAAATTGTGACGCAGAAGCGGTTTATCCCCTGAATAACTCGAGTTGCAGGGTAAAATGATTAACCGTTTTGAATAGCGCTTGCGTTGGCCTCGAAGGGTTGAGGCCGAAGCACGCGGCAACGCAGGGATAAATTTGAATGTTGTTCTCCTCACCCGCCAGGGCGAGGCTCAAGGATGGGCCGGATTATTGCCAACGCCCATGCTACTTGAAATATGACGGGTATTCGTTTTGCTATCCCCGAGAAGACGCCCTTATTTTTCTATGGTTATTTTTCCGGTAATTTAATATCTTTAAACATCGCTTCAATATCTTCATTCGAGCGCAAAGCGACGGCAGTATCGACCACATCGCGGGTCAGATGCGGAGCAAATCGTTGAATAAAATCATACATATAGCTTCGCAAGAAGGTGCTGCGCCGGAAACCTATTTTCGTTGTGCTGTGGCTGAAAATATCCCTGGCGTCCAGCTTAACCAGGTCAGGATCGGAAACAGGATCCACCGCCATACTGGCTATCACCCCTACCCCAAGGCCCAGACGCACGTAGGTTTTAATCACATCGGCGTCAGTAGCGGTAAAAACGATGCGCGGCGTTAACCCGGCGCGATTAAAGGCAGTATCCAGCTCAGAACGCCCGGTGAAACCGAAGGTGTAAGTCACCAATGGATATTGAGCCAGTTCCTCAATCGATACCGACTCTCGCGATGCCAGCGGGTGCTCGGGTGTGACGACAATGGAACGGTTCCAGTGATAGCACGGCAGCATCACAAGGTCATCATAGAGATGGAGTGCTTCAGTCGCGATAGCGAAGTCCGCATTACCTTTTGAAACTGCCTCGGCGATTTGCGTTGGCGATCCCTGATGCATGTGCAACGAGACACGGGGATAGCGTTCAATAAAACCTTTGATGACGCCCGGTAGCGCGTAGCGGGCCTGCGTGTGGGTGGTTGCAACGTACAGTGAACCTTTGTCAGGCCAGGTGTGCTCACCCGCTACCGACTTTATCGCATCCACCTTCGATAAGACCTCACGAGCGATGCGTATGATTTCCTGGCCTGCGGGAGTGACCTGGGTCAGATGTTTGCCACTGCGGGCGAAAATCTGAATTCCCAGCTCATCTTCCAGCATGCGAACCTGCTTGCTGATGCCCGGCTGCGAGGTGTACAAACCTTCAGCGGTAGAGGAAACGTTCAGATTATGGTTAACAACCTCAACGATATAGCGGAGCTGCTGTAGTTTCATGGCTGATATCCGATAGCGCGTAAAATAAACCCGCTCAATACATTTTGCGTTCAGGCGACTATCTGGCGGGCGGTTTGACCCGTCCATCCCTGCGACTCGCCATTTTAGCGTCACAACGGATCCTGAAGACGATGATGTATAAGACGATTAAATAATAAAAAAGGAATTAGCTATAACCACTATATCATTTATATCTACAATGTATAGATACTAACAAAAAATAACAAGTCGGTTATAAGGAGGGAGGGAAACAGAATAAAATATTTAATATCAGGGATATGCGATGTTATAAGGGCCGCGATGCGGCCCTTATAACAGGTAATAGCGTTTACTTCTTCGCTTCAGTCCATTTGCCATCAATATAGAAAGCTGACCAGCCGGTCGCTTTGCCGTCTTTCTCTGAAGCAACGTACTGCTGCTTCGTCTTACGGCTAAAACGCACCATCGTTTTGTTGCCTTCCGGATCCTGCTGCGGCGCATCGGCCAGATAGCGCAGTTTCTCGGCCAGACGGTCACGGAAGCGGTACAGCTCTTCCACGAGTGGCGCGCGGGTTTCGCGCGATTTCGGGAAGGTATTGGCGGCCAGGAAGACGCCCGCCGCGCCATCGCGTAGAACAAAGTAAGCGTCCGATTTCTCGCACGGCAGTTCCGGTAGCGGTACCGGATCTTCTTTTGGCGGAGCCACTTCTCCATTACGCAGGATCTTACGGGTGTTTTTACACTCGTCGTTGGTGCAGGCCATATACTTGCCAAAACGCCCCATCTTCAGATGCATTTCGGAACCGCATTTTTCACACTCAACTATCGGACCGTCATAACCCTTGATGCGGAACTCACCCTCTTCAATCTCATAGCCATCGCAGGTCGGATTATTACCGCAGACATGCAGCTTGCGCTTAGGATCGATGAGGTAGCTGTCCATCGCCGTACCGCATTTTTTACAGCGACGCTTAGCGCGCAGCGCGTTGGTTTCAGCATCCTCGCCTTCCAGCACGTTGAGAACTTCGTTTTCCGGCACCAGGTTAATGGTGGTTTTGCAGCGCTCTTTTGGCGACAGCGCGTAGCCCGAACAGCCGAGGAATACGCCTGTGCTGGCGGTACGGATCCCCATCTTGCGCCCGCAGGTTGGACAGTCGATGCTGGTCAGTACCATTGTGTTCGGCTGCATGCCACCCTCTTCAGGATCTTTCTCTGCTGTTTGCAACTGCGAGGTAAAATCTCCGAAGAAGCGATCGAGAACCTGTTTCCACTCGGCTTGATGGTTAGCCACCTGATCGAGGCGGTCTTCCATCTGCGCGGTGAAATCGTAGTTCATCAGATCGCGGAAGTTCTCTTCCAGACGATCGGTAACGATTTCACCCATTTTTTCCGCATAAAAGCGACGGTTTTCCACCCGCACGTAGCCGCGATCCTGAATGGTCGAAATGATCGATGCATAGGTGGACGGACGTCCAATGCCGCGTTTTTCCAGCTCTTTCACCAGCGATGCTTCGCTAAAACGCGCCGGCGGCTTGGTAAAGTGCTGCGCAGGCGTCAGTTCGACCAGACTCAGACTTTCGCCCTTGTTTACCATCGGTAAAGTACGATCTTCATCGCCTTTACGCAGGGCAGGCATCACTTTGGTCCAACCATCAAAACGCAGCGTACGGCCACGGGCTTTCAGTTTAAAATCGCCGGCTTTCACTGTCAGCGTGGTGGAGTCGTACTGTGCTGGCGTCATCTGACAGGCGACAAACTGACGCCAGATCAGCTGATACAGTTTCTGCGCATCAGATTCCATATCTTTTAACGCTTCGGCCAGCACGTTGACATCGGAAGGACGAATCGCTTCGTGCGCTTCCTGAGAGTTTTCTTTGCTGGCGTACTGGTTAGCGCTTTCCGGCAGATATTTCTTACCGAAGTTATCGCCAATATATCCGCGCACCATGTTCAGCGCATCCTGACTCAGGTTCGTCGAATCGGTACGCATATAAGTAATATGGCCCGCTTCATAGAGACGCTGCGCCATCATCATGGTTTTCTTCACGCCGAAGCCAAGACGAGTACTGGCGGCCTGCTGTAGCGTGGAGGTGATAAACGGCGCGCCCGGCTTGCTGCTGGTCGGCTTGTCTTCACGTTCCAGCACGCTGTAGCTGGCTTTTTCGAGCTGTGCTACCGCCGCCATGGTTTCATCACGGCTCACCGGACGGAATGGCTTATCGCCGTTATGCGTCACCTGCAATAGCAACGCATCGCCGCCTGGCGTCGTGGTGCTGGCGTCAACTTCCCAGTACTCTTCCGGCACAAACGCTTTAATTTCGCGCTCGCGCTCTACCACCAGACGTACCGCAACCGACTGGACGCGGCCTGCGGACAGACCGCGGGCAATTTTTTTCCACAGTAGTGGAGAAACCATATAGCCCACCACGCGGTCCATAAAACGGCGCGCCTGCTGAGCGTTAACACGGTCAATATTCAGTTCGCCCGGCTTTTCGAAAGCCTGACGGATAGCGTTCTTGGTGATCTCGTTGAACACCACGCGACTATAGCGCTGTTCATCACCGCCGATAACTTCCCGCAGGTGCCATGCAATGGCTTCCCCTTCGCGGTCAAGGTCGGTTGCGAGGTAGATGTGGTCGGCTTTTTCCGCCAACTGTTTGAGTTCTGAAACGACCTTTTCTTTACCCGGGAGTATTTCATAGTGCGCATTCCAGTCATGCCATGGGTCCACGCCCATACGGTTGACCAGAGCGCCGCGTTCATCCTTCTTAGGCTTTTTAGCCCCTTTGGTGGAGGTAGAGTCGGCGCTCTTTTTGGAAGCTGAGCCACTGGTCGGCAAATCGCGGATATGACCGACGCTGGACTTAACCACGTAGTCATTCCCCAGATACTTATTGATCGTTTTGGCTTTTGCCGGGGACTCAACGATAACGAGAGCTTTACCCATATTCACCTTTACCTAATTTGATTCATCCAGGAATACATCGCACATTGATTCACTCTCCACTGGCGATACGTCACAACCCATATTGCGTCGTTATCGATAGATATCAACCCGTTGCACCGGTTTCACATCCATAAAACCAGCTAGCTGAGTTTGCTGGCTTTTGCTCACCAGGCGATATAGCACGAATAATTTTTGGCCGAATGTCAAGCAAATCTGTTGCCAGAGCGCTGAAAGCGTCACACTGTACCTGATAAAATTCGTTACGCAACTTTATTAGCATGCAAAAGCAAATCCCGCCACTAAACTGATGTTTATTAGGCTCCTGCGATTACCCCTGTAAGATCAATGGAAAATTTGCCCCTCGCCGCCGCGCGGCGTAGACTACCCGCGAAGAATCACAGGAGGCATTTATGCAAGGTACAACCCAACCCATCGATCGCCAGACGCTTCTGGAAAAAGCCAACAAACTCATTCGCGAACATGAAGATACGTTAGCCGGGATCGAGGCCACCGACGTCGTTCAGCGTAACGGCGTGCTGGTGTTCAGTGGCGAGTTCTATCTTGATGAGCAGGGTTTACCAACAGCGAAGAGCACGGCGGTATTTAATATGTTTAAATACCTCGCGCATGAGTTGTCTGATAAGTATCATCTGACGGATTAAGCGTTAGCTGCCTGGTTAATACGACAACGCGAGGCCGGGGCCTCGCGTTGTTTGTTTACATCAGCGGCTTTTGCCCACGCTGCCACCATCGCAGCAGCAGTTTATCGGCGCTTTCCGCCGCACTGCCGGTAAAACGCTCAAGCATTTTCTTACGCTGCTGATAACGCACGCTGATAACCTCGTGCTTATCCATCAACCCCAGCAGAAGTTCATCGCTGGTTTCCACCGCGTCCACAAGGCCTTTTTCCAGCGCCTGAACGCCGTACCAGTGTTCGCCAGTGGCCACCTGTTCAATATCCAGCCCAGGACGCATCTGGTGGACAAAATCTTTGAACAGCCGATGGGTGTCGTTCAGATCTTCGCGGAATTTCTGCCGCCCTTCTTCGGTATTTTCGCCCAGCATCGTCAAGGTACGTTTGTACTGCCCGGCCGTATGCAGCTCAATGTCGATATCCTTGTTCTTCAGGAAACGATTGATGTTTGGGATTTGCGCCACAACACCAATAGAGCCAAGGATAGCAAATGGCGCAGAGACGATTCTGTTCGCCACGCAGGCCATCATATAACCGCCGCTGGCCGCGACTTTATCTACCGCCACCGTTAGCGGGATCTGTTTATCGCGCAGACGCTGTAACTGTGAAGCGGCAAGGCCATAGCCGTGAACTACGCCGCCGGGGCTTTCAAGGCGAATCACCACCTGATCGCGCGCCTTTGCCGCAGCCAGAACGGCAGTGATTTCTTCGCGCAGGCTGCTGACTTCATGGGCATCCATACTGCCTTTAAAATCCAGCACCCAAGCGCGCGGTTTGACGTCCGGCTCTGGGGTTCCCAGCTTCGCCCGCGCCTTTGACGCTTTTGCTTCCTGCTTGAGCTTTTTCTTTTGCGCTTTATGCCACAGCTTCTGCTGCGGCCCATCGAGCAACGAAACCGCCAGCTCTTCCTTCATCTCCTTATATTGCTCGCTAAGATTGGTTACCCGTAGCTCGCCGCGCTGTTTTTTGCGCTGAGCCAGGTTAACAATAAGGGCGGCGATAACCGCAATTGCGACAACAATGGTCGCGATTTTGGCCAAAAACAGACCATACTGAGCAACTAATTCCACGTTTTCACCTTGTGTAAACCACTGACGTTGGCACACAGTGTACATCAGCCGTCGGCGAGAAGTCTTTGTGCTTTGTGTCGCATGCGAGGCACATTCCTGTTTTTTTCAGCGACGATGAAATCGTTGCAAGATATTAATTCCGCGAAGAGTTTCCGTTTCGCCGATTGCAATAGCGGGCGCTTTCAGGCATAAAGCGCAAAAGTGAGATACCGAATAGCAAGTGCGATCACCAGCAGATCGCCCGAGGAGTCGCCGTGCACTATCAACCGCAACGTCATCTGTTACAGGATCGCATCATTCTGGTTACCGGCGCCAGCGACGGTATTGGCCGTGAAGCCGCCCTGACCTATTCCCGCTATAGCGCCAGCGTTATCCTGGTCGGTCGCAATGAAGAAAAACTGCGCAGCGTTGCGCACGAGATCCAGCAAGCAGGTGGAATTCCCGCCCGCTGGTTCACTCTCGACCTGTTAACCTGTACGCCACAGGAGTGCCATCAACTGGCGCAGAAGATAGCCATTCACTATCCACGACTCGACGGCGTGCTGCATAACGCGGGTCTGCTGGGCGACGTTTGCCCGATGGATCAACAAAAACCGGAAGTATGGCAGCAGGTCATGCAAGTGAACGTTAACGGCACCTTTATGCTCACCCAGGCGCTGCTTCCTTTATTACTTAAATCCGAATCAGGTTCGCTGGTCTTTACCTCTTCCAGTGTTGGTCGTCAGGGGCGCGCCAACTGGGGCGCTTATGCCGCATCTAAGTTCGCCACCGAAGGCATGATGCAGGTACTGTCCGAAGAATATCAAAGCCGTCATCTGCGGGTTAACTGCATCAACCCCGGCGGCACACGCACTAAAATGCGCGCCAATGCGTTCCCGACGGAAGATCCGCAAAAATTGAAAACCCCCGCTGATATTATGCCGGTCTACTTGTGGCTGATGGGCGACGACAGCCGTCGCAAAACGGGGATGACTTTTGACGCCCAACCGGGCCGCAAACCAGGAATCGCACAATGAGTGATGAACGCTACCGAGAACGCCAGCAAAGGGTAAAAGATAAGGTTGATGCTCGCGTCGCCGCCGCCCAGGAAGAACGCGGTATCGTGATCGTATTTACCGGCAACGGTAAAGGCAAAACGACCGCCGCTTTTGGTACCGTCACCCGTGCCGTCGGGCACGGTAAAAAAGCCGGCGTCGTGCAGTTTATCAAAGGTAGCTGGCCGAACGGTGAGCGCAACTTGCTAGAGCCGCACGGCGTCGAGTTTCAGGTGATGGCTACCGGTTTTACCTGGAATACGCAGGATCGCGAAAGCGATACCGCTGCCTGCCTCGCGGTCTGGGAGCATGGGCGCAGAATGCTGGCCGATGAAAGCCTCGATCTCGTTTTGCTGGACGAGCTAACCTACATGGTGGCTTACGACTACCTGCCGCTGGAAGAGGTGCTTACCGCTCTGCGCAACCGCCCGGCACACCAGACAGTTATTATTACCGGTCGCGGTTGTCACCGTGAGATTAGCGAACTGGCCGACACCGTCAGTGAGTTACGTCCGGTTAAACACGCGTTTGATGCCGGAATCAAGGCGCAGATGGGGATCGACTACTAGCCACCAGCCGCTCGAGCAGTCCATGTTCAAGCGGCTGGCACAGGCAATCCTCCCCGGGCACTACTCTCTTTCGAGAACATTTTGCCGCGAAACGAAATGCTTGCGTAATCAGTCGCATCAGTCTATCGCGTTGCCTGGCGTACCGTTTTGCGTTATTTGTTCAGGGATTTCCTGTTTTGTCTTTATGCAGAAGTGTGAAGGGTATCGCAGGAGGGAGAATTCCGGCGCTCACCGCCGGAACTGGAATCATTAACCGTTACTGTTATTACGGCTGCCGGAGCGACGGTTGTTATTATTACCCACCAGGTTGTGGCGCTTAACCGCACGGCGGATCTGATTCGCTTTCATACGACGACGATCTTTTTCGACAGCGACCTTAGAGTTGGTTTCCGGCGTTAGCGCAACCAGTTCACGCAGGTAGTTGGTTTGCGCCAGGTCCAGCTCGGTATAGCCGCCGCGCGGCAGGCCTTTCGGCAGCAGAATATCGCCATAGCGCACGCGGATCAGGCGGCTGACCTGCACGCCAACAGCTTCCCACAGGCGGCGGACCTCGCGGTTACGGCCTTCAGTTAGCGTTACGTTGTACCACTGGTTAATACCTTCGCCACCGGTAAACTTAATGGTTTTAAACGCCGCCGGACCGTCTTCCAGTTGCACGCCACGAGACAGTTGACGAAGCTTGTCATCATCGATCTGGCCAAACACGCGCACCGCATATTCACGTTCAACTTCGCGACTCGGATGCATCAGACGGTTCGCCAGCTCACCGTCTGTAGTAAACAGTAGCAAACCGCAGGTGTTTACGTCCAGACGACCCACAGCAATCCAGCGCGCGCCGCGCAGCTTTGGCAGACGATCGAACACCGTCGGACGACCTTCCGGGTCGTTACGAGTACAGAGTTCGCCTTCCGGCTTATAGTAAGCCAGCACGCGACAAATCTGTTCCGCAGACTCTTTCACCGAAATCAGGTGACCGTCGATGCGAATTTTTAAACCCGGGACAATTTCAACGCGATCGCCAAGGGTGGCGATTTTGCCATCGACGCTGACGCGGCCAGCTTCGATTTTGGCTTCGATTTCACGGCGGGAGCCGTGGCCAGCGCGAGCCAGCACTTTTTGTAATTTCTCGCTCATTGAGCTTCCTTAAGGTGTCGCCTTCCCAGGCGTCTGGTATACTTCGAAAAACAGG
>DASYFN010000109.1:0-16213 GCA_036498385.1 Klebsiella sp.
ACCTCCCTTACAAGGAGGGGGTCGGCGGTTCGATCCCGTCATCACCCACCACTTCGGGTCGTTAGCTCAGTTGGTAGAGCAGTTGACTTTTAATCAATTGGTCGCAGGTTCGAATCCTGCACGACCCACCAATTTAACATCAAACTCAGATGTTAAGCGTGAAGGATAATGTTGCGTCAGCAATAGCCCGCAGGGCGAGCGACAGCGAGTCATCCTGCACGACCCACCAATTACAGATTGGTGATGAGTGAAAAATATTCAGGAAATACCCGAGCGGGTCGTTAGCTCAGTTGGTAGAGCAGTTGACTTTTAATCAATTGGTCGCAGGTTCGAATCCTGCACGACCCACCAATTTAACATCGAACTCAGATGTTAAGCGTGAAGGATAACGTTGCATCAGCAACGACCCGTAGGGCGAGGCGAAGTCGAGTCATCCTGCACGATCCACCATTCTGAATTATTCCAGCTAGTAGTAAACCCGCAAGGGGTCGTTAGCTCAGTTGGTAGAGCAGTTGACTTTTAATCAATTGGTCGCAGGTTCGAATCCTGCACGACCCACCAATTTTAACATCGAACTCAGATGTTAAGCGTGAAGGATAACGTTGCGTCAGCAACGGCCCGCAGAGCGAGCAACAGCGAGTCATCCTGCACGACCCACCAATGCGAAAAAGTCCCCTAAAGATGCTTTTTTGCTATCTACCATCTCCTCAAAAATCATAACCATCCAGAATACCTTTATGCGACACTATTCCACCGTTGCTCTGCGCTTACCATGGCTACAACTGGCACAGGCCGGTGGCCAGGACAAACGCGCAGCCTCGCCTCCACAAAAGCTCGCTGAAGAACAAAATTCCTCACGACATTTTCTGCACAATCGGCTATCTTGTTTAGCATATAAAACACCATGACCGATTAATACCTTCCTGTAGGCATTCTTATGGTCTGAAAGTTAAGCCAGAAAAACGAGACTGCAAGATGAGCGTAATGTTTGACCCGGAAGCGGCGATGTATCCTTTTCCTCCCAAGCCAATGCCGTTAAACCGCGATGAGAAACATTTTTATCGTGAAAAAATTAAACGCCTACTGCGCGAGCGCGACGCGGTGATGGTTGCCCATTACTACACCGACCCCGAAATCCAGCAACTGGCCGAAGAGACCGACGGCTGTATCTCTGATTCCCTGGAGATGGCGCGTTTCGGCGCTCGACATTCCGCCTCAACGCTGTTGGTTGCCGGTGTGCGCTTTATGGGGGAAACGGCAAAAATCCTCAGTCCGGAAAAAACCATCCTGATGCCCACGCTGCATGCGGAATGTTCGCTCGATCTGGGTTGCCCGATCGAGGCGTTTAGCGCTTTCTGTGACGCTCATCTGGATCGTACGGTCGTGGTCTACGCCAATACCTCAGCGGCGGTAAAGGCTCGTGCTGACTGGGTTGTGACATCCAGTATCGCAGTGGAACTCATCGAGCATCTTGATAGCATGGGCGAAAAAATTATCTGGGCACCGGACCGCCATTTGGGCAGCTACGTCCAAAAACAGACGGGTGCCGATGTGCTGTGCTGGCAGGGAGCCTGTATTGTTCATGATGAATTCAAAACTCAAGCGCTGGCACGAATGAAGGCTCTTTATCCGAATGCCGCAGTGTTAGTTCACCCGGAATCACCGCAGGCGATAGTCGATATGGCTGACGCTGTGGGTTCAACAAGTCAGTTAATCAATGCAGCTAAGACACTGTCGCAGAAGCAGCTGATTGTCGCCACCGACCGCGGTATTTTCTACAAAATGCAGCAGGCGGTACCGGAAAAAGAGCTGCTGGAAGCACCTACGGCTGGCGAAGGGGCAACCTGCCGGAGCTGTGCGCACTGTCCGTGGATGGCGATGAACGGCTTGCAAGCGATTGCTGAAGGGCTGGAAAAGGGAGGAATTGAACATGAAATTCATGTTGATGAGCAACTGCGCACCGGGGCGCTGGTTCCGCTAAACAGAATGCTCGATTTTGCAGCTACACTTCGGGGTTAGTCATTACAGCGTCACAGAACGCTCTGGGGATAAGATGGATTTTTTTAGTACGCAGAATATATTAGTACATATACCCATTGGTGCCGGGGGATATGATCTGTCGTGGATTGAAGCGGTCGGCACCATCGCTGGCTTGTTGTGCATCTGGCTGGCGAGTCTGGAGAAAATCAGCAATTATGCATTTGGGCTGATCAACGTCACTTTGTTTGCCATTATCTTCTTTCAGATTCAACTCTATGCCAGCCTTCTGTTGCAGGTCTTTTTCTTCGCAGCCAACGTCTACGGCTGGTACGCCTGGTCGCGACAGACCAGCGATAACCAGGTGGAACTGCGAATCCGCTGGTTGCCACTGCCGAAAGCGGTAGGCTGGCTGGCGGCCTGCGCGGTGGCGATTGGTCTTATGACGATATTTATTAACCCGGTCTTTGCGTTTCTGACGCGGATTGCCGTGACGCTGATGCAAACGCTGGGCTTGCAGGTCGCCATGCCGGAACTGCAGCCAGACGCGTTCCCATTCTGGGACTCCTGCATGATGGTGCTATCTATTGCGGCGATGATCCTGATGACTCGAAAATACGTTGAAAACTGGCTGCTATGGGTGATTATCAATGTCATTAGCGTGGTTATTTTCGCCCTCCAGGGGGTCTATGCGATGTCGCTCGAATACCTGCTTCTGACGTTCATCGCGCTCAACGGCAGCCGGATGTGGATTAACAGCGCGCGTGAGCGCGGCTCTCACGCGTTTTCCCGCTAGTGGTGCTGATGATGCCCATGCCCGGCGTGCGTCATGTTCAGACGGCACTCCGGGCCATTGCAGGGCTGGTACTCCATCTGAACCGTAATGTGTTCAATCTCATACTTATGTTGTAAGAAGCCCTGGATCCGTTCCAGAAGACCATCGTGATCGTGCGGTGGTACCACCTGTACATGCAGAGTCATCACCGTTTTCTCTCCTACCAGCCAGGCATGAACGTGATGTACGTCGCGAACTTCCGGTATCGAGCGGCGTAAATCGCGCTTTAATGCGTTGACGTCAAGCGAACGCGGCGCCCCCTCCAGCAGTTCGTTGACGCTCTCCTGCAGCAAACGCCAGGCGCTGCGCAGAACCAGACACGACACCAGCACGGAAAGAATAGGATCGACAGGCGTCCAGCCGGTGGTGATGATCACGATTGCGGCAATCATGGCTCCAACTGAGCCGAGTAAATCCCCCAGCACATGCAGAGCGGCGGCTCGCACATTGAGGTTATGCTCTTCACTGCCGCGATGCAGGAGCCAGAAGGCCAGAATATTGGCCAGCAGCCCGGCGACGGCAATGATCATCATGGTTTTACCGGCAACCGGTTGCGGATGATTAAAGCGCTGAATGGCCTCCCAGACGATTAAAATAGTGATGACCACTAAGGCAATGGCGTTGAGGAATGCTGCAAGCGTGGTCAGGCGCAGCCAGCCAAAGGTATGTTGAGCATTAGGCGGGCGACTGGCGAAACGAACCGCCAGAAAGGCGAACAGCAGCGCTGCCGCATCCGTCAGCATGTGCCCGGCATCGGCCAGCAACGCCAGAGAGCCTGAAATGAGTCCGCCTGCGACCTCAACCAGCATGAATCCGGCTGTGACACAGAAGGCCAGCAGCAGCCGACGGGCATTTTTATCTTTGGTGGGTTGCGGAGGATTATGCGAATGTGATTGCCCCATGGTGCCATCCCTACATCATTATTTTGATGATTACTTTATGACATGATTCGCCCCCTGGGGGAATAAAATGAAAAAAGGAGAGCCTCAGCTCTCCCCACAAGCGCAGACCCCTTGATTATTGAGAGGTACCGTCAGTTTGAGTCTCTTCGTCCTGACCGACTTTTTTATTGGTATCCGGGCAGCGACCATCCTTGCACATTGAGTTTTTGTGCGCTTCATCGCTCGACATGTCGTCATGGCTCATGGTTGAACCATTGGGGTGGAGCATAGTGCCGCCGGTATCAGTGGAACCGGAGTTGATATTGCCGTTATCAACGTTGTTCGGCGCCACATTTTCACGCGCGTCGGGGGCTGCCTGACCCGCATCGGCTGCTGAATTTGCTTGCCCGTTATTCGACTGCGCACCGGTATTGGCGGCCAGTGCCGCGCCGCTGGACAGGCACAGGGTTGCTGCAAGGAGAAAACTGGTTAGCTTGTTCATTTTCATCGGATGCTCCTGTTACGTTGATTTGCCGAATGACCTCTTCAATAGTGCCTTCGCCAGAGGCTTGACTCATTGTGAGTAAAGCTTCGCTGTTAGTGAGCGGCATTAATATATAATGCTGAATGCTAAAGAAAATTAAGTTCTAACAGTTAAAAATTATAGCTTATGGCCACTATTTCGCGACTTTATGGCCTTTTTTAGCTTATTTTCAGGAATATTCTGCTGCTACTGTAAAATCACGTTTACACTTTTTAAGTGAAGAGATAGATTGGAGGGATTGCATTTAACTCGATAAGTATGGCAACGCTGGAACTAAGATGAATTATCAGAACGACGATTTACGTATTAAAGAGATCAACGAATTATTACCTCCCGTTGCGCTCCTGGAAAAATTCCCTGCTACTGAAAATGCCGCCAACACCGTTGCGCATGCGCGCAAAGCGATTCATCAGATCCTGAAAGGTAATGATGATCGCCTGCTGGTAGTTATTGGTCCATGCTCTATTCACGATCCGGCTGCGGCCAAAGAGTATGCTGAACGCCTGCTCAAGCTTCGCGAAGAGCTGAAAGGTGAGCTGGAAATCGTGATGCGCGTTTATTTTGAGAAACCGCGCACCACCGTGGGCTGGAAAGGGCTGATCAACGATCCGCATATGGATAACAGCTTCCGCATCAACGATGGGCTGCGTATCGCGCGTAAACTGCTGCTGGATATCAACGACAGCGGTCTGCCTGCGGCGGGGGAGTTCCTTGATATGATCACTCCCCAGTACCTTGCCGATCTGATGAGCTGGGGGGCAATTGGCGCGCGAACTACTGAGTCGCAGGTGCACCGTGAGCTCTCTTCCGGTCTATCCTGCCCGGTAGGTTTTAAAAACGGTACCGACGGAACCATTAAAGTTGCTATAGATGCCATTAATGCCGCTGGCGCGCCGCACTGTTTCCTGTCGGTGACCAAATGGGGGCATTCGGCGATTGTGAATACCAGCGGTAATAGTGATTGCCATATTATTCTGCGCGGCGGTAAAGAGCCTAACTACAGCGCGCAGCACGTGGCAGAAGTGAAGGTGGGTCTGGCGAAAGCAGGTCTCCCCGCTCAGATCATGATCGATTTCAGCCATGCCAACTCCTGCAAGCAGTTTAAAAAGCAGATGGATGTGGGTACTGACGTTTGTCAGCAGGTTGCTGGCGGCGAGCGGTCGATTATGGGCGTGATGATTGAAAGCCACCTGGTAGAAGGCAATCAGAGTCTCGAAAGCGGCGAGCCGCTGGCCTACGGTAAAAGCATTACCGATGCCTGCATCGGCTGGGAAGATACCGATACGCTTCTTCGTCAACTGGCGGAGGCGGTAAAAGCGCGTCGCGGTTAAGTCTTACAGCGAGTGTCATAATGAAAAAGCGTGGATTGCTCCACGCTTTTTTCCATCCAGCGAAAATTATTTCGCTTTACCCTGGTTGGCAACGGCAGCTGCTTTCGCGGCGATCTCGTCGGCATTACCCAGATAGTAGTGTTTAACAGGCTTGAAGTTCTCGTCAAATTCATATACCAGCGGTACGCCAGTCGGGATGTTCAGTTCGAGGATCTCTGCTTCGCCCATATTGTCGAGGTATTTCACCAGTGCACGCAGGGAGTTACCGTGAGCGGCGATAATCACGCGCTCACCGCTTTTCAGACGCGGCAGAATAGTTTCGTTCCAGTACGGTACTACGCGGTCAATGGTCAGCGCCAGGCTCTCGGTAGTTGGCAGTTCAGCGTCGGTCAATTTTGCATAGCGCGGATCGTGGCCAGGATAGCGCTCGTCGTCTTTGGTCAGCTCAGGTGGCGTTACCGCGAAGCCGCGACG
Organism: Klebsiella sp.; assembly: GCA_036498385.1. Taxonomy (GTDB): domain Bacteria; phylum Pseudomonadota; class Gammaproteobacteria; order Enterobacterales; family Enterobacteriaceae; genus Klebsiella. Next base: position 6,043 of record DASYFN010000109.1, read on the forward strand.
CCATTGCTTAACCTGCTCATCACCGTATTTTTCAGCAGTTTCCGCTTTGTTCAGGCCCTGAAGCGCACCGTAGTGACGCTCATTCAGTTTCCAGGATTTCTCAACCGGCAACCAGGCCTGATCCAGTTCGTCCAGCACGTTCCACAGGGTGTGGATGGCACGTTTCAGCACAGAGGTATAAGCAAAGTCGAAGCTGAAGCCTTCTTCTTTCAGCAGCTTACCAGCTGCTTTTGCTTCACCCACGCCTTTTTCAGACAGGTCAACATCATACCAACCAGTGAAACGGTTTTCGTTGTTCCATTGGCTTTCGCCGTGACGAACAAGTACCAACTTAGTTACAGCCATACACTTACTCCTCAATACACGTCATCCTCCGCGCCGCCTCATTGTTGGCTACTTTCACTCACCCTGGTCACATAGTTGGCTATGCACCCAGGGATTCGCTCTTTTGCCACTTTGATGCGACCCAAATGCTGTAGTGTATTTATTTATTGATTGATAACTATTCTCATTATATTGCCGTGATTTGCTTCACGGCAATGCTTATCCCTAACCATAGCGAAAATAGTGAGTCAGTGTAAGGTGCTTGTAAAGCAGAGGTTATGTTTTTGTCTGTAAGTGGCGTATTTTTCAGCGAAAGGATAAAAAAGCCCTCCATCAGGAGGGCGGGGGACTATCTGGCAATAAATTGATATTCCGTCAGGCTGACGTACTCTTCGCTGGGGCGCAGTACACAATCCGGCTGCGGCCATGCCGGATGGTTTGGCGAATCCGGCAGGAACTCGCTCTCCAGGGCCAGACCTTGCCAGTCATCATACGGCTGCGCCGTGCGCGACGGCGTACCGCCCAGATAGTTGCCGGAGTAGAACTGCAGGGCCGGAGCGGAGGTATAGACCGTCATTTGCAGCTTTTCGTCCTGCGACCAGACGTGAGCAGCCGGGCTGCCAGCATCGCCCTGCGCCTGGAGCAGAAAGGCGTGGTCGTAACCTTTTACTTTCTGCTGGTCTTCATCGCGCAGGAAATCGTCCGCCAGCGCCTTAGGTGTGCGGAAATCGAAGCTGGTCAGGGTGACGTTTTGCAAATCGCCTCCCGGAATACCATCGCTCTCAACGGGCAGATACGCATCGGCAAAGATTTGCAGCTTATGGTTACGCACGTCGCCCTGCACGCCATCAAGGTTGAAATAGACGTGGTTAGTCAGGTTTACCGGGCACGGCTGGTCAACAGTGGCGCGATACTCGATGGAGATCCGGTTATCGTCGGTCAGGCGGTAGTGCGCCGTTGCTGTCAGATTACCCGGGAACCCCTGATCGCCATCGCAGGATGAGAGTGAAAACAGCGCGTGGCGAGCGTCGGTGCTGACGATTTGCCAGCGGCGCTTATCAAAACCTTCCGGACCGCCGTGTAACTGATGGCCTGCCTCGTTGGAGGGCGTCAGATTGACGATGCGGCCATCGAGGGGAAAGCGGCTGTTGGCAATACGGTTAGCGTACCGGCCTACAGAAGCGCCGAGATAAGCGGCCTGGCGCGTATAGTCGGCAGGGTTCGCGCAGCCGAGCAGCGCTTCTCGTTCGCTGCCGTCGGCCAGCATCACGCGCGCGGAGAGCAGCGTCGCGCCCCAGTCCATCACAGTGACCGTCATTCCTGCGTCGTTACGCAGGGTGAGAAGATTCCACGGCTGGCCGTCCGGCGCCAGTTCAGTTGTTTGGTTTAGCATTGTCCAGCTCCCTGCGACGGTTTGCAGACGTAGAAGGTTTCTTTGATACCGGTTTTCGCTTCATACTCTTTGGCAACGGCCTGTTGAACGGTCTCGACCAGATCTTCCGGCACCAGCGCGACAATACAACCGCCGAAACCGCCGCCAGTCATACGGACGCCGCCTTTATCACCGATGGTCGCCTTGACGATGTCCACCAGGGTATCAATCTGCGGTACGGTGATTTCAAAATCATCGCGCATTGAAGCGTGAGACTCTGCCATCAGTTCACCCATCCGTTGCAGGTCGCCTTTTTCCAGCGCCATGGCGGCTTCTACAGTGCGGGCGTTCTCGGTCAGCACGTGGCGAACGCGTCTGGCGACCACCGGGTCAAGCTCGTGAGCGACCGCGTTGAACTCTTGCAGAGTTACATCGCGCAGGGCGGGCTGCTGAAAGAATCGCGCGCCAGTTTCACATTGTTCGCGACGGGTGTTGTATTCGCTACCCACCAGCGTGCGCTTAAAGTTACTGTTGATAATCACCACCGCGACGCCTTTCGGCATCGAGACAGCTTTGGTCCCTAAGGAGCGGCAGTCGATCAGTAGCGCGTGATCCTTTTTACCGAGCGCGGAGATCAACTGGTCCATAATGCCGCAGTTGCAGCCGACGAACTGGTTTTCCGCTTCCTGGCCGTTCAGCGCGATTTGCGCACCGTCGAGCGGCAGGTGATACAACTGTTGAAACACGGTGCCGACGGCGACTTCCAGCGAAGCCGAGGAGCTTAATCCTGCGCCCTGCGGCACGTTACCGCTGATCACCAGATCCGCACCGCCGAAGTTGTTATTCCGCTGCTGGAGATGCTTCACCACGCCGCGCACATAGTTCGACCACTGCTGGGTGTCGTGGCTGGTAATCGGCGAGTCCAGAGAGAATTCATCGGTCTGATTGTCGTAATCGGCGGCAATCACCCGCACGCGACGATCGTCACGCGGCGAACAACTGATAACCGTCTGGTAATCAATTGCGCAGGGCAACACGAACCCATCGTTGTAGTCGGTATGTTCGCCGATCAGGTTAACGCGGCCAGGGGCCTGAATAACATGGCTGGCCGGATAGCCAAATTTCTCAGCAAACAGGGCTTGGGTTTTCTCTTTCAGACGCATGGTTATACTCCGGATTCGCGAAAATGGACGTCACTCACAGCACGCAGACGTTCGGCGGCCTGCTCGGCCGTCAGGTCACGCTGGGTTTCGGCCAGCATTTCATAGCCGACCATAAATTTACGCACCGTGGCGGAGCGCAGCAGCGGCGGATAAAAATGAGCGTGTAGCTGCCAGTGATTATTCTCTTCATCGTTAAACGGCGCGCCGTGCCAGCCCATTGAGTAGGGGAATGAGCACTGGAACAGGTTGTCGTAACGGCTGGTCAGCTTTTTCAGCGCCAGCGCGAGGTCGCTGCGCTGGTCGTCGGTTAAATCAGTCAGGCGTTGCACGTGCGCTTTTGGCAACAGCAGCGTCTCAAAAGGCCACGCTGCCCAATAAGGGACTACGGCGAGCCAGTGATCAGTGTCGACGATGGTACGGCTACCGTCGGCTAATTCTCGCTGCCCATAATCCACCAGCATCGGCGCGCCGTGCTCAGTGAAGTACGCTTTCTGCAGACGATCTTCCCGTTCCGCCTCGTTAGGCAGGAAGCTGTTTGCCCATACCTGACCATGCGGGTGTGGGTTGGAGCAGCCCATCGCTGCCCCTTTATTTTCAAAGACCTGCACCCACGGGTAGGTTTTCCCGAGGTCGGCGGTCTGCTCCTGCCACGTTTTAACCACGCCTTCCAGCGCCTCAACGCTCAGTTCCGGCAGCGTTTTGCTGTGGTCTGGCGAGAAGCAGATGACCCGGCTGGTGCCGCGGGCGCTCTGACAGCGTATAAGCGGGTCGTCGCTTTCCGGGGCGTCAGGGGTATCGGTCATCAAAGCCGCAAAGTCATTGGTAAAAACAAACGTACCGGTGTAGTTCGGGTTTTTGTCGCCGGTGACGCGGGTATTACCCGGGCACAGGAAACAGTCCGGATCGTGCGCGGGCAAGGTCTGTTTTGCCGGTGTTTCCTGCGCCCCCTGCCAGGGGCGCCTGGCGCGATGCGGAGAAACCAGAATCCACTGCCCGGTTAACGGGTTATAACGACGATGTGGATGGTCGACGGGGTTAAATACGCTCATGAAGGTTCCTTAGTCTGGATAACCCTGCGGATGACGGGACTGCCAGTGCCAGGTGTCCTGCGCCATTTCGTCAAGGTTGCGCGTCACGCGCCAGTTCAGCTCGCGATCGGCCTTTTCAGCGTCCGCCCAGTAGGCCGGGAGGTCGCCTTCGCGGCGCGGCGCGAAGTGGTAGTTAATCGGTTTGCCGCAGGCTTTGCTAAAGGCATTGACGACATCGAGTACGCTGCTGCCGACGCCTGCGCCAAGGTTATAGATATGCACGCCGGCTTTATTGGCCAGTTTTTCCATTGCCGCGACGTGGCCGTCAGCAAGGTCCATCACATGGATGTAGTCACGGACGCCGGTGCCGTCTTCGGTTGGGTAGTCGTTGCCGAAGATGGCCAGCGATTCGCGGCGGCCGACGGCGACTTGCGCGATATACGGCATCAGGTTGTTCGGAATACCCTGCGGATCTTCACCCATGTCGCCCGATGGATGCGCGCCGACCGGGTTGAAATAGCGCAGCAGTGCAATGCTCCACTCTGGCTGCGCTTTTTGCAGGTCAGTCAGGATCTGCTCAACCATCAGCTTACTTTTGCCGTACGGGCTCTGCGGAGTGCCGGTCGGGAAGCTTTCGACATACGGGATTTTTGGCTGGTCGCCGTAGACGGTGGCGGAGGAGCTAAAAATAAAGTTTTTTACGCCTGCGGCGCGCATAGCAGAAATGAGTTTCAGTGTCCCGGTTACGTTGTTGTCATAATATTCGAGCGGTTTGGCGACGGATTCTCCGACGGCTTTCAGACCGGCGAAATGGATCACCGCTTCAATGGCGTGATCGTGAAGAATTTCCGTCATCAGCGCTTCATTACGAATGTCGCCTTCAACAAAGGTGGCGCTTTTCCCGCCGAGACGTTCAATGATTGGCAATACGCTGCGCTTACTGTTGCAGAGATTGTCGAGAATAATCACGTCGTGCCCCTGCAGTAACAGTTGAACGCAGGTATGACTCCCAATGTAACCGCTACCACCTGTAACCAGTACTTTCATGATTCGCTCCAATAGGCTTATCGTGTGAGAAGAAGATAGCATACCAAAGAAGCTAAAAGTGTGACACAGGCCAAATTGGTGGAATCGTTTACACTAATATTTTCAATTAAAATGTTTGGCGTTTTTTATTTTAAAAACAGAGGGATAATGTTTACGGTGGTTATTATTCTGAAAAAAACAGGGATCTGTAGACCCCTGTACAGGCTTAGTTTTGTCGTGGACCCAACTGATAAGTGTAACCGTCTCCACTACTAACAAACGCCAGGCGGTGGGTAATGCAGTCCGGGGCGTCTTCGGCGTGGTGGGAGACAAATAGCAACTGCGTCGCCCCTTCGCTAATCAGCACATCAACGAAGCGGCGCACCAACTGACGGTTGAGCGGGTCCAGCCCCTGCAGCGGTTCGTCAAGGATCAGCAGGGTAGGGTGTTTGACCAGGGCGCGGACGATCAGCGCCAGCCGCTGTTGCCCCCAGGAGAGACTATGGAACGGCGCATCGGCGGTGCGTTTGTCGATACCCAGAATATCCAGCCAGTTCTGCACCAGCTTATGCTGCTTGTCGGAAACGGCCTGATAGATGCCAATCGAGTCGAAGTAGCCAGAGAGAATAACGTTACGCACGTTGGTGCTGACGCGGTATTCAAGATGCAGGCTACTGCTGACATAACCAATATGTTTTTTGATATCCCAGATGGTTTCACCACTGCCGCGGCGGCGGCCAAACAGAGTCAGGTCGTTACTGTATCCCTGGGGATGGTCACCGGTGACCAGGCTGAGTAACGTGGATTTACCGGCACCATTCGGGCCGACTATCTGCCAGTGTTCGCCGGGATTTACTGTCCAGGTGAGGTGGTTAATGATCGGACGGTCGTTGTAAGAAACCATGCCGTCGTTCAGCACGATGAGCGGCGCACCGTCGTCCAGCGCAAGACGCGCTGCCGGGGCGTCCGGCTCCGGCAGGGTCATGCCGTCAAGGTTTTCGCTATGCGCCAGTTGGGCAATGAGCGCCTGCTGCAGCAGGGCCTGCTTTTCACCCGTTTCGCTCAGAACACAGTCCGCCAGCACCCCGGCAAACTGAATAAACGCCGGGATCTCGTCGAAACGATTGAGTACCAGCACAAGGGTGATACCTTCGCTGTTCAGCGTGGCCAGCATCCCGGCGAGTTGCTGGCGAGAGGCGACATCAAGGCCGTCGAACGGTTCATCGAGGATCAGCAGCTCGGGATCGCCCATCAGCGCCTGGCACAGCAGGGTTTTACGTGTTTCACCGGTCGAGAGATATTTAAAGCGGCGCTGGAGCAGGTGGCTTATAGCAAACTGTTCAGCAAGACGGGCGCAGCGGGAGGGGTCTTTGAATTCATCCTGGATGATTTCCGCCGTCGTGCGTCCAGTATCTTCTTCGCCGGGACTGAGCAAATCGGTGTTGTTGCGCTGCCACTCATCACTGACCAACTTTTGCCACTGCTCAAAAGAGAGACGGGTAATGCGCGAGAAGGTGCACACACGCTGCCCGCTTAGCAGGGTCAACTCGCCGGATAGCGCCCGCGCAAGCGCCGACTTCCCGCTGCCGTTGCTACCGACGAAAGCCCAACTCTCGCCAGTCTGCACGCTGAGGTGCTCAATATTTAACGTTTTTGTGTCACTCAGGCGAAATATGCCTTGCGAAATTTGCAACAATGACATTGTATATCCCACTTTTTGCAGCGAAGTGCTTCAGGGATACGTCTTCGCGAGCACAATGTCAATGCCGTTAGCACAACGTGGCGAGAATGATGCGATCGGCATTAAAATATGCTATCGCTTCCGCCCCTTTCACCAGGTCGCGCGTCTGTTCCATCGGCAGGGTGGCGCAAAGGCTCTGCCCATCCGGGAGTTCCATCAGCACTTCGCACTGCTCCGTCCCGCGTTCGATGTGGTTGATATGCCCGATTAGCTGGTTATCGGCCTGTTCCGCCAAAGCTGCATCCTGAGTAATACCGACCCATGGCGCTTTGAGCAGCACTAATACCTCCTGGCCTTCATCAAGGCCCAGACGATCGGCGCTTTGAGCGGTAATGGCGACTTTAAAACGGGTTTGCCCGTCAGCCAGTAGTACTTCAACATGCTGCTGTACCTGCTGATGGTCACGACCGGTAATGGTGCCAAACCATTGGTTGCGCGCGCTGGTCTGCAGAGAAAATCGCGAAATGGCAGCCAGCAGGCTGTCGAGGGGGAGGGCGTCATCCTCACTCAGGACATCAAACGCTTTCTGCTGGATCTGCGCCAGCAGGTCGTAAAGCTGAATCAACCGTTGCCCGTAGCGGGTAAGGACCGCGCCGCCGCCGCCTTTTCCGCCGGTCGCACGGTCAACCAGAGTCTGCTCGCTGAGTTGATTCATTTCATTAATAGCATCCCATGCACTTTTATAGCTGATGTCCGCGTTTTTTGCCCCCTGGCTAATGGAGCCGGTCTGGTCAATCTGTTTCAGCAGGGCGATGCGGCGAGGATCGGCAAACAGGCGCTGCTGCAATTTGAGGGTAAGTAGAATTTCGGCCTGCATAATCATATCCTGACGAAAAAGGGTATTGTGACCGATAGCGGTCATCTTGCAAGATGCATCTCTCAGGGTGGTCAGTAAGGCACCGCACAAATGGGACGTGTTTTTCCGGCTGAATTCGTTACAATAAAGTATTCGTACTTTCTGGAGCCAACCATGTTAGAGCTATTGAAAAGTCTGGTTTTTGCCGTAGTCATGGTCCCTGTGGTGATGGCTATTATCCTGGGTCTGATTTACGGGCTGGGCGAAGTGTTTAACTTCCTCTCCGGAGCCGGTCATAAAGACAGCAGGCAGCAAAACCACTGATTTCCCCCGCGCCCGGTTTCCCGGGCGTTTTTATTTGTCCCCTCAAGATCCGGCGCTGCTTACCCTTAATTTTCTCTGGGAAAATCTTAGCTCTATCGTTATATTGTCTACTACATAACGAACCTACGGGAATTTCAGATGGCAGGTCAATGGTTACGCTTTTTTGCCGGAGCAACATTAACGCTTTCCGTTGCAGGCTACGCGCTGGCGGAAGACGGCAAAGTGATGGTTTTTGCCGCGGCGTCGCTCACCAACGCCATCCAGGATATCGCTAAAGAGTATAAGAAAGAGAAGAACGTTGACGTCGTTTCTTCATTTGCCTCTTCATCGACGCTGGCACGCCAGATTGAAGCGGGCGCGCCGGCGGATCTGTTTATCTCCGCTGACCAGAAATGGATGGATTACGCGGTCGAGAAAAAGAGCATTGATACCGCCTCACGCGCTACCCTGCTCGGCAACAGCCTGGTTGTCGTGGCGCCGAAAGCCAGCGTTCAGGACGACGTCAGCATCAATGATAAAACCGACTGGACCAGCCTGCTGAATGGCGGCCGCCTGGCCGTTGGCGACCCGGAACACGTGCCTGCTGGCATCTATGCAAAAGAAGCGCTGCAAAAACTGGGGGCCTGGGAAATGGTGTCGCCGAAGCTGGCTCCGGCAGAAGACGTGCGCGGCGCGCTGGTCCTGGTTGAACGCGGCGAAGCGCCGTTGGGGATCGTGTATGGCTCCGATGCGGTCGCCAGCAAGGGCGTCAAAGTTATCGGTACCTTCCCGGAAGATTGCCATAAGAAAGTGGAATATCCGCTGGCGATCGTGGACGGACATAAAAATGCTACGGTCAGCGCGTTTTATGACTATTTAAAAGGGCCGGAAGCTTCCGCCATCTTTAAACGTTACGGATTTACTACCCACTAATGTTATTAAGCGATCCTGAATGGCAGGCGGTACTGCTGAGCCTGAAAGTCTCCTCCCTGGCGGTGGTATTTAGCCTGCCCTTTGGCATCTTTTTTTCCTGGCTACTGGTTCGCCGGGATTTTCCCGGTAAAGCGCTGCTCGACAGCATTCTCCACCTGCCGCTGGTATTGCCGCCGGTGGTGGTAGGGTATCTCTTGCTGATCGCGATGGGGCGACGCGGTTTTATCGGCAGCTGGCTGTATGACTGGTTTGGTCTGAGCTTCGCGTTTAGCTGGCGCGGCGCGGTACTGGCGGCGGCGGTCATGTCCTTTCCGCTGATGGTGCGGGCCATTCGCCTCGCGCTGGAAGGGGTGGACATCAAGCTGGAGCAGGCGGCGCGTACTCTCGGGGCTGGCCGCTGGCGGGTATTTTTCACTATTACGTTACCGTTGACACTACCCGGCATTATCGTCGGTACCGTGCTGGCTTTTGCCCGCTCGCTGGGCGAGTTTGGTGCCACCATCACTTTTGTTTCCAATATTCCTGGCGAAACACGCACCATCCCTTCGGCAATGTATACCCTGATTCAGACTCCCGGCGGCGAAGGCGCGGCCGCGCGTTTATGCTTGATTTCGATTGCACTGGCGCTGGTATCGCTGCTGATCTCCGAATGGCTGGCCCGCCTCAGCCGTCAGCGGATGGGGAAATAATCATGCTCGAACTCGATTTTAGCCAGACGCTGGGTACCCACTGCCTGCAAATTCGCGAGACGCTTCCCGCCAGCGGCATCACTGCGGTTTTTGGCGTATCCGGCGCGGGCAAAACCTCGCTGATTAACGCCATTAGCGGCCTGACGCGCCCGCAGCAGGGGCGTATTGTCCTCAACGGTCGAGTGCTTAATGATGCTGAAAAACGCATTTACCTTGCGCCGGAAAAGCGCCGCATTGGCTACGTTTTTCAGGATGCTCGCCTCTTTCCGCACTACAAAGTGCGGGGCAATTTAAAATATGGCATGGCGAAGAATATGGCAGACCAGTTTGACAAGCTGGTAGACCTGCTCGGCATTGCGCCGCTGCTTGACCGCCTGCCGGGAGGGCTCTCCGGTGGGGAAAAACAGCGGGTGGCGATTGGCCGGGCGTTACTTACCGCGCCGGAACTGTTGCTGCTGGATGAACCGCTGGCATCGCTGGATATCCCGCGCAAGCGCGAGCTATTGCCCTATCTGCAGCGTCTGGCGCGCGAAATTAATATTCCGATGCTGTACGTCAGCCACTCTCTGGATGAGATCCAGCATCTGGCGGATAAAGTGCTGGTGCTGGAAGAGGGTACAGTAAAGGCTTTTGGCAATCTTGAGGAAGTCTGGAGCAGCAGCGTGATGCATCCCTGGCTACCGCAAGAGCAGCAAAGCACTATTCTGAGCGTGACCGTTGCAGCTCAGCATCCGCAATATGCCATGACCGCGCTAACACTTGGCGAGCAGCAAATATGGGTCAACCGGCTCGACAG
>DASYFN010000110.1:0-8761 GCA_036498385.1 Klebsiella sp.
AGAGGCCGCTAAAGTCACGAGGCGGCGGGTGCGTCGTAAATCACCGAGGCAGGCGTGGCCGAAAGTTTCTTTAGCCCATGAATAACAAGCAGAAAGTACCATACTAAAAACCGAAGTGAAGGGATATACAGACAGATCAACGGATGAGGAAAAGGTTCAAAAAAATCCCTGACGAATAAGTCAGGGATTTGTGTATAAGAGACAGCCAGATGGAGGGGATGGGGGGATTAATGCAGCTCCGCGCGAACGCGTTCTAGATCTTCCGGCGTATCAACGCCTGTGCCAGGAACAACTTCCGCCACCGCCACATGGATTTTTTCACCGTACCACAGCACGCGCAGTTGCTCGAGCATCTCGATTTGCTCCAGCGGGCTCGGCGCCCAGCTTACATAGCGACGAATAAAACCGGCGCGATAGCCATAAATACCGATATGACGTAGCAGCGAATCACCGATAGCCTCGCGGGATTTAGCGAAACGATCGCGATCCCACGGAATGGTGGCGCGCGAAAAATAGAGCGCGTAGCCCTCAGCATCCATGACGACCTTCACCGCATTCGGATTAAACGCCTCTTCCGCATCGTGGATTGGCACCGCTAAGGTTGCCATACCACTCGTGCTGGCAGCCAGGTTCTCGGCTACCTGGCGCACGATCGTCGGCGGGATCATCGGCTCGTCGCCCTGAATATTCACAATGATGGTGTCATCGCTGAAGGCGCATTTTTCGACTACCTCGGCCAGGCGTTCGGTGCCTGACTGATGATCTTCACGCGTCATGCAGACTTCACCGCCGGCGGCTTCCACCGCGCGGGCCACGTCGGCATGGTCGGTAGCAACGATAATGCGTTCGGCCCCGGATTCGCGGGCGCGCTCAAGGACGTGGATAATCATCGGCTTGCCGTTGATATCCTGGAGCGGTTTCCCTGGCAGACGAGTAGAAGCAAAGCGCGCGGGGATAATCACCACGAAACTCATGACTGGCTCTCTTCTACGGCAAGCACACGAGCTTCGGTTTCCAGTAGTACGGGAATGCCCTCACGCAGCGGAAAAGCCAGGCTATCAAGTTTGCAGATCAGTTCTTGCTTATCCTGGCTGTAATACAGCTTACCGTTACAAACCGGACAGGCGATAATTTCAAGTAAACGGTGATCCATGATTCCTCCAGATGGACCGAATAGATTCTTCAGCAGCATATCACACGCGGACTCAGGCGACGTCAATTTCCCACCCCTGTTGCAGACCGGCAAAAAGTCCCGCTGGCAGCCGTCCGCAACTCACCCGCGTGGCGTCCTGCCAGAGAGCAAACTCATCGATGGCTCGTTTAAGCCCTTTCTCCAGCCCTGAGGTCACCTTTACGCCCTCCTCCAGCCACAGGGCGATAATTTCCAGAATGCCGGTTTTACGGTGCATTTTGCTATCCATTCGCCCTACCAGCCTCCCCTGATGCAGTAGCGGTAACACGAAATAGCCATACTGACGCTTTGGCGCTGGCGTATAGCACTCCAGACGATAGGTAAAGTTAAACAGCTGTTCAGCACGTTTGCGGTCCCATACCACCGGATCGAAAGGCGAGAGCACGGCGCTGTGGCTGGCTGCGAGCTTACCACCGGGAGAGGATTCCAGCAGCAGCATCGCATCACGGTGGAGCCACATTTCGCCCAGCGTTTCAACATTTACCGGCACTACCAGCCCCTCCTCCTGCCAACTCGCCAGCAACAGCGGCAGCGGGGGCTGACGCAGTCGATAATAATCCGCCAGCCACTGCGTGCGAAAAATCCCCAGGCTGCGAGCGCTATTACGTAGCATAATGGCTTCGGCCTGCTCCTGAGAGAGCCCATCTCGCTCATCGTCCCAGTTCGGCATAACCCGATGCGTCAGGTCGTAAACACGCTGAAAATTACGCCGTTCAATGACCATCACTTCACCGGCGGTGAATAAGCCTTCAAGATGGCGCTTATGCGGTTTCCACTCCCACCATCCGCTGTCGCCTTTGCGCGGATGCTCGAAGTCGGCCGAGCGAACCGGGCCATTTTCGGCTATGTGAGCCAACAGCTCCTGAATACCCGCGGCGTGCTCGGTCATCCACGCTTTATGATATTTCCAGCCCATTTTATCCGGCGTCAACATGCGGTGACGCACCAGCGAAAAGTCGCTGCGTGGTAAAAAACAGGCTTCATGCGCCCAGTATTCCATCAGTTCACCGGCACGGAGCGCCTCGTCCAGCCAGCTCTGCGGATAGTGACCAAGGCGGCTGAAAAGCACCAGGTACGGACTGCGGGCAACAACGTTGATGGTATCGATTTGCAGCAGGGACATCTGATTGATTGTCTGCAGAATATCCTCGGGCTTTGCGCGACGACGGGGCTTTTTCAGCAGCCCCTGCGCGGCAAGGTGGAGATGGCGAGCTTCTTTAAGCGAGAGGGACAATACCGGCATGCAACTTCTCCGTTAAGGGTTCCGGCGCAAACGGTGATAACAAAAATTAGCGTTGCGCCAGCGTAACTAAGTCTGCGAGCAACTGCTGTGCGCGTTCGTCAGTCATTATCGCGTCGACCGGTAGATACCACCAGTTTGCCTGCGCAAACTCGCGGCACTTCACCGCATCTTTTTCGGTCATCAGCAGAGTTTGCTGCGATGTCGCCAGTGCGGCGACTTCACTCTGTGTCAATGCCTGGTGATCGGCTAAGGCGACGGTTTTTACCGGTTGTACGCCGCAGCTTTCCAGGGTGGCGAAGAAACGCGGCGGGTGACCGATTCCTGCCATCGCCACCACGTTTTTAAGCGCCGCCACATCCCGACGTTCACCGGTCAGCAGATTCACCGCCAGCCCAGGGCGAAGCTGCATCGGGATCTCTCCCGGGCGAGCGAGGCCGCCATTAACAATAACCGCATCCACGCTGCGTAAACGCGAAGCGCGTTCGCGCATGGGCCCCGCAGGCAACCACCAGCCGTTACCAAAACGGCGCACACCATCAATCACCACAATTTCTTTGTCGCGCGCCAGCTTATAGTGCTGCAGGCCATCATCAGTGACGATAAGCTGGAGATCGTTGGCCGCGAGCAAGGTCTGTATCGCATCGCTGCGTAGCGGCGAGACGGCAACTGGCGCGCCGGTACGCTGGTAAATCAGCACCGGTTCATCGCCCGCTTCCACAGTGCGGGTATCCGTATTAAGCAGCAGCGGATAGCTTGCCGCTTTACCGCCGTAGCCGCGTGAAACAACGCCAACGCGAATACCGCGCAACTGGAGTTGTTCCACCAGCCAGACGACAACCGGCGTTTTACCATTGCCGCCAGCGGTCAGATTGCCAACCACCACGACCGGAACCGGCGCTCGCCAGGCTTTTTGCCATCCCAGTTTATAGCTAAGCCTTATCAACCCGCTCACCAGGCCATATAGCCAGGAGAGCGGAAGTAGCAGACGCCATAAGGGCGACTCGCCAGACCAGATGCGAGCAATCATGCGCCGAACTGCATCTTATGCAACTGAGCGTAAACGCCTTTGTGCTCAAGCAGGTCGGTATGGTTACCGCGTTCAACGATCTGGCCATCTTCCACCACCACGATCTCGTCAGCCTGTTCAATCGTCGACAGGCGATGGGCAATAACCAGCGAGGTGCGGTTTTTTTGCAGTTCGTCCAGCGCGGCCTGAATGGCGCGTTCGGATTCGGTGTCCAGCGCCGATGTTGCTTCGTCGAGAATCAGAACCGGACTGTTACGCAGCAGGGCGCGAGCGATAGCGATGCGCTGGCGCTGGCCGCCGGAAAGCATCACGCCGTTTTCACCGATAATCGTATCCAGGCCATTGTCCATTTTATTGATAAAGTCCATGGCATAAGCCATACGCGCCGCTTCTTCTATCTGCTCGCGACTGTACTCTTCGGTACGCGCATAGGCGATGTTATTCGCCACGGTATCGTTAAAGAGATGAACATTTTGCGACACCAGCGCAACCTGATCGCGCAGGGAGCTCAGCGTGTATTCACGCAGGTCGTGGCCGTCCAGCAAGATCTGGCCGTCATCGACATCGTAGAAACGCGTAATAAGGCTGGCGATGGTCGATTTACCCGAACCCGAACGCCCTACCAGCGCGACTGTTTTCCCTTCCGGAATATTGAGGTCGATATTACGCAGCGCAGCAACTTCACGTCCCGGGTATCTGAAGGTGACATTTTTAAATTCGAGGTTGCCCTTTGCGCGTTCGATAACCCGCTTGCCTTCATCTTTCTCCTGCTCGGAGTCAAGAATAGCGAAAAGCGTCTGACAAGCGGCCATCCCACGCTGGAACTGCGCGTTGACGTTAGTCAGCGATTTCAGCGGACGCATCAGAGCGATCATCGAAGAGAAGACAACGGTGATGGTACCGGCCGTCAGCGTCTCCATCACGCTCGGGAAGCTTGCCGCATAGAGCACGAAAGCCAGAGCCAGAGAGGCGATCAACTGAATAATCGGGTCAGAAATTGAGGACGCGGAGACCATTTTCATCCCCTGCAGACGCATCTTATTGCTGACTTTATCAAACCGTTTGGTTTCGACGGCCTGGCCACCAAACATCAGCACTTCTTTGTGTCCTTTCAGCATCTGCTCTGCGCTGGTCGTCACCTGGCCCATCGTGTTCTGCATATTCTTGCTGATATTACGAAAACGCTTCGATACCACGCGAATAGCAATAGACACGATCGGCGCCAGAACAATCAGAATCAATGACAACTGCCAGCTGTAATAAAACATCATCGCAAACAGGCCAATAATCGACGCGCCTTCACGCACAACGGTAATCAGTGCACTGGAAGAGGAAGATGCAACCTGTTCAGAATCATAGGTGATACGTGATAGCAGTGTACCGGTAGACTGTTTGTCAAAGAAGGCAACCGGCATTCCCATCATGTGGCTGAATAAACGACGGCGCATCGTCATCACAACCTTGCCGGAAACCCATGAGATACAATAACTCGAAACGTAGCTGGTGATGCCGCGCAGAATCATCAATCCAATTACCACCAGCGGCATCCATACCAGCACCGAGCGATCTGTTCTACCAAAACCCTCATCCAATAACGGTTTAAGAAGCGATAGCATGAAGGTGTCACTAGCCGCGTTAAGCACTAACGCTACCGCTGCAACGATTAGTCCGGGTTTAAACGGCGCTATAATCGGCCAGAGTCGGCGGAAGGTTTGCCACGTGGAGAGATCTTTATCGTTCTGCATTCAATAAACCAGCTTATGTTGAAATAGCCGCATATTCTACCCGTTCTACGCCTTCCCGCCAAACCACTGATGATACCATCGAGGTAAAACTTGATCCCGTAAGCCATGGATTTGCCAACCATCCGGGGAAAAAATAACCGTAATTTGCCCCTGATGCGGAGTGTCGAACCACTGATAGTTCTGGTTTCGATAGCGCTGAATCACTTTTGTTGAGGGCATGTGCCATGCGTTATACCGCGAAACGGAAGCAAGCGCGGCCTCCCCGCCAACACTCCGCAACAGGGCTATCCCCGACGAGGTATTACTACCGTGATGTGGAACCTGAATAAGTGTAGACGCAAGATGCTGCCAGTAGTGTCTAATCATCGCCTGTTCCGCGGAGGTTTCGATATCACCGGTCAGCAGAATACTGTGCTTACCATCATCAATTCGCACCACGCAAGAGCGATTATTTCCCTGTTTTGTCGCTCCGGTCAGCGGCCAGAGGGCACGAAAGGTTAAACCTCTCCACTGCCAGATTTCTCCGCGCTGGCATGCTAAATGACCCGCCCATCCTAACGGACTACGCACCCATATTTGGGGCCATACTTTTAACACTGAGTTTAGTCCGCCACGGTGATCGAGATGCTCGTGGCTGAGAATGACTCCTTCGAGCTGCAAATGATGCCAGCGTAGCCAGGGGATAATAATCTGCTGGCCGCTGTCGCCATCAGGCCAGGCAAGTCCGGTATCATAAAGAAGCGCCGCGCCCTGCCGTTCAATCACCATCGCCAGCCCCTGCCCGACATCCAGCATGGTGACTCGCCATTCGTCGACAGCGGTACTTCGCCAGAAGGGCCAGCTCAACAGCGCGAGGCAACCTAAACAAAACGCGGGTAATGTGCGCCAGGCATGAAAACGCCAGACGATTAACACCAGCCACGGCAGTATGCTTATTCCAGTCCAGCGAGCATCCAGCTCCAGCCAGCCGGGCGGCAATTGCCGTAAGAACCAGAATAACGCAGCCAGGATGCGGTCTGCTGATTGCCACATTGCCGTCTCAATGATAAGCGGCCCGCTGAGGTGTAAAAACATGGCCACCAGGATCAGCGGAACAACGGCAAAGGTCACCAGGGGCACGGCAATAAAGTTGGCGAGTACGGACGTTAAGCTGATGCCGTGAAAGAGAGCAATCTGTAGAGGGGTAAGCAAGAACATCAACCCAACCTGCAGATGACATAGCGCGAGGCTTTGGCGCAGCAGCCAGTGCCTCTTGCCACCTGGCATCGGTGCCAGTTGATACCAGAAGATAAGCGCCGCGACGGCAAACGCAGAAAGCCAGAGGCTTTGGGACAACACCGCCAGCGGATCGGCAAACAATATTGCACCAATGCAGCAGACCCATAGTTGCCATGGCGACCAGCGTTTTCCGGATAGCCGCAGCGCGCAGCCAACAGCCAGGGCGACACAGGTGCGCAACGCAGGAGGCTGCATTCCGGTTAGCCCGGCGTAAAGAATAGCGCTCGCCAGGCCAAGAAGTAGCGGCGCCCGCCAGCTAAGCCAGCGGCACGGGAGAAAAAATTGCACTCCCCTGAGCAATAACCAGCCCAGAGAGGCCCCTAAAGCGATATGTAAACCCGAGATCGCCATCAGGTGCGATATACCGGTTTCCTGCATCAGGGTCTTTATCTCGCGTGGTATCGCCAGACGCTCCCCCATGCCTAACCCCAGCATCACCGATTGCCACGGCAACTCGGCCAGCGTTTTATTTAGCGAAGCCAGATAACGCGCTCGCAAACTACAGTTCCGCTCCCGCACTTCAGCGGTGATAAAACGTCCTGTTAACGGGCGATGTTGCGATAATGCATGGCGTTGGCTATCAAACCCGCCGTTGTTGAGCTGGCCATGAACCGGACGCGCGCGCAGCGTCATGGCCCAAACCTGACCTGCGCAGGGCGTTTCTGGCAGATAGTTGCCGTAGAGGCTAATCCCTGGTGCGGGAAACAGCCGCCGCCCATCCAGACGGATAATTTTACCCTGATGAGTTGTCTGCCCATCTGTTGCTGTCAGCTCAACGTCAACCTGCCGATTCCTGTCTGTTAATGTCTCCGTCGGCCATAACGCCAGGCGGGCGCTGAGTACACCCCAGACAAAAAACAGCGTTATTAATGCTGCATATTGCGCAGGTCTCCGTCGAGATTGCGCAATAAGCAACGCGAGGAGCATTAGCCCCCAGATAATCGCCCGCCCGGGCAAAACGGGCAACCAGAGCAGCGGCAGGATACCGATAATCACACAGCCAGCAAGTTGTGGTAAACGCATTAGCACCTCCCTGTCACAGGGAGTGTTACGCTAAACAGAGGAAGTGTCTCTGAGGACAGGAGAGAACTGCATCGCGCTAACCAGAAAATTTACCCTGTTAGCGGAAAAGAACCTGCGTTTTGCGAGGTAACTTCAAAGAGAGATTTCAGGGCACAAAAAAGCACCCGAAGGTGCTTTTTTAACATCTAAGCAGGTTGTCGCAGCTCAGCGAAACTTACTCTTCGTAAATATTGGCGCGGTCACGTAATTCTTTACCCGGCTTAAAGTGCGGAACATATTTACCTTCTAGTTCAACTTTATCGCCAGTTTTTGGGTTACGCCCGGTGCGGGGTGCTCGATAATGCAGAGAGAAGCTGCCGAAACCGCGGATTTCAATGCGCTCACCTTGAGCAAGCGTTGAGGCCATATGCTCCAGCATTTCTTTAACAGCATCTTCCACTGCTTTCGCAGGAATGTGAGATTGCTGGCTGGCAAGTCTTTCTATCAATTCTGACTTGGTCATTATTCCTCCGGTTTCCTTCAAGGCAAAATTAGCTAACAGCTTAAACAAGGGCGGCCGTAGCCGCCCTTTGTACTTGATTACAGGACGAATCCTACAATCTGTCAAGTAAACTCGTCATAATTCAGGTTGTTGTAACCTGAAAGACCAGGATTACTCGCCTTTAGCTGCTTTGAAAGCTTCAGCCATTGCGTTGTTAGAGAAGTTTGCATCTTCCTGTTTGTTAACAGTTGCGATTGCATCTTTCTCATCAGCTTCGTCTTTCGCACGAACAGACAGGCTGATTGCGCGGTTCTTACGATCAACGCCGGTGAATTTAGCTTCAACGTCGTCGCCAACGTTCAGAACCAGAGTTGCATCTTCAACGCGGTCACGGGAAGCTTCAGAAGCGCGCAGGTAACCTTCAACGCCGTCAGCCAGCTCTACGGTTGCGCCTTTAGCGTCAACTGCAGTGACTTTACCGTTTACGATTGCGCCTTTCTTGTTCAGTGCAACCCAGTTGTTGAACGGATCTTCTGCGAGCTGTTTAACGCCCAGAGAGATACGCTCACGCTCTGCGTCAACCTGCAGAACAACTGCTGCGATTTCGTCGCCTTTTTTGTATTCACGAACGGCTTCTTCGCCTGCAACGTTCCAGGAGATGTCAGACAGGTGAACCAGGCCATCGATGCCGCCGTCCAGGCCGATGAAGATACCGAAGTCAGTGATAGACTTGATTTTACCTTCAACACGGTCGCCCTTGTTGTGGGTTTCC
>DASYFN010000111.1:0-5842 GCA_036498385.1 Klebsiella sp.
TGCCATTGACTCTCTGAAACCTTACCTGGATAAGGGTGACATCATCATTGATGGTGGCAACACCTTCTTCCAGGACACTATTCGTCGTAATCGCGAACTTTCTGCAGAAGGCTTTAACTTCATTGGCACCGGTGTGTCCGGCGGTGAAGAGGGGGCGCTTAAAGGTCCTTCTATCATGCCTGGCGGTCAGAAAGAAGCTTATGAGCTGGTTGCACCAATTCTCAAGCAGATTGCTGCTGTCGCTGAAGACGGTGAGCCGTGCGTAACCTATATCGGTGCTGATGGTGCTGGTCATTATGTCAAAATGGTTCACAACGGTATTGAATATGGTGATATGCAACTGATTGCTGAAGCCTACGCTTTACTGAAAGGCGGCCTGGCACTTTCTAATGAAGAGCTTGCGCAAGCTTTCACCGAATGGAATGAAGGTGAGCTTAACAGCTATCTGATTGACATTACCAAAGACATCTTCACCAGGAAGGATGAAGAGGGTAAATACCTGGTCGACGTGATCCTCGATGAAGCTGCAAATAAAGGTACCGGTAAATGGACCAGTCAAAGTTCTCTCGACTTGGGTGAACCGCTATCGCTTATCACTGAGTCAGTATTTGCCCGCTACATCTCTTCCCTGAAAGACCAGCGCGTTGCTGCTTCGAAAGTCCTCACCGGGCCGCAAGCGAAGACCGCGGGCGACAAAGCAGAGTTTGTTGAGAAAGTTCGTCGCGCGCTTTATTTGGGCAAGATCGTCTCTTACGCTCAAGGTTTCTCCCAGCTACGTGCAGCATCTGACGAATATCATTGGGATCTTAATTACGGCGAGATCGCTAAAATCTTCCGTGCCGGCTGTATCATACGAGCTCAGTTCCTGCAAAAGATCACTGATGCCTATGAGCAGAATGCTGGTATTGCCAACTTGTTGTTGGCGCCTTACTTTAAGCAAATTGCCGATGATTATCAGCAAGCACTGCGTGATGTAGTTGCATACGCTGTGCAGAATGGTATTCCGGTTCCAACCTTCTCTGCTGCTATTGCTTACTATGATAGTTATCGTTCAGCTGTCCTGCCTGCTAACCTGATTCAGGCGCAGCGTGATTATTTCGGTGCGCATACCTATAAGCGTACCGATAAAGAAGGTGTATTCCATACAGAGTGGCTTGATTAATTAGATGACAAAAAGCAGCCTGGCAAAAGCCAGGTTGTTTTTTAATTAGATAAATTTAATCAAACTTACCTACTTAATTTAAATTAAAATAATTTGTTTCTCCTCTATATTGATCTTTCTTCTTTAGCAATTTGAATTAAATTCGCAAAAAAGAATTTATTGTTTCCATCACGTCATATTTAACATTTCATTTTATTAAGGATTTTATTATGTTACTTCCTGTGATTATGGCGGGTGGCACCGGTAGCCGCCTGTGGCCGATGTCCCGTGAGCTCTATCCTAAACAGTTTCTCCGACTGTGCGGGCAGAATTCCATGTTGCAGGAAACCATCTCGCGTCTCTCTGGCCTGAATACCCATGAGCCCATGGTTATCTGCAACGAAGAGCACCGCTTTCTGGTAGCCGAACAATTAAGGCAACTCAATAAGCTGTCGAAAAATATCATCCTCGAGCCTGTGGGCCGTAACACGGCACCGGCTATCGCTCTCGCGGCACTGCAGGCCACGCAGAATGGCGACGATCCGCTGATGTTGGTGTTGGCGGCGGACCACATCATCAATAATCAGCAGGTTTTCCACGACGCCATCCGCGTGGCGGAGCAGTATGCGCAGGCTGATCACCTGGTCACGTTCGGGATCGTGCCGAACACCCCGGAAACCGGCTATGGCTATATCCAGCGTGGTACAGCGATGGGTGAGGGGGAGCATACCCCTTATCAGGTCGCCCGTTTTGTCGAGAAGCCGAACCTTGAGTGTGCCCAGGACTATCTGGCTTCTGGTGAATACTACTGGAACAGCGGCATGTTTATGTTTCGGGCGAAAAAGTATCTCTCCGAACTGGCAAAATTCCGCCCGGATATCCTCGAAGTCTGCACGGCTGCGGTCCGCACGGCCGACAGCGGCAGTGACTTTATCAGCATCCCTCATGAGGTGTTCAGCACCTGTCCCGACGAATCCGTTGACTATGCGGTAATGGAAAAGACCGCCGATGCGATAGTGGTGGGGCTGGACGCGGACTGGAGCGACGTCGGCTCCTGGTCAGCCCTCTGGGACGTCAGCCCGAAAGATGAGCTGGGCAATGTGCTGACCGGCGATGCCTGGGTGCACAACAGCCAGAACTGCTACATCAATAGCGATGAAAAGCTAGTGGCGGCCATCGGCGTTGAAGACCTGGTTATCGTCAGCACTAAGGACGCGGTTCTGGTGATGAATAAAAACAGCGCCCAGGATGTGAAAAAGGTCGTGGAGTACCTGAAGAACAACCAGCGCAGCGAATATAAACGACACCGCGAAATCTACCGTCCGTGGGGACGCAGCGACGTGGTGGTGCAGACGCCGCGCTTTAATGTTAACCGCATCACTGTCAAGCCGGGTGGGGCGTTCTCCATGCAAATGCACCACCACCGCGCTGAGCACTGGGTGATCCTCGCAGGCACAGGGCAGATAACGGTCAACGGCAAACAGTTCTTGCTGACTGAAAATCAGTCGACCTTTATTCCCATCGGTGCCGAACACTGCCTGGAGAACCCGGGACGTATCCCGCTGGAAGTGTTGGAGATCCAGTCTGGCTCTTACCTCGGTGAAGACGACATTATCCGTATTAAAGACCAGTATGGTCGTTGCTAATTTGTATTTAAGGATTAAATAGATGGCAAAATTAAACTGTTTTAAAGCCTACGATATTCGCGGTGAACTGGGCGAAGAATTAAACGAAGATATCGCCTACCGCATCGGACGTGCCTATGGCGAATTCCTGAAACCGAAACAGATTGTAGTGGGGGGCGATGTCCGTCTGACCAGCGAATCCCTGAAGCTGGCGCTGGCTAATGGCCTCATGGATGCGGGAACGGACGTGCTGGATATTGGTCTGAGCGGCACCGAAGAGATTTACTTCGCCACTTTCCACCTGGGCGTGGACGGGGGCATTGAGGTGACGGCCAGTCATAACCCGATGAACTATAACGGTATGAAGCTGGTGCGGGAAAATGCGAAGCCTATCAGCGGCGACACCGGCCTGCGCGATATCCAGCGTCTGGCAGAAGAGAATCAGTTTGCGTCGGTGGACGCGTCCCGTCGCGGTACCCTGCATCATATATCAGTCCTGCAGGAGTATGTAGACCACCTGATGGGCTACGTGAACCTGGCAAACTTCACTCGCCCGCTGAAGCTGCTGGTGAACTCCGGTAATGGTGCCGCAGGTCATGTGATTGATGAAGTAGAGAAACGTTTTATCGCTGCAGGCGCGCCGGTAAACTTTATTAAGGTGCATCACCAGCCGGACGGCAATTTCCCGAACGGTATTCCCAATCCACTGTTGCCAGAGTGTCGTCAGGATACGGCAGATGCTGTGCGTAAACATAAGGCGGATATGGGAATCGCCTTTGACGGTGATTTTGACCGCTGCTTTATGTTTGATGATGAAGGCGAGTTTATCGAAGGCTACTACATTGTTGGTCTACTGGCGGAAGCCTTTCTGCAAAAGCAGCCAGGGGCTAAAATTATTCATGACCCGCGCCTGACATGGAACACCGTGGATATCGTGACCCGAAGCGGCGGCACGCCAGTGATGTCGAAAACCGGTCATGCGTTTATCAAGGAACGTATGCGTCAGGAAGATGCTATCTATGGCGGAGAGATGAGTGCGCACCATTATTTCCGTGATTTCGCCTACTGCGACAGTGGGATGATCCCGTGGCTGCTTGTGGCGGAGCTGCTGTGTCTGAAAAATAGTACCCTAAAAGCGCTGGTGGCGGACCGACAGGCGGCGTTCCCTGCATCCGGAGAAATTAACCGCAAGCTGGAGAATGCGGCGGCAGCGATTGCCCGCATCCGTGAACGTTATGAACCTGATGCAACCAACGTGGACACCACTGACGGCATCAGTATTGAATACCCGGAGTGGCGCTTTAACCTACGTAGCTCAAATACCGAGCCGGTAGTGCGTCTCAATGTGGAGTCAAAAGCAGATGACGCTTTAATGAAAGCTAAAACAAAAGAGTTGTTAGACCTTCTTAAATAGAACGCATTCTGGATTAAGCCATAAAGGTAGATGTCTGGAATTATACATCCCCTCATGGCTCTTTCTTGACTTCCCATCTTTCTGAGAGTAAAACCGCCACAAGTATTGATTACCAGGGTGGTTAATATGCCGCCGTCCAGTTAACTGATTAAAGTGTGATCGAATGAAAATTACTATTTCCGGTACCGGTTATGTTGGTTTATCGAATGGTATCCTGATTGCGCAAAACCACGAAGTGGTGGCGCTGGATATCATTCAATCCAAAGTTGATATGATTAACCAAAAGATTTCTCCGATTGTCGATAAGGAAATTCAGGAATATTTGACGGAAAAACCGTTGAATTTTCGTGCGACTACTGACAAGCATGATGCCTATCGTAATGCAGACTATGTCATTATCGCCACGCCGACTGACTACGATCCGAAAACGAACTACTTCAATACTTCGACTGTTGAAGCTGTTATTCGTGATGTCACGGAAATTAACCCCAACGCGGTAATGATTATTAAGTCTACAATTCCTGTCGGTTTTACGCGTGATATTAAAGAGCGTCTGGGAATTGATAATGTAATTTTCTCTCCTGAGTTTCTCCGTGAAGGCCGCGCACTCTATGACAATCTGTATCCGTCGCGCATCGTCATTGGCGAGCGTTCAGAACGCGCAGAACGTTTTGCTAACCTCCTGAAAGAAGGGGCGATTAAGCAAGATATCCCGACGCTGTTTACTGACTCCACAGAAGCTGAAGCAATCAAGTTATTTGCCAATACCTATCTGGCGCTGCGCGTTGCTTACTTTAATGAACTGGACAGCTATGCTGAAAGTCAGGGTCTGAACAGTAAACAGATCATCGAAGGCGTGTGCCTCGATCCGCGCATCGGTAATCATTATAACAACCCATCCTTTGGCTACGGTGGTTACTGCCTGCCGAAAGATACCAAGCAGTTGCTGGCAAATTACGAGTCTGTGCCGAACAACATCATTGGTGCAATCGTTGATGCTAACCGCACGCGTAAAGATTTTATCGCTGACTCAATTCTGGCGCGTAAACCTAAAGTTGTTGGGATCTATCGCCTGATCATGAAGAGTGGCTCCGATAACTTCCGCGCTTCCTCAATTCAGGGCATCATGAAGCGCATTAAGGCTAAAGGTATCCCGGTCATTATTTACGAGCCGGTCATGCAGGAAGATGAGTTTTTCAATTCTCGCGTGGTTCGCGATTTTGAAGCTTTCAAGCAAGAAGCTGATGTGATTGTCTCAAACCGCATGGCTGAAGAGCTTTCGGACGTCGCTGACAAAGTATACACCCGCGATTTGTTTGGTAGTGACTAATCTACCCTCTGGCCGGTGGTTTTAGCTACCGGTCAGAACCTTTTACTTGTTATCTCCCCTCCTGATCAGTTCAACCATGTACCTGAGTAATCTAATGGTTGCTCCCGTCAGGCTAAAGCCGCTAAAAACGTGACATCTCTTCTATTTTTTAATCGTCTATCTTGTCCCAATTATTGATGTTGGATATGTTAAATCTCTGAGGGTTATATTCCCCGCCGCTTGCGGCGTAGACTAAACGGATGAGCGAATACATCCATAAGAGTCATAATGTTACGGTTTTGATATACCATATTGTTTTACCAGCAAAATATCGACGTGCAGTGTTTGATGAA
>DASYFN010000112.1:0-20668 GCA_036498385.1 Klebsiella sp.
GCGCACCGTATGGGTAGCCAGATTGATGTCGGCATTTTCTGGATTAACAGCTGGTTCCTGCGCGATCTACGCACTTCATTTGGCGGTGCGAAACAATCAGGTATTGGTCGTGAGGGGGGCAGCCACTCTTATGAGTTCTACACTGAAACCCGCAATATCTGCGTAAAACTGTGAGGTAAACAATGGATGACAAACTCGTGCGTTACGGCGATGCGCTGTTTGCAGCATGGAAGAATGCACAACCTGTTGACCCGCTGATCGCTGAAGATGCCTCGCTCACGATTGCCGATGCCTACCGGATCCAGCAACGAATGATTGCCCGTCGTCTGGCAGAGACCGGCGAGCGTATTATCGGCAAAAAGATCGGCGTCACCAGCCAGGCTGTGATGAAAATGCTGGGTGTGTATCAACCGGATTTTGGCATGTTGACCTCCGGTATGGTGTTCGATCACGGGGCTGCTATCGAGACCCGCTCACTGATTGCGCCTAAGGCGGAAGGCGAGATTGCCTTCATTCTCAAACGTGATCTGACCGGTCCTGGCGTCACGCTTGCTGACGTGTTAGCCGCCACTGAACTGGTGGTGCCATGCATTGAGATCGTCGACTCGCGTATTCGTGACTGGAAAATCAGTATTCAGGATACGGTAGCTGATAACGCCTCATCCGGCCTGATTGTGTTGGGTGACAACGCCGTTTCACCGCAGGGATTAGACCTGGCGCTGGTTGGCATGACCCTGGAGAAAAACGGCGAAGTGTTCGCTACCGGCGCCGGCGCCGCCGCACTTGGGCACCCTGCGAATGCTGTCGCCTGGCTGGCGAACATGCTGGGAACACTGGAGATCCCGCTGAACGCTGGCGAAATCATTCTGTCAGGTTCACTGGCCGCGATGGTTCCTGTCAGTGCCGGGGACAACCTCAACATCAGTCTCGGCGGCATCGGCGCGGTCAGCGCCCGCTTCATTTAAGCAAGGGGAATGTCATGAATCTCAATCAGAGCACGCGTGAACAACTGGCAACATACCTGGAGGATGCCGAACTTCAGCAAAGAGAAGTCAGCAAAATTACCGACCAGTATCCTGATATGGACTGGGAAGATGCTTACGCCATTCAGGATATCATCCGTGCCCGCAAAGTCGCGCGCGGAGTGAAAGTGACCGGTCTGAAAATGGGCCTGACCTCCCACGCCAAAATGAAGCAGATGGGGGTTACCGAACCGATTCACGGCTTTATTACCGATTATGGTTCAGTGGCTGATGGCGGCGAAATTCCCTGCTCACAGCTTATTCATCCTAAGGTGGAAGCCGAAATTGCTTTTATCACCCGGCGGCCGCTGAAAGGGCCGGGCTGCCATATTGGTGATGTGCTGGCTGCCACCGACTTCGTTCTGCCAGCACTGGAAGTCATCGATTCCCGCTATAAAGATTTTCGTTTTGATTTGAAAAGCGTCATCGCGGATAACACCTCATCCGCACGTTACGTGTTGGGTGGCTACAGCCGTAGTCCGATCGGCATGGATCTGCGTAATCTGGGGGTGGTGATGCAAAAAAACGGTGAGGTGGTCGCCACCGCAGCGGGTTCAGCAGTACTGGGCCATCCCGCCAGCAGCGTGGCGATGCTGGCAAATATGCTGGGTGCCCGCGGTAGCGAGATCCCGGCAGGGACGCTGATTCTGACCGGTGGCATGACTGAAGCGATCCCGGTTCGCGCGGGCGATTGTATCACTGTCAGCTATCAGCATCTGGGCAGCTTATCGGTACGCTTTACCGGCGAGTAAGTGTGTTTCAGGGGGCCGGTCCAGACAACAGCAGGCCCCTGTCACCATTCAGAGCGGCGGCGACAGACTGGCTCCTCCGCCCTTATCCATCTGACATTGACGAAGGTTGTAACATGCCGATTATTCAGGTCAATCTAATTGAAGGACGCAGCGCAGCGCAAAAAGAGAAGTTGATTGAAGCGCTCACTGATGGCGCTGTTCAGGCGCTGGGAGCCCCGCGTGAAAGCGTGCGGGTGCTGATTTATGAGCTGCCGGGCGCGCACTGGGGAGTGGCCGGTAAAGCGAAATGTAACGCGACGGGAGGCGACAAAAAATGAGCAACGGTAAGGTGAAGGTTGCCATCATCGGTTCAGGGAATATCGGGACTGACCTGATGATCAAAATCCTGCGCTATGGCGAATATCTGGAAATGGCCGCTCTGGTTGGGATCGACCCGGCCTCAGACGGACTGGCGCGGGCAACGCGTATGGGCGTCACGGCAATCGACAAGGGCGTGGAAGGTCTTATTGCAATGCCTGGCTTCTCCGATATCAAAATTGTTTTTGACGCCACATCGGCGTCGGCGCATCTGTACAATAACCCGTTGCTGCAAAAGTATGGCATACGGGTGATTGACCTGACGCCAGCAGCTATCGGGCCTTATGTTGTTCCGGCGATTAATCTTGAAGAACAGCTGGATGCGCCGAACATCAATATGGTGACCTGCGGTGGTCAGGCTACGATCCCAATGGTGGCTGCCGTATCCCGCGTCACGAAGGTGCATTACGCTGAAATTGTGGCATCCATCTCCAGCCGCTCAGCGGGGCCCGGGACGCGTGCCAACATTGATGAGTTTACAGAAACCACCTCCAGAGCCATCGAAATCGTTGGCGGTGCCACGCGTGGTAAAGCGATCATCATCCTCAATCCGGCTGAACCCCCGGTCATGATGCGTGACACGGTATTTACGCTCAGTGATCCTGCCGACCAGGCGGCCATCGAAATGAGCGTGGAGAAAATGGCGGCCGCGATTCAGCACTATGTTCCCGGGTATCGTCTGAAACAAAAAGTCCAGTTCGATCTGTATGACGAGGCTAACCCGCTGATGGTTCCAGGCCTGGGCCGGATGACCGGCCTGAAAACCTCTGTCTTTCTGGAAGTGGAGGGGGCTGCACATTACCTGCCATCCTATGCCGGGAACCTGGATATCATGACCTCTGCCGCAAAAGCCTGTGCGGAGCGTCTGGCACAAACACGGTTATTGTAAGGAGCCGGTATGAGTACGACAGAGAAAAAACTGTTTATATCAGACGTCACGCTGCGCGACGGCAGCCATGCCGTGCGGCATCAATATTCGCTGGAACAGGTGCGGGAAGTGGTGCGCGCGCTGGATCAGGCCGGAGTGGACTCCATTGAAATCGCTCACGGCGACGGACTGGCAGGCTCCAGCTTTAACTATGGATTCAGCGCCCACTCAGACCTGGAGATGATTGCGGCGGCGGCGGAATGTACGACGCATGCCACGCTGGCCACGTTGCTGATCCCGGGGATTGGTACGGTTCATGATCTGCATAATGCCCGGGACGCAGGTATTCGTCTTGTGCGGGTCGCCACGCACTGTACCGAGGCGGATATTTCACGCCAGCACATTGAAGAGGCGCGGCGGCTGGACATGGATACCGTTGGTTTCCTGATGATGAGCCATATGACCACGCCACAGAATCTGGCCAGACAGGCGCAACTGATGGAGAGTTACGGGGCGACCTGTATCTACGTAGTGGATTCCGCGGGTGCCATGACCATGGAAGATATTCGGGCGCGATTCCGTGCGCTGAAGGCGGTGCTGAAACCTGAAACGCTGACGGGGATCCACGCTCACCACAACCTGGCGCTCGGCGTGGCCAATTCCGTGGTGGCGGTGGAAGAAGGCTGCGATCGTATTGATGGAAGCCTGGCAGGTATGGGTGCCGGAGCGGGTAATGCGCCGCTGGAGGCATTTATTGCGGTAGCCAGTAAACTGGGCTGGCAACATGGCTGCGACCTCTATCGTCTGATGGACGCCGCCGAGCAAATTGTGCGTCCGTTGCAGACCCGCCCGGTGCGTCTGGATCGCGATACGCTGGCGCTGGGCTACGCAGGGGTTTACTCCAGTTTCCTGCGCCACGCTGAAGCGGCAGCACAGAAATACCATCTTAATACCGTCGATATTCTGGTGGAGCTGGGTAAACGTAAAATGGTTGGCGGGCAGGAGGATATGATTGTCGATGTTGCGCTGGATCTGCGCGGTCAGTAAGTTTGCCGCGCTCCTGCCGGGAGATCACACGATAGCTTTTCTGTGATCTCCATTGATTCACTGACATTTATGGTGTGTATCCTGAATAATTCGCGTTGCAGGAGAAAATAATTAACCGTTTTCAGACTGCTGACGAACCCCGCTTTTTACGTGGGGTTCTGCTTTTGTAGCGACCGAAAGTCGCGATCGCGCTATTTTTCGCTTACTTTTACGTGCCTGGAGACATTACCAAAATAACGGGTGCTCGGCGTAATAAAATGAATTGTTATTAATTTTGTTTGTTACTGGTGTCTTATTCATTGTGCCTGGTAATTCATAACACCTATTTCCGGCGTGATGAAAAAATCATTACCTCTTTATGGGTATATATCCGTCATACTTCACGTTGCATGTATGTTGGCAATACTCGGCCCATCCCTGGGCCTCGCCCTCACGGGCGCTGGGAACAGCGTTCAAATTCGTTCCTGACGAATTTGTCCTTGCTCACCCCTGTCACTTGACTTACGTAAGTTCCTGGGAATTTATTGCGTCGCCACGTGATTCGGCCTTCGGCCTCACCCCTTCGGGGCCAGCGCAAGCGCTGTTCAAAACGGTTAACCGTTTTGTCCTGCAACTCGAATTATTTGTATAACGCTGTGCGAGTAAAGATGTTTGCTTGAAGTCAGGTTTTGCTGTCAAGGACGATAATAAAGCCAGGATGTTGGCCAGACAGGCTGGGGATGCTGCGGTAAGTGGACAGTATCCGGATTTTTTATCGACAAGTTTTGCGGCGGGCAGCGCAATACCAAAAAGGTTATATCAGCGCGTTGATTCTATTACCCAGGGCGATAGTTAATTTTAAATAATCATTGAATAGCCAGGGTGAGAAATAATCTTAACAAGGGAATAATGAGAGTTATTTTTATTTAAAACCTTTAGAAAATACTGAACACCAGCCATTTATGCAAGGAAAATTTTTTTTGCTGAAGCGATTTTACTCATGTTACGCAAATATTAATGTCTGCCTCACTAAATGTTGATAAAGATCAACTCGACACTCGCTGCAAATAACGAAAAATTAACGACTTGCACAGAGTATCTACGGGTCGGGTATCGATTATCTATAGGGGATCAATAATAATGATAAGGGAAAATCAAACATTTTTCCGTGATGGAGTTAATCGCCGTGATTTTATGAAGCTTTGTACGGCGCTGGCCGCCACCATGGGGCTAAGTAGTAAAGCCGCCGCCGAAATAGCCCACTCGGTGGCGTCTCCTCAGCGGCCTCCGGTCATCTGGATCGGCGCGCAGGAATGTACCGGCTGTACGGAATCATTATTGCGAGCCACTCACCCGACTATTGAGAATTTATTGCTTGACGTCGTCTCAATGGAATATCACGAAGTCCTCTCCGCTGCCTTCGGCGAACAGGCGGAAGAGAACAAACACCATGCTATTGAACAGTACAAAGGTAAATATGTTCTGGTGGTAGACGGTTCCATTCCGATGAAAGATGGCGGGATCTACTGCATGGTGGCCGGTAAACCGATCGTCGAACATATCCGTAATGCGGCGGAACATGCCGCGGCGGTGATCGCCATCGGTTCCTGTGCTGCCTGGGGCGGCGTTCCATCCAGCGGCGCCAACCCCACCGGCGCGGTCAGCCTGCAAGAGATTTTACCTGGCAAGACTGTTATCAATATCCCCGGCTGCCCGCCTAATCCACATAATTTCCTGGCGACGGTCGCCCACATCATCACCTACCAACGGCCCCCGGCGCTGGATGCGAAAAATCGACCTGAATTTGCCTATGCCCGTCTGATTCACGAGAACTGCGAGCGCCGCCCGCACTTTGACGCGGGGCGCTTTGCCAGGCAGTTTGGCGATGATGGCCACCGGCAGGGTTGGTGTCTCTATCATCTTGGTTGTAAAGGGCCGGAAACCTACGGCAATTGTTCGACGTTGGAGTTCTGCGATGTGGGCGGCGGCATTTGGCCCGTCGGGATCGGCCACCCTTGCTATGGCTGTAACGAACAAGGCATCGGCTTTACCAAAGGGATCGCCCAACTGGCCAATGTCGAAAATCCAACCCCACGCAGTGCCAAGCCCGAAGTACTTAGCAGGGAAGGGGGCCACGTCAGCCCGACCGCGATAGGGCTGCTCGGCGGTGTTGTCGGCCTGGTGGCGGGCGTCAGCCTGATGGCGGTGAGAGAGCTGGGGCGGCAACAGAAAACGCATCGTAAAGATGACGAGCAGCCGTTGCGCAAGGAGTAAGCCGTGAACCGACGTAACTTTCTAAAACTGGCCTCCGGCGGTGCGATGCTGGCAGGGATCGCTCCAGCGGTGCGGGCCGGGGCCGAAAATAAGGCTCCGATCCCGAACGCGTTGGGGATGCTGTATGACTCGACCCTATGCGTG
This sequence comes from Klebsiella sp., assembly GCA_036498385.1. Taxonomy (GTDB): domain Bacteria; phylum Pseudomonadota; class Gammaproteobacteria; order Enterobacterales; family Enterobacteriaceae; genus Klebsiella. Next base: position 6,444 of record DASYFN010000112.1, read on the forward strand.
GGCTGTCAGGCCTGCGTCAGCCAGTGCCAGCGCATCAATCATACTGATGAGCCGCACGGTGAAACCTATGCCCATGCGGGCGATGAGGCCACCTGGTCGAACAACGATAAACTCAGCCCTTATACCAACAACATTATTCAGGTATGGACCAGCGGGGACGGTAAACATAAAGACCAGTTGGATAACGGCTATGCCTATATCAAAAAGCAGTGCATGCACTGCGTCGATCCCAACTGCGTTTCGGTATGCCCGGTGCAGGCTCTGCGTAAAGACCCCAAAACCGGCATTGTGCACTACAACCCGGATGTTTGTACCGGTTGCCGCTACTGCATGGTGGGATGCCCATTCAATGTGCCGAAATACGACTACGACAACCCGTTCGGCCGGATCCACAAATGCGAGCTTTGCAACCAGAAGGGGCTTGAGCTGTTGGATCAGGGCGGCTTGCCGGGGTGTGTCGAAGTCTGTCCGACCGGGGCGGTGATCTTTGGCACCCGCGAACAACTGCTGGCCGAGGCCAGACAGCGCCTGGCAGCCAAACCCGGCGAGAATTACCGCTTCCCGCGCCAGACGTTGCAGGGCGATGATCGTTACGAACATCCTGTTCCGCACTATCAACAGCATCTGTATGGCGAGCTGGAAGGGGGAGGAACGCAGGTGCTGGTACTGACCGGCGTGCCTTTCGAAAATCTGGGTTTGCCGCCGCTGGAGGCGCTGTCGACCGGCGCGCGTTCCGAGCACATACAGCATTCTCTGTATAAGGGGATGGTGCTGCCGTTTGCCGCGCTGGCGGGGATCACCTTCCTGGTGCAACGCAATCAGCGTAATGAGCGTCACGACAAGAAGGAAGATGAACATGACGACGCATAAAACGCAGCCGCTCGGCGGGAAACTGGTGAGCTGGCCGGTAATGTTGCTGGCCCCCTTTGTGGTGCTCTGCCTGTTGTTGATCATGAAGCGTCTGGTATTCGGGCTTGGTTCCGTTTCCGATCTGAACGGCGGCTATCCTTGGGGCATCTGGATCGCCTTCGATCTGCTGGTGGGGACCGGTTTAGCCTGTGGCGGCTGGGCTTTGGCTTGGGCAGTGTATGTCTTCAACCGGGGCGAGTACCATCCGCTGGTGCGGCCTGCGCTGTTGGCCAGCCTGTTCGGCTATTCGCTGGGGGGGCTATCGATCACCATCGACGTGGGGCGTTACTGGAACTTGCCGTACTTCTATATTCCCGGCCATTTCAACACGTCCTCGGTGCTGTTTGAAACGGCAGTCTGCATGACGATCTATATCGGTGTGGTGGCGTTGGAGTTCGCCCCGGCCCTGTTTGAACGTCTGGGCTGGAAGGTGTCGCTCAAGTGGCTCAACAAGGTGATGTTCTTTGTGATTGCGCTGGGCGCGTTGCTGCCAGCGATGCACCAGTCATCGATGGGATCGTTGATGATCGCCGCAGGTATCAAGGTGCATCCGCTGTGGCAAAGCTACGAAATGCTGCCGTTGTTTTCGCTGTTGACCGCCGCCATTCTGGGGTTCTCGATTGTCATTTTCGAGGGCTCGCTGGTGCAGGCAGGGCTGCGGGGCAAAGGGGCCAACGAAGCGCCGCTATTTACCCGCTTGACTTACATCATAGATATCTTCCTGCTGCTGTTTATTGTATTGCGTTTCGGGGAACTGATCTGGCGCAGCAAAACGGCCTACCTGTGGCATTTCGATCGTTTCGCCATCTCGTTCTGGGTCGAGATTCTGCTGATGATGGCGCCGTTGGTGATGTTTCGCTGGAAGCGCAACCGTCGTGACTCACGTCTGCTGTTTCTCGGCGCATTGAGCATGATTTGCGGTGCGTCGTTCTGGCGGCTGAATTACTCGTTACTGGCTTACGATCCCGGCAACGGTTACGGCTATTTTCCGACGGCCAGCGAACTGCTGATATCCATCGGCTTTGTGGCAATTGAAGTGTGTGCGTACATCCTGTTGATCCGGTTGTTACCGGTGCTGCCTGCGCATCAACACAAGCATGAAAACAACCAGTTAGAGGTAGAGCATGAGCCAACGCATCACCATTGATCCCGTTACCCGTATTGAGGGTCACCTGCGCATTGATTGCGAAATTGAAGACGGTAAGGTTACCAAAGCCTGGTCTTCCGGCACCATGTGGCGCGGCATGGAAGAGATTGTCCAGGGTAACGATCCGCGTGATGCGTGGATGATCGTCCAGCGGATTTGCGGCGTATGCACCACTATTCATGCGTTGGCTTCCGTGCGGGCGGTGGAAAATGCGCTGGGGATGGAAGTGCCGGTCAATGCCCAGTACATCCGTAATATCATTGCCGCGGCTCACAGCATTCACGACCACATTGTGCATTTCTATCAGCTCTCCGCGTTGGACTGGGTGGACGTGACTTCCGCCTTGCAGGCCGATCCGCAAAAGGCTGCCGATTTGCTGAGTGGCCTGTCCAACTGGCCGTTGAACAGCACCGCCGAGTTTAGCCGCGTGCAGCAGAAGATTAAAGATTTGGTCGCCAGCGGCCAACTCGGCATCTTCGCTAACGGTTACTGGGGGCATCCGGCCATGGCGTTGCCGCCGGAGATTAACCTGATCGCCGTCGCCCACTATCTGCAGGCGCTGGAATGTCAGCGGGATGCCAACCGGGTAGTGGCGATACTGGGGGGCAAAACGCCGCACATCCAGAACCTGGCGGTGGGCGGCGTGGCCAACCCGATCAATCTGGATGCGCCAGGCGTTCTGAACCTTGAACGCTTGATGTATCTGAAAACCTTTATCGATCGCCTTGGTGATTTTATCGAGCAGGTTTACCTGGTGGATAGCGCGGTGATTGCCGCGCATTATCCGGGCTGGCTGACCATCGGCAAAGGCGCGGATTGCTACCTCTGCGTGCCGGAACTGCCAACCGACCGCAAAGGCGATCGGTTCCTGCTGCCGGGGGGGTACCTGGAAAACGGCAAATTCCGCCCGATAACCAACCAGCGCGATGATTATCTGGTCAAGGGGATTGAGGAAAGCGGCAAGCATGCCTGGTATCAGGATGATGAACCGCTGGCGCCGTGGGAAGGCTTGACCCGGCCGAATTACACTGGCTGGCAGGAAGACGGCAAATACTCCTGGGTCAAGGCGCCGACCTTCTATGGCAAAGCGGTGGAAATGGGGCCACTGGCCTGGCTGCTGTGCAGCCTGGAAGGCAAGCATCAACCCACCCAGAAATATTTTACCAGGGTCAACAGCGCTTACCAAACCTTGACCGGCAATCCGTTGCGCGCCGAACAACTGCCGTCCACGCTGGGCCGGATTGTCGGGCGCACGGTACATGCTTGCGTCTTGCATGAAACCCTGGGCCAGCAGTGGCAGGCGCTGGTGAGCAATATTGGCAGCGGCGACCATGAAACCTTTATCCCGCCGAATATCCCGTTAACCGGCGAGATCCGTGGCGTTGGCTTTATTGAAGCCCCGCGCGGCGCGCTGTCGCACTGGGTGGTGATCAAAGACGGCAAGATCGCCAATTATCAGGCGGTGGTGCCTTCAACCTGGAATGCCGGACCGCGTAACTTTAACGATGAACCTGGCCCCTACGAACGTTCATTGGTGGGAACGCCGGTAGCGGATCCGGCCAAACCGCTGGAAGTGGTGCGAACGATCCACTCCTTTGACCCTTGCATGTCATGCGCGGTGCATATTGTCGATACCACTGGCAATGAAATGACCAGAGTTAAGGTGTTGTAATGAGAATTTTGGTATTAGGTATAGGTAATCTGCTATTGGGTGACGAGGCGGTCGGTGTCCGTATCGTCGAAGCCCTTGAGCAGCGCTATAGCCTGCCTGCGCATGTTGAGGTGCTGGATGGCGGCACATCGGGGATGGAACTGATGGAGGCGATGGCCAACCGCGATCACCTGATTGTGGCCGATGCGGTGCTGACCGGCAGTGTGCCAGGCAGTGTGGCGGTGCTGCATGATGAGGAGATACCGGCATTGTTTACCCGCAAGGTTTCGCCTCATCAACTGGGGCTTTCCGATGTGCTGATGGCGTTGCGGTTGACGGATGAGTTCCCCCAAAGGTTAACGCTGGTGGGGGTCGTGCCTGAATCGCTGGAGCCCGGTATTGGCCTGACGCCGGTAGTCAGCCAGGCGATTGAAGCTGCGTTAGCGCAGGTTTTGGCGGCGCTGCGACACAGTGGTGTCGTGGCCGTGCCAAGAGAGGTTGCCAATGCAGACAGCGATTAGCGGTTTTCAACAGAGTCCTGCCGTGCAATTGGAAGAGGCGTTTAAAGCGATCGCCGCTGGGGATATACACCAGTTGCCTTTTTACCAGCCGCAGATCCCGGTGCGCGCTTGCGGGTTCCAACTGTTTGAATGCCAGTGGATAGGCAGTCTGCTCACGCCCTGGATGCTCAGCCTGCTGGTGTTGCCCGGCCCCGATCAGGTTTGGCAGCCGCGTGCGGTGGGTGAAAAACTGGCGTTGATCCTGCCTTGCGGCAACGTGCGTTTTACCGTGGGCCAGATTACGGGTTGTGGGCAGTACCTGGCTTCTTCATTGATGTCGCCGCTGGATAAACACTTGAGTGCGGAACAGGCCGTGGCGCTGGCGGAACACACTGCCCGCATGGCGCTTTCATTGCCGGTGGCGGATAGCAGCATCCCCAGTAATCCGGGGCGCAGGGCGTTATTCCGTCTGCCGCAGGGGAATTAAGCCGATGCATGAAATCAGCCTGTGCCTGAGCACGCTGGAGTTGATTGAGCAACAGGCCCGGCAGCACGGCGCCAGGCGGGTGACCGCGGTCTGGCTTGAGATCGGGGCGCTATCCTGTATCGAAGAGCATGCTCTGCGTTTCAGTTTTGCCAGTGCCAGCCGCCATACGCTGGCGGAAGGCTGCCAATTGCTGCTGAGTTACCAACCGGCTCGTGCCTGGTGCTGGGATTGCAGCGCCAGCGTTTTTATCGAACGGCATGATGCAGGCTGCCCACAGTGCGGTGGCCACACGTTGCGTGTCGAGAGTGGTGAAAGCTTGCGGCTAAAGCAGCTGGAAGTGGAATAATTTTAAGGGGTAAAAGGCTATGTGTACGACTTGCGGTTGCGGCTTCGGCGAAAAAACCATCGAGGGAGACGAGCACCACCATCACGAGCATCATGATGGGCATCATCACGACCATCATCACCATCATGATCGCCATCACCACCACGAAGAACATCCACCGCATGCGGCCATGGTGATCCATCACCATCACTATTATTACCACCAAGGGGATGTTCATCACCACTACGCCGGAGTGGCAGATACCGAGCCGTTCAAACCGGAGGTTCAGCCCTATTCGCAAGATCTGCACTACGGCCGCGGGGCCGCCGGGAGCCATACGCCAGGGATCGGGCAGCGCCGTTTGGTGCAGATTGAACAGGACGTATTAAGCAAGAATAATCATCTGGCGGAGCACAACCGCGAACATTTTTCAGCGCAGAATATTCTGGTGCTGAATCTGGTTTCCAGCCCGGGCTCCGGTAAAACCACATTGCTGACCACTACGCTGCAACGCCTGGCCGGCAAGATCCCGTGCGCGGTCATTGAAGGCGATCAGCAAACCACTAATGATGCCGAGCGTATTCGTGCCACCGGCGTGCCGGCAATCCAGGTAAATACCGGTAAAGGCTGCCATCTGGACGCGCAAATGGTGCACGATGCGGCGCATCGCCTGGCGTTGCAGGACAACAGCCTGCTGTTTATTGAAAACGTCGGCAATCTGGTGTGCCCGGCCAGTTTTGATCTAGGCGAACGGCATAAAATTGCGGTGCTGTCGGTGACGGAAGGAGAAGACAAACCGCTGAAATATCCCCATATGTTTGCCGCCGCGACGTTGATGATCATCAACAAGATCGATCTGCTGCCTTATGTGAATTTCTCCGTTGAAAAATGCATCGCCTTTGCTCGTCAGGTCAATCCGGCTATCCAGGTGATTACGCTTTCCGCCATCAGCGGCGAAGGGATGGATCTCTGGCTGAACTGGTTGGAGGAGCAATAATGTGCCTCGGCGTGCCCGGTAAAGTGACTGCGGTGGGGGAGGATATCCACCAATTGGCCTGGGCCGATGTGTGCGGGGTGGCCGTCAGGATCAACATTGCGCTGGTCTGCGAGGGGTCACCGCAGGCATTAATCGGCCAGTGGGTGCTGGTGCATGTGGGGTTCGCCATGAGCCTGCTCGACGAGCAGGAAGCGCTGGAAACGCTGGCCGCCCTGGAGCATATGCGCGCTGTCGGGCTTGAACGGGGTGAAGAGGACGCCGATGCGCTACGTTGATGAGTTTCGCGATCCGGCATTGTGCAATGCGTTGTTACGGCGTATCGAAAAGCTGATGTTGTCGATTCCTCAGCCGCAGCGTTTGCCGTTGCAAATCATGGAGGTCTGTGGGGGGCATACCCATGCGATTTTCAGATTCGGGCTCGATCGCTTGCTGCCGGACAACCTGGAGTTTGTCCACGGACCCGGTTGCCCGGTTTGCGTATTGCCGATGGGGCGCATTGATAGCTGCCTGGAAATTGCCGCACATCCGGAGGTGATTTTCTGCACTTACGGGGATGCGATGCGTGTGCCGGGGCGCAATGGCTCTTTGCTGGATGCCCGTCGCCGTGGCGCGGATATCCGGGTGGTATATTCGCCGCTGGATGCCTTGCAACTGGCGGCCGAGAATCCGCAGCGTGAAGTGGTGTTCTTTGCTCTGGGATTTGAAACCACCATGCCCGCCAGTGCTTTGACGCTGCAACAGGCCCGGTTGCGCCAACTGCGTAACTTCACCTTATTCTGCCAGCACATTACCCTCACGCCTACCTTGCTGAGTCTGTTGCAGCAGCCGGACGTACGTATCGACGGTTTTCTGGCACCGGGCCATGTCAGCATGGTGATCGGCAACGCGCCTTACCAATTTATCGCCGCTGATTACCATAAACCACTGGTGGTGAGCGGTTTTGAACCGCTGGATATTCTGCAAGGTCTGGCGATGTTGCTGGAGCAGCTACGCGATGGCCGCTGTACGGTAGAGAACCAATACCGGCGTATCGTTTCTGAGCAGGGGAATATCCTGGCCCAACGGGCAATGGAGGACGTGTTTTGCCTTAAGGAAAGCAGCGAATGGCGCGGGCTTGGCGAGATCGCTCACTCCGGCGTACAACTGAAACCGGAGTATGCGGATTTTGATGCCGAATTGCGTTTTAAGCCGCAGGTACAGCGTGTGGCGGACGATCCGCGTTCGCGCTGCGGTGATGTGTTGACCGGGCGTTGCAAGCCGGATGCATGCCCGCTGTTTGGCCAGCAATGTACGCCGCAGAACGCCTTTGGCGCCCTGATGGTTTCATCGGAAGGGGCCTGCTCAGCTTATTATCAGTATCGAAGGGAGACCGCGTAATGCCGGGTAAAAATCAAGAGCGGGAAATTACACTGGCCCATGGCAGCGGCGGGCGCGCCATGCAGTCTCTGATTGAGGAGCTGTTTCTCCAGGCCTTCGCCAATCCGGCGTTGAATGCGCGAGAAGATCAGGCGCGCATTACGTTGAGTGACCTTGCCGCAATGGGTGACCGGCTGGCCGTATCCACCGACAGCTACGTCATTGACCCTATTTTCTTTCCCGGTGGAGACATCGGCAAACTGGCGGTGTGCGGTACTGCTAACGACGTGGCGGTCAGCGGCGCGCAGCCGCGTTATCTGAGTTGCGCTATGATCCTGGAAGAAGGGTTGCCGTATGCCACATTGGAGCGCGTCGTGCAGTCAATGGCTGACACAGCGCAGCAGGCCGGCATCCAGATCGTCACCGGCGATACCAAAGTGGTTCCCCGTGGCGCGGTGGACAAAATCTTTATCAACACCACCGGTTTTGGGGCGATCCCGGCTGGCGTCCACTGGGGAACGGCGCATATCCGCCAGGGAGACAGTATCATTGTCAGCGGTACGCTTGGCGATCATGGGGCGACCATTCTGAACCTGCGCGAAGGGCTTGGCCTGGAAAGCGAATTAGGCAGCGATTGCGCGCTGTTGGCGCCGCTGATTGCTCCACTGGTATCGATTACCGGGGTACGGGCCTTGCGTGATGCGACTCGCGGCGGCGTTACGGCGGTGTTGCATGAATTTGCGGCGGCCAGCGGCTGCGGCATGGCCATTTCCGAGGCGGCATTGCCCTTGAAGCCAGCGGTGAGGGGAATTTGCGAACTGCTGGGTTTGGACGCGCTCAATTTTGCCAATGAGGGCAAGCTGGTTCTGGTCGTGGCGCCAGAAGCGGAGAATGAGGTGCTTGCGGCGCTGCGCCAGCATCCGTTGGGACAGGATGCGGCCGTTATTGGCCATACGACTGAGCAGCAGCAGGTAAGCCTCACCGGGCTGTTCGGGGTTTCCCGCCGCCTGGATCTGCCGCTGGATGAACCTTTACCGCGTATTTGTTAGTGGGCGATTGCTTGAGTGGGGCGAGGAGAAGAGATATCGCCAGGCTCAAAGGAGAAACAAGACGCGATGGTAGATATTGAACCGTACGAATCGCAGATAACGGCCAGCAGCAACGGCCTTAGCCTGCGGGTCAAGGGCAAGGTGCAAGGGGTAGGGTTTCGCCCTTATATCTGGCTGTTGGCCAAACGGTTTGGCCTGCGTGGCGAAGTCAGCAATGACGGCGCTGGCGTCATCATCACGTTGTGGCAATCACCTGGCATCACGGAGTTTCTGCGAGTGCTGCCGCTGGAGTGTCCACCGTTGGCACGGGTCGACAGCGTTAGTTTGCACCCCTTTAACTGGTTACAAGAACCGGCGGCTTTCATCATTGCCAGCAGCGGCGCGGGGCAGTTGGATACCCATATCGTTGCGGATGCGGCCACCTGTGATGCCTGCCTGGCGGAACTGAATTCGCCAGATAATCGCCGCTATCAATATCCCTTTATCAACTGCACCCACTGCGGCCCGCGTTTTACCATCATTCGGCGTATGCCCTACGATCGTCCCAACACCTCGATGGAGCCTTTTGCGCTGTGTCCTCAGTGTCAGGCCGAATATCAGGATCCCGCAGATCGCCGCTTCCATGCGCAACCCAATGCTTGTCCGGTTTGCGGCCCGCAGCTTTGGCTAAGCGACGCCTCTGGCAATGCGATCGCGGCCGCTGACCTGGCTTTACAACTCGCCGCGCGCGCCCTGGTCGCCGGGCAGATTGTGGCGGTGAAAGGGATTGGCGGTTTCCATCTGGCTTGCGACGCCACCAATCCGCAAGCGGTGCAGCGCCTGCGTCAGCGTAAACACCGGCCAGCCAAACCCTTGGCGGTGATGATGCCGGATACCGATTGGTTGAAAGAGTGCGTGCAACCAGCCGAATTTACCGCGTTGTCTAAGCTGCTGCGCAGCCCTGCTGCGCCGATAGTCCTGGTTCCCGCTCATCCGAATAGTCCGTTGTGTCACGAAATAGCGCCGGGGTTGAACGAAGTCGGGGTGATGTTGCCGGCTAATCCGTTGCAGCATTTGTTGCTGCAACAGGTCGCTCATCCATTAGTGATGACTTCGGGCAACCAGTCTGGCAAACCTCCGGCGTTAACCAATTCACAGGCATTGGCAGAATTGGCCGGAATTGCCGACGTCTGGTTGCTGCATAATCGCGAAATTATACAACGGGCCGATGATTCGTTGCTGCGGCTTAACCAGCAGGGGACGGAGATGTTGCGTCGGGCGCGTGGCTACGTACCTGATGCGATGGAACTTCCCCCCGGCTTTACCGCCCAATCGGCCATTTTAGCGCTCGGCGCAGACAGCAAGAATACCTTCTGCCTGTTGTGGCATGACCGTGCGGTGATCAGCCAGCACCTGGGATCGTTGGGTGATGAGGCTACCCGGCAACAGCAACGGCAACTGATGACGCTATTCGGGGAAATCTACGGCGTGGCACCTCAGGCGATCGCCATTGATGCTCATCCTGGTTATCTCAGCCACCAGGAGGGGAAAGCCTGGGCCAGGCAACTGGCCATCCCCTGGGTGGAAACGCTTCATCATCACGCTCACCTGGTTTCCTGTATGGCGGAACATGCCTGGCCGCGCGGTGGCGGCAAGGTGATCGGCCTGGCGTTGGATGGCCTGGGCTATGGCCTGGAGGGGCAATTGTGGGGTGGTGAATGTTTGCTGGCGGATTATCAGCATTGCGAACGCCTGGGGGGGCTGCCTGCGGTGGCTCTGCCAGGGGGCGATCTTGCCGCGCGCCAGCCGTGGCGTAACCTGCTGGCTCAGTTCTTGCGCTTTGTTCCCCATTGGCAAGGGCTACCAGAGGCTGCGGCTATTGTTCAACCGCAGGCGGCCATGCTGGCTCGGGCGATCGAACGGCAGATCAATTCGCCCTTGGCTTCATCCGCAGGGCGCTTGTTTGATGCGGTGGCCGCCGCTTTACAGATCGTACCGCAGCAAATATCCTGGGAAGGGGAAGCCGCCTGTCGGTTGGAGGCGCTGGCGCAACAGAGTCCGCATCATCTTCCCCCTGTTACTTTACCGTTGCTCGGCAATGAGTTGGATTTGGCTACCTTCTGGCGGCAATGGCTTGGTTATCAGGCCTCTCCGGCGCAGCGAGCCTACGCATTTCATTTTGCGTTGGCTCAGGGTTTTGCGGTAATGGCGCGTCGCGCTACGCAACAATATGGTATCAATACCGTCGTGCTGTCCGGCGGAGTCTTACATAACGCACTGTTACGACAGTTGTTGCTACAACAACTCCAGGGGGTGCGGGTTTTGCTACCGTCGCGCTTGCCTGCGGGCGATGGGGGGCTGGCGCTGGGGCAGGCGCTGATCGCTGCCGCCCGCCAGGCGTAACAGATTTCTTCGGGCTTTCACAAGGATGACTCTATAGCATAACCTATTGTATATATCTAAAAATGAGACTTCACGTTAACAATACTGTCTGCCCAATCGACTTCAGGTTGCAAGGGTAAAACTATTTTGGTGATCACTATGCGAATTAATGTCAAAGCTGTGGCTGTATCAACACTGGCGCTCTTTCCGATGCTGGCTTTTGCTCACGTTGGCCATGATGGCGGCGTTCATCATGTTTTAAGTTTTACTGAGGGCTTTATCCACCCACTTACCGGGTTGGATCATCTGGTCGCCATGATCCTGGTAGGGATCTGGAGTGCCATGAACACCAAGCAGTGGTGGCTGGCGCCGTTGGCGTTCGCTGGCTTGCTGTTGACCGGCGCGTTGATCGGCATGGCTGGCGTGACGGTGCCTGGTACTGAGCTGATCGTGGCCGCCTCGCTGTTGGGGATTGGGTTGATGGTAGCCCTGCGGCTGAAACTGTCGGCGGTTACCGGATCGCTGATCATTGGCGCCTTTGCCATTTTCCACGGTTTGGCTCACGGCGCGGAGCTTTCTCATTCGGTGGCGGCGCTTTCCGGTATGGTGATCGCGACGGCGTTACTCCATCTGTTTGGTTTGGGGATCGGCTATCTGTTGGCCTCTTCACGCGCCCATGTCTGGTGGCCGCGGTTGATCGGCGGTGGTTCATCCTTGCTGGGAATAGGTTTGCTCAGCGGCTTACTCTGATACATATGACGTGCTGGCATCCGGTTGGCGCCGGGTGTCGGCAAATGATGGGTTCCATGATTAACCGCCGACAGGGAATGTTGTCATGAGAAGGGGGGACTGGCGTCAAGCCTGTTTTCTTCGCTGGCGCGATTGTCAGGCGATTTTACAGGATCTGGCCAAACGCTTTGCGGCCAATTTCACCAGCAATACTGAGCTGTCCGTCGGTAAAGTCTGGCCCTATGCTCCATCTGTTGATAAAAACACAATCGAACTACCATTACCAACATTTTTACCAGCAGATGGGTATGGCTTCGAGTGGTGTTTAGTGAGCGAGGATGAACGTAAAAGAAAGGATAACCAACTGATAGAAATTCAGAAAGCAGACGTCAGTGAATGTCTGCTTCCCTTAAATTGGCTCTCTGACTGGGATCGCCTTAGCCAGTAACTGGCTGATTGGTAAGCTAAACCTAAAAGTTGGGGTTGTCAAGACCACCAGAATGACTACCATTTATAGAGATACGTCTTGGTTACTTTCTTCAATATCAGAATCAGGGGATACATCCCGAAATATAAACATTATCTATTGCAGTTGCACACATAATTCGTTGAAGTTCTTTGAGTTTTTCCAGAAGCTCATCGAATGTGATCACTACGACATCTTTTAAGGAGTGCCGAAACAAATCAAGGGAACGTTTTTGTGCATGTTCCTCTGGCATTGAGCCGATAATGACGATGCAATTTACGGAGGATACGTGTATTTCATTCATAGCTCTGTCTTGGGATTTCTTAGCAGCAAAGTGGTGCAGTAGTTGTGCTCGTTGATCAAGGACCTGTGAGATTGAGGCCGTCAGCTCTTTATATGGGGCATGCAGGTCACCTCGGTAGGGCTTTGCATCTACAAGTCTTGTGGATGGACGCTTGATCTCAATAAGAGCTAAGTTTCCAGTAAAGCGCTGAGCCATCAGGAAATCTACGATACTTTCTCCGTTGCCGCGAAGAGTCGTTCCGCCGACATTAGCCTCATCCTGAAATAAAATAACGGGATACGGGAAAGCTAGACTGAGAACGAATGGATTGGCTTTAAAAAAAGCTTGCCACTTCTTTTCAGCTAGGTCTTTCGATAGCATTATCCCAAACTTATTGATAAGCTCTTTCAAAGTGACTTGTTCTATGACAGTTTTTAATTGTAGTAGTTCGGATGGTTGCTCTGTAGCGATTTTCTCAGCGTCATCTCGAATAATTTTAGTAACGGCGAGTCGATCCTTAGCTGAACGGCTAGAACTGTGACCGTGCAATTGGACAAGCTCATAAATTTCGCCCGGTTTCATTTCTGGAAAACGACGCTCAAATTGGTCTGGAAGCGCAATATTGAGCGTTGCGTTGTAAGCAGCCAGCCGCCGATCACGTAATGAACGCTTAGTGGCTTTATCAGCAATAGTGTCAATAGATTGCCGAATAGCCTTAAATCGCTCAATGCCAAGCCTAAAGTTTGGGAGGTCGGCACTCGCACTATTCCCAGACTCGATAATCAGCGTTGTTACTCCAATAAGTTCGAGTATAGCTTCGGGTATAAGTCTATACTTCCATTTTACTCCCAAACCATATTTAGCATGCCGACCGAAGCCAATAGGCAAACGGGTTAGTATCTTATCATCAAATTCTTCAATTGATTTGGGCACCGCCCATGGCACTAGTTCTTCAGCAATGATGACAATGGACGTGATTTCGTCATATTTAGGTTCAAGAAATTCACTCCTATACGATGCTGCTACTAAAGGATACATCGTGAGTTCTTTTTCTGTTACACGGGCAAGAAGCTCTGTACGTTTGACCATTTCACCATTTGTAAAAGAACGTGTTTCACCGTGTGCATAAATTTCAACGCAATCTTCACCGTTTATGATGGAGGGCTGCAAGGTAACTAAAAATGCATTAGGATCCGTATCCTTGTCTAATCTAGGCTCCTCTTGGAATATATTTTCTTCAGGTTGTTTATCTTCATCATGCCTGACCTCATCGTTAGAATTCCAATAGAAAAAGTCTTGTTTGTCGATTTCTTTCATGCTCTTTTGCGAACCCAATTTGTGGTATTACTATGAATTTATTAAAAATATACAGAAATAGAATTAAACCTGATTACGGGATTCTGAATACTTTCAACCTATCGGCAAGAGCTTCACTACGTGTCGGAGATGTACCGACTGCGTAAAGAGCTTGTTGAATTGCATATTCTGTAGAATGCACTTTCTCTCCTTGAAATAAATATTCGTAACCTTCTAAGTATGCTGAATGATTTAATAAACACTGTAAGACAGGAAATAACAAGTTGTTTTAGTAAGTTGTGAGCCACCTTCAGAAAGTGCTACTTGCCGCCCACTCCCAATAGCAGTATCCTTACCCTGTACCTGCAAAATCAGGTGCCGGGATTGGAACCCTGAGGAATGTTACAGGCGACATACGACGCGCCCCGCGTCTTTTTTATGTCGTGCGCTCGGTTATACCTCAATGGTGGGCTGGGCGGGGGCGGTAAGTGTCAACGAAGTTGTCACCCCTGACTTGATTTATGCGGTCTGCTTTTCCCGCTCCGGGTTCAGCATGACCTCCGCTTTCCACTGCCAGTTCCGCGTACCGCGCGACCAGCGTTCCGGATGACGCTCCCTGGCCTCACGGTACAGCGCTTCTCTCTGACTCAGCAGTACACGGTCTTCACC
>DASYFN010000113.1:0-15673 GCA_036498385.1 Klebsiella sp.
CTTTAACAATCTGACCAAAAGTCTGAGTTTTTGCATTTATGATATTTGCTACGCGAAAACGGCAGAGGAGCGTGATGGCTACATCGCCTATATTGACGAACTCTATAACGCCAACCGCCTGACCGAAATTTTATCAGAGACCTGTTCAATTATCGGCGCCAATATTCTCAATATCGCACGTCAGGATTATGAGCCGCAGGGTGCCAGCGTGACGATACTGGTCAGCGAAGAGCCTGTCGATCCGCAACTTATCGATCAGACAGAGCATCCGGGTCCACTACCGGAAACCGTAGTGGCGCATCTCGATAAAAGCCATATCTGCGTTCACACCTACCCGGAAAGCCATCCTGAAGGCGGGCTGTGCACCTTCCGCGCCGACATTGAAGTCTCAACCTGTGGAGTCATTTCACCTCTGAAGGCCCTGAACTATCTGATTCACCAGCTAGAATCCGATATCGTCACCATCGATTATCGCGTTCGCGGTTTTACTCGCGATGTGAACGGCATGAAGCACTTCATCGACCATGAAATCAACTCTATTCAGAACTTCATGTCCGAGGATATGAAATCTCTGTATGACATGGTGGACGTGAACGTTTATCAGGAAAATATCTTCCATACCAAAATGCTGCTGAAGGAGTTCGACCTTAAGCACTATATGTTCCACACGAAGCCGGAAGATTTGAGCGAAGAAGAGCGTAAGGTTATTACCGACCTGCTCTGGAAAGAGATGCGCGAAATCTACTACGGACGTAACATCCCGAGCGTGTAACAACGTATCGGGCAGCGGTATCCTTAAAATTCAGGCTGTACCAACGTAAGGGCAACGGATTGCGCTTTCAGCTCAGCCTGAACGGGAAGAGGCAAACTCACATCGGTAATAATGTCAGTGAAGCGACTCAACGGAGCAACGTTAAACAGCGAGTGGGCACCATATTTGCTGCTGTCGGCCAGTAAGATCTTGCGCTGAGCGTTGGCAATAATCTCTTGCTTCAGTCCTGCCTTTTCTTCCGTCGGAGTCGTCACGCCCTTTTCCACGCTCCAGCTGTTACAGCTCATGAAAGCGATATCGGGATAGACGCTACGTAACATTTTGCGACCAAACTCGCCGATACAGGACTGGCTGCTGTCATCAATGCGGCCACCTACTATGGTCACTTCTATCTGGCGGAACTCGGATAAAAACAGAGCGATATGCAGATCGACTGTGATCACCCTGAGCGGAAGATGGGTCAGGCATTTTGCCAGCTCCAGCATGGTGGTGCCGGCGTCCAGCACCACCGCGTCGCCCGCCTGCACCATCGAGGCGGCAAAACGTGCAATCGCCCGCTTTTCCGCAGGCGATCGTAACTGTTTTTCATTGGTTGTAGGCTGAGAAGGCTCAAAGCGCCGTAAGGCAACACCGCCGTGGCTGCGGCTGATCACGCCCTGCTCATCCAGTTTGATCAGATCGCGTCGTATTGTTGCAGGTGATGCTTCTACCGCATCCACCAGTTGTTCCACGGTCACCAGCGTATGATTTTTCAAATACGCCACAATCTTATCCAGACGGTGTTGTCCTTTCATAACAGGAAATTACGCCAGTTGCATTGCCAGTTTAATCGATACGGCCATGCTCTCAGATTTTGCTTTTCCCGTCCAGGCTATATCAAACGCGGTACCGTGATCGGCAGAGGTGCGGATGAACGGCAGACCAGCAGTGATATTCACCCCATCGTAGAAGCCAAGCAGTTTGAGCGGAATATGTCCCTGATCGTGGTACATCGCCACCACCATGTCATATTGCCCCTCGTACGCCTGTAAAAACACGGTGTCCGGCGGACAGGGTCCGTAAACATGGATTCCCTTCGCTTTCATGCTTTCTATGGCTGGCGACACAATGCGTATTTCTTCATCGCCAAACAGACCGTTTTCGCCCGCATGGGGATTGACCCCGGCAACGGCAATGCGCGGCTGGGCGAAGCCGACGCGTTTCAGGAAGCGATCCGCGATGCCGATGACCGTCTCCACGCGCTGACCATTAAGCGTATCGAGGAACTTGCGCAACGCAATGTGGGTCGAGACATGAATGACCTTCAGCTTGTCGGTGTACAGCACCATGGCGTAATCGCGGCTTTCAGTCAGCGTCGCCAGCAGCTCGGTATGACCAGGGTAATTGTGTCCGGCCAGATGTAGCGCTTCTTTATTCAGCGGTGCGGTCGCGATGGCGTGTATGTCGCCTTTCATCGCCAGCCCCGTCGCCCGTTTCACGCAGCGGTAGGCCAGATCGCCCGCCTGGGCTTGCACTTTACCCGGCTCCAGCGCGCCTGGCTGGACCAGCGGTTCGTCGATGACATGAATCACGCCAGGCGTAAATCGCGCCTCCGCGACCCTGGCAATCGCGCGAAAGGTGACGCCTTCCGCCAGCCCTTTACCCTGCAGACGTTGCAGGGTTTTCAGGCACCCTACCACCACCAGCGGCGCGCCGTTGAGCTCGTCTTCACAAAGCGCTTTAACAATAATTTCCGGACCAATGCCCGCCGGGTCGCCCATCGTAATCGCAATTGTTTTAGTTACCACTGTACATCTCCTCAATAAAATAAAGCGCATCACAAAGGGTGCTGTCTGAACCGAATCCGCCTGCTTTAGTGATAACCGGCAGATCGTCGATTTCACTATTAACGAACGTCCCACAGGGAATACAGGGCGCCACCTCACTCTGAATGCGATAGCCTTCCGCCCCGAGCGCGGCGGCGACCGCGGTAGCAATATCTCCTCCGGTCAGAAACAGTCCGCCAATACGTGCCTGTTCGATAATGCGCAGCGTAATCCTCCCGAGGTGTTCGCTAAGCATCTCACCAAGCTGCTGGCGGCTCACGCCTGCCTGAGCGCACAGGCCGTCGATCATCTGCCTATCGTCCGCACTCCGGCTGGTACGTAAAATGGTGTGCTGCTGACGACTGAGCAGCGCACAGGCCTGTTCAACTGCCGCGGCCATTTCCTGTTCAGCCTGCGCCGAGGCCAGCCGCGATGCATCAATATCCACGACGCTGGCGCGTGCCTGGCAGAGCGCTTTTTCAACCTGCCGCCGCGTGGCTTCGCTCATCGACCCGGCCACCACCAGTACCGGTAGCGCCTGCTTTTCCTGCATGAACGTTCTGACCGGTAGCGCATTCGCCAGCCCGGCAGCGCCAACCAACAGCGGCATCTCTTTTTGTTCACAAATCGCCTGCGCAATCAACAACAGATCGCGGTCTTCCACTGCATCTACCACCACCATGCATTCACCCTCGGCTGAAAAAGCCGTCAACAGGGCGCTCAATTGCCCCCGACGAACGTCTTCGAGCGACACTTCATGGACCGGGGTATCGCTTTGCAGCGCGATCAACGCCGCAATGCGTGAGGAAATAATGGGGGTTTTCGGATCGCTGGCGAATTCGGTTTCCAGCAGTGGCGTACCGTTGACCAGACATAATCCGTTGCGGGTGGTGCGCCCGGCTGCCGGGATAGCCGCCGCGATCACTGCCAGCGTCCGGTTTGCAGCACGCATTGCCGCCGTCACTTCAGCACCAATATTACCGCGGAAAGTGGAGTCGATTTTCTTGTAAACCAGCGGGATCGTATCACCATCGCACCATGGTGCTAACGCCCGCGCTACTGCTTTCCCGGCCTTCGTTGCAGGCATAGCGCGGCTTTCTGTGTTGATCACCAGCACATCAGCGCGACGCGACGGTTTTTGATCCGGCGTTAGCATCACTTCTGTGCGCGCCCCCTTCTTTGCCAACTGCACACCGGTATCATTAGAGCCCGTAAAGTCGTCGGCGATAACGATCATCTTCATGCTTTTTTCTCCTCAGCGACCTGACGCGCTTGTTTCTTAGCAACCCACGAGGTCAGGACAGGCGTCAGAATCGCGGTGGTGATCACCGATGCGGCAATCAGCGGTGCGGCCGCGGCGGCAACCTCTGCCAGAGAGGGATCGGCCTGAGCAATCGCCAGCGGCGTCGCCACGGCGTTTCCGGCGGTACTGGATGCCGCCGCGCCAGCGATCCCGGTTCCGCCCACCAGACGGTCGGCACGAATATTAAAGAAACCGCCGATGAAGGTGGTCAGCACGCCGAGCAGAATACCCGCCAGACCGCCCTGCAGCAGCATTTCAAGGTTGATCCCTGCGCCCAGCGCGAAAGCGAAGAATGGAATCAACAGCGGGCCGCCTTTGGTCAGAAAGTCTCGCATGTTGGGATCGAGGTTACCCAGGATCATTCCCACCACCAGCGGAACCAGCACTGCAACCAGCGCCATGATCGGAATGTTCGCCATTCCCGCCGCGCCCAGCGCGATCATCGTAAAGAATGGCCCGTCATTCAGAGACAGGATGGAGATCGCTCCCACATCACGCTCGTTACCAAACTCACCAACCAGCGCGGCGTAAAGCCCGCCATTCGAGTTACTCATCGCAGCAATGATCGCCACGCCGCTTAAGCCGAAGATCCCTTCAGCACCGAAGAGTTGTTCCACGCCGAGGCCAATCGCAATGGCGATCAGGAGCTTGGTCAGCGTAATCGTACCGCCCTGCAACAGTGCCTGTGGTGCTGCCTTCACGCTAATCCCCGCCCCCATGCAGAGCAGGAAGGCGCCAATCAGTGGCGCTGCGCCGTTTTTAAACAGCGCGGTGGTGAACCCGCCGATCTCAAGCGCTTGCGGGGCAAAGGTATTGATAATGGCACCGATCACCAGTGGCACAACCATCATGCCGCCAGGTACACGTTCTATAGCCTTCTTGATGTTCATGGTCTTCCCGCCTGTTGTTATACTGTGATTAAATAAAATCACAAAGATTATATTTAATCAAATAAACTTCACAAACGCACCAGATCACAGTTTTAAAATGATTAATAAAAATCAACCGAGAGCGTTCAGGATAAAAAAAAGCCGGACATACATGTCCGGCCATGAAAATGATTAAAATTGCTCAGGATTGACCTACAAATTTTCGATATGCTTTCACTACCTGAAGAAAGTCTTCCACACCGCATAGCGACAAACTCTCTTCGTCATAGTAGCTCATTCCCTCTTCTATCTCATCGCCGGAAAAATCCAGCTGATTGGCGCGGATCATCACTTCTTCGCCATCCAGCCATAACGTGTATTCATGGCCGGCACGTTGCCAGGAACGTTCACTGCCTTTGACGGTGCGCGCGGCCTGCTCCACTTCATCCAGCAGGGCAAGGTTATCTTTAACCTCTTCATTGAACCAGTGGCCGATCGCCTCATGATCCATCGACATTCGCACCTTTACCACTCCGGTAATATCGCGCAGAAATTCGTAATCCATAGTCTTTTCCTCTGCAAGGGCAGTGCGTCACCGCTGCACTGTACCCATACTGTCATTATCGCAGCAGGAAGGAAGAAAAAAAGCGTCGCGGGCGGAGGGGCTGGAAATAAAAATGCCCGGTGACGCAAAGTTCACCGGGCATTGGCGGGATTATATACAGCTCTGACTTATCGCATTACACCGCGGTCTGGAAAATAACCCCGTCAGCCTTCTCAGTGTACTGACCCAACTGGTCGAAGTTCAGATAACGGTAGGTATCCGCTGCGGTCTTATCCACCTGAGCAACATAGGTCTGGTACTCTTCCGGCGTAGGCAGTTTGCCAATAAGCGCGGCAACTGCCGCCAGCTCCGCAGAGGCCAGGAAGACATTAGCGCCGGTACCTAAACGGTTCGGGAAGTTACGGGTTGAGGTAGAAACTACCGTCGCACCGTCGGCAACGCGCGCCTGATTACCCATACACAGGGAACAGCCTGGGATTTCAATACGCGCACCGCTCTTACCAAACACGCTGTAGTAGCCTTCTTCAGTCAGTTGCGCGGCATCCATACGGGTTGGCGGTGCCACCCACAGACGAGTCGGCAGTTGGCCTTTGTGATTGTCCAGCAGCTTACCGGCCGCGCGGAAGTGGCCGATGTTGGTCATGCAGGAGCCGATAAACACTTCATCGATCTTCTCGCCCTGCACATCGGACAGCAGACGCGCATCGTCAGGATCGTTCGGCGCGCAGAGGATTGGCTCTTTGATATCAGCCAGATCGATATCGATCACTGCCGCATACTCTGCATCCGCGTCGGCTTCCAGCAGTTGCGGATCCGCCAGCCATTTTTCCATGCCCTGAACACGACGCTCCAGCGTACGGCGATCGCCATAACCTTCCGCGATCATCCACTTCAGCAGGACGATGTTCGAGGTCAGATACTCAACGATCGGCTCTTTGTTCAGCTTAATGGTACAGCCCGCAGCGGAACGCTCGGCGGAGGCATCAGTCAGCTCAAACGCCTGCTCAACTTTCAGATCCGGCAGACCTTCGATCTCCAGAATGCGGCCGGAGAAGATGTTTTTCTTGCCTTTCTTCTCAACAGTCAGCAGCCCCTGTTTGATCGCATACAGCGGGATCGCATGAACCAGATCGCGCAGGGTAATGCCCGGCTGCATTTTGCCTTTAAAGCGTACCAGTACCGATTCCGGCATATCCAACGGCATGACGCCGGTTGCTGCGGCAAACGCCACCAGCCCAGAGCCTGCCGGGAAGGAGATACCAATCGGGAAACGGGTATGCGAATCACCGCCAGTGCCCACGGTATCAGGCAGCAGCATACGGTTCAGCCAGGAGTGAATAACGCCATCGCCAGGACGCAGCGATACGCCGCCACGATTCATAATGAAGTCCGGCAGGGTGTGGTGCGTGGTAACGTCAACCGGCTTCGGATAAGCAGCGGTATGACAGAAAGACTGCATCACCAGGTCGGAAGAGAAGCCCAGGCATGCCAGGTCTTTTAGCTCATCACGAGTCATCGGGCCGGTGGTGTCCTGAGAGCCCACGGAGGTCATCTTTGGTTCGCAGTAAGCGCCCGGACGAACACCCGCAACGCCGCAAGCGCGGCCAACCATTTTCTGCGCCAGAGAGTATCCGCGACTGCTTTCAGCCACATCTTTCGCCTGACGGAAAACATCGCTGTGCGGCAGGCCTAACGCTTCACGCGCTTTGGTGGTCAGACCACGACCAATGATTAGTGGGATACGGCCGCCAGCGCGCACTTCGTCGATCAGCACGTCAGTTTTCAGCTCGAAGGTCGCCAGCAGTTCGTCGGTTTCGTGGTTACGCACTTCACCTTTAAACGGATAAACGTCGATCACGTCGCCCATGTTCAGGTTGTTGACATCCACTTCAATCGGCAGCGCGCCAGCATCTTCCATGGTGTTGAAGAAGATAGGCGCAATTTTGCCGCCAAGAACCAGACCGCCGCCGCGTTTGTTCGGCACATTTGGAATATCGTCGCCCATAAACCACAGCACCGAGTTGGTGGCGGATTTACGCGATGAGCCGGTACCCACGACATCGCCGACGTAGGCCAGCGGGAAACCTTTTTGCTGCAGTGCTTCAATTTGCTTAATCGGGCCGACGGTGCCAGGCTGATCCGGGTCGATGCCTTCACGGGCGTTTTTCAGCATTGCCAGCGCGTGCAGCGGAATATCCGGGCGGGACCAGGCATCGGGAGCCGGAGACAGGTCATCGGTGTTAGTTTCGCCGGTGACTTTAAAAACAGTCACGGTGATTTTATCAGCCAACTGAGGACGGCTCAGGAACCACTCCGCATCAGCCCAGGATTGGATCACCTGTTTAGCATAGGCATTGCCCGCTTTGGCTTTCTCTTCTACGTCGTAGAAGTTGTCGAACATCAGCAGAGTGTGGGACAGCGCTTTAGCGGCAATCGGCGCCAGTTTTGCGTCGTCCAGCGCGTCAATCAGGGGATGAATGTTGTACCCCCCCTGCATGGTGCCCAGCAGTTCGATAGCTTTCTCAGGGGTAACCAGTGGAGAAGTCGCTTCGCCTTTGGCGATTGCGGCAAGGAATCCGGCTTTCACATAGGCGGCTTCGTCGACGCCCGGCGGTACGCGGTTAATTAACAGGTCTAACAGGAATTCTTCTTCACCCGCTGGCGGGTTTTTCAGCAGTTCTACCAGCGCGGCCATTTGGGTTGCATCTAAGGGTTTGGCAACAATCCCCTCGGCGGCACGCTCAGCTACGTGCTTACGGTATTCTTCTAGCACGACGGTTCTCCTCGCTCTCATTGTAAAATGCGGTAGGCGATTCTCTTCACGCTCCTGTGAGACAGCAGTTTGTAGGGTAAATGCCCGTTACCGCGTCGGCAGCATAGCAGGATTTTGGCGGGGTGTTAATCTGTTTACAAAAAAGCAACATTAAAAATTAGCTGAATCGTTAAGAGTAGAATATTACAGGCTTTCTGTTAGCTTAGTGGCATATAAACAACTCGAATTAGTTAGGGTATAAACATCAAACATAAAAAAAGCGACTCACAAGCCGCTTTTTGATGGTGTCAGAAAGAAAAACTTATTTCTTCTTCGCTTTCGCGTTCGGCAGGTCGGTGATGCTACCTTCGAAAACTTCTGCAGCCAGGCCAACGGACTCATGCAGAGTCGGGTGAGCATGGATAGTCAGGGCAATGTCTTCAGCATCACAACCCATTTCGATCGCCAGACCGATTTCACCCAGCAGTTCGCCGCCGTTGGTACCGACAATCGCTCCACCGATGACGCGGTGAGATTCTTTATCGAAAATCAGTTTAGTCATACCATCAGCGCAGTCGGAAGCGATAGCACGGCCAGAAGCAGCCCACGGGAAGGTGGCGGTTTCGTAGCTGATGCCCTTCTCTTTCGCTTCTTTCTCAGTCAGACCAACCCATGCAACTTCTGGTTCGGTGTAAGCGATGGACGGGATAACTTTCGGGTCGAAGTAGTGCTTCTTGCCAGCAATAACTTCGGCGGCAACGTGACCTTCGTGAACGCCTTTGTGCGCCAGCATCGGCTGACCGACGATATCGCCGATAGCAAAGATGTGTGGCACGTTGGTACGCAGCTGTTTATCAACACGGATAAAGCCACGCTCGTCCACTTCAACGCCTGCTTTACCGGCATCGAGGTTTTTACCATTCGGCACGCGGCCGATAGCCACCAGCACGGCGTCGTAGCGCTGCGCTTCAGCCGACGCTTTTTTGCCTTCCATGGAAACATAGATACCGTCTTCTTTCGCTTCAACGGCGGTAACTTTGGTTTCCAGCATCAGGTTGAATTTGTTACTGATGCGCTTGGTGAAGACTTTCACCACGTCTTTATCGGCAGCCGGGATAACCTGGTCGAACATTTCAACCACGTCAATTTCTGAACCCAGTGCATGGTATACGGTGCCCATTTCCAGACCGATGATACCGCCCCCCATAACCAGCAGGCGTTTTGGTACGGTTTTTAACTCCAGCGCATCAGTGGAATCCCATACGCGCGGATCTTCATGCGGAATGAACGGCAATTCGATCGGACGGGAACCCGCCGCGATGATAGCGTTGTCGAAGTTGATCACGGTTGTGCCGTTTTCGCCTTCAACTTCCAGGGTGTTAGCGCCGGTAAATTTACCCAGACCGTTAACCACCTTCACTTTGCGCCCTTTGGCCATGCCCGCCAGACCGCCAGTCAGTTGAGTGATAACTTTTTCTTTCCAGGTGCGAATCTTGTCAATGTCGGTTTTCGGCTCACCAAAAACGATACCGTGTTCGGCCAACGCTTTCGCTTCTTCGATAACTTTTGCAACGTGCAGCAGTGCTTTAGAAGGGATACAGCCAACGTTCAGGCAAACACCGCCCAGGGTGCTGTAACGTTCTACAATGACGGTTTCCAGACCTAAATCAGCGCAACGGAAGGCAGCAGAATAACCTGCGGGGCCTGCCCCAAGTACCACGACCTGAGTTTTGATTTCAGTACTCATCATGACCTCTGTAATTTGTATCCGGCGGGTCTGACGCTATTGTTTTTACGCCCATATCCACCGGGACGTTCTATCCGCAAGCATTTTACAAAATTGTTAACAATTTTGAAACAACAAACGGCAAACGATTTTGTCCTTTATTGCTGGTAACTTCAAAACACAGAAGAGATTACCAGAAAAAAGCCGGCCGTCAGGCCGGCTTTTTACTTACATCACCAGGCGGCGAATATCGCTCAGCATGTTGTTGATGATGGTGATAAAGCGTGCACCATCAGCACCGTCGATCACGCGGTGGTCAAAGGACAAAGAGATAGGCATCATAAGACGCGGAACAAACTCTTTACCATTCCACACCGGCTCCATCGCGGACTTAGACACGCCAAGGATAGCCACTTCCGGCGCGTTAACAATCGGCGCGAAATGGGTGGTCCCCAGGCCGCCAATGCTGGAGATAGTGAAGCAACCGCCCTGCATCTCGCCAGCAGTCAACTTACCATCACGCGCTTTCCTGGAAATCACGGTCAGTTCACGAGACAGTTCGGTAATGCTCTTCTTGTTCACATCTTTAAAGACCGGAACAACCAGACCATTCGGGGTATCAACGGCCACACCGATGTTGATGTATTTCTTCAACGTCAGACGCTGTGCATCTTCAGACAGCGAGCTGTTGAAGCGAGGCATTTGCTCAAGCGCAGCAGCAACGGCTTTCATGATGAAGACAACCGGGGTAAATTTCACGTCCAGTTTGCGCTTCTCTGCTTCGGCGTTCTGCTGTTTACGGAATGCTTCCAGATCGGTGATATCTGTTTTGTCGAAGTGAGTAACGTGCGGGATCATCACCCAGTTACGGCTCAGGTTAGCACCAGAAATTTTCTGAATACGGCCCAGTTCGACTTCTTCAACTTCACCAAACTTGCTGAAGTCCACTTTCGGCCACGGCAGCATACCCGGGATACCACCACCTGTGGCAGCAGCAGGTGCAGCTTCAGCGCGTTTAACTGCTTCTTTCACGTAAGCCTGAACGTCTTCGCGCAGGATACGGCCTTTACGACCTGAGCCTTTCACTTTCGCCAGGTTGACGCCGAATTCGCGCGCCAGACGACGAATCAGCGGAGTCGCATGAACATAAGCGTCGTTTTCAGCAAATTCAGATTTGCCTTCCACTTTCCCGGCCGGAGCTGCGGCAGGTTTAGCAGCCTGAGCCGGCGCTGCAGTTGGGGCCGGAGCAGTGGCAGCAGCCGGAGCCGTGGCAGGCGCTGCGCCTTCCACTTCGAAGACCATAATCAGGGAGCCGGTAGACACTTTGTCGCCGGTGTTGATCTTGATCTCTTTCACAGTGCCCGCAAACGGCGCAGGAACTTCCATTGAAGCCTTATCGCCTTCAACGGTGATCAGTGATTGTTCCGCGGCAATTTTATCGCCCACTTTAACCATCACTTCAGTCACTTCAACTTCATCACCGCCAATATCCGGCACGTGAACTTCTTTAGAGCCTGAAGCTGCCGGTGCTGCGGCAACCGGAGCGGCTTCCGCTTTTGCCGGAGCCGCGGTAGGCGCTGCGCCCGCCACTTCGAAGATCATAATCAGGGAGCCGGTGGACACTTTGTCGCCGGTGTTGATCTTGATCTCTTTCACAGTGCCCGCGAACGGCGCCGGAACTTCCATAGAAGCTTTGTCGCCTTCGACGGTGATCAGGGACTGCTCAGCAGCGATGGTGTCACCCACTTTAACCATGATTTCCGTGACTTCAACTTCATCACCGCCGATATCCGGTACATGAACTTCTTTCGCGCTGCCGGCTGCCGGTGCTGCGGCGGCCGGAGCGGCTTCTTTCTTCTCTTCCTGCGCAGGTGCAGCGGCTGCTGCACCATCGGCGGAATCGAAAATCATGATCAGTTTACCGGTCTCGGTTTTGTCGCCGACGGAGACTTTGATCTCTTTAACGACGCCAGCCTGCGGAGACGGGACTTCCATAGAGGCTTTGTCGCCTTCTACAGTGATCAGCGACTGTTCAGCTTCAACTTTGTCGCCCACTTTGACCAGAATCTCGGTGATTTCAACTTCATCAGCCCCGATGTCCGGTACTTTGATTTCGATAGCCATTATTCTTTACCTCTTACGCCAGACGCGGGTTAACTTTATCTGCATCGATGTTGAATTTAGTGATGGCTTCCGCAACCACTTTCTTATCGATTTCGCCACGTTTAGCCAGTTCGCCCAGCGCTGCTACCACCACATAGGAAGCATCAACTTCGAAGTGGTGACGCAGGTTTTCACGGCTGTCAGAGCGACCGAAGCCGTCGGTACCGAGTACGCGGTAATCATCGGCCGGTACGTAAGTACGAACCTGCTCAGCGAACAGTTTCATATAGTCAGTCGATGCGACTGCCGGAGCGTCGTTCATCACCTGAGCAATGTACGGAACGCGCGGCGTTTCCAGCGGGTGCAGCATGTTCCAGCGTTCACAATCCTGGCCATCACGCGCCAGTTCAGTGAAGGAAGTCACGCTATAAACGTCGGAACCTACGCCGTAATCGTTCGCCAGGATCTGCGCAGCTTCACGGACGTGACGCAGGATAGAACCGGAGCCCAACAGCTGAATTTTCCCTTTGCTACCTTCAACGGTTTCGAGTTTATAGATACCTTTACGGATACCTTCCTCGGCACCTTCCGGCATTGCCGGCATATGGTAGTTTTCGTTCAGCGTGGTGATGTAGTAGTAAACGTTCTCTTGCGCTTCACCGTACATACGTTCCAGACCATCATGCATGATGACAGCAACTTCGTACGCGTAAGATGGATCGTAAGAGATACAGTTCGGGATGGTTAAAGACTGAATGTGGCTGTGGCCATCTTCGTGCTGCAAACCTTCGCCATTCAGCGTGGTACGACCGGAAGTACCACCGATCAGGAAGCCGCGAGCCTGCTGGTCGCCAGCCTGCCAGCACAGGTCGCCGATACGCTGGAACCCGAACATGGAGTAGTAGATATAGAACGGGATCATCGGCAGGTTGTTGGTGCTGTAAGAGGTCGCAGCAGCCAGCCAGGATGCGCCAGCACCCAGTTCGTTGATACCTTCCTGCAGGATCTGACCTTTTTCGTCTTCTTTGTAGTAAGCAACCTGCTCACGATCCTGCGGGGTGTACTGCTGGCCGTTCGGGCTGTAAATACCAATCTGACGGAACAAACCTTCCATACCAAAGGTACGCGCTTCATCGGCGATGATCGGCACGAGGCGGTCTTTGATGGATTTATTCTTCAGCATCACGTTCAGGGCACGAACGAACGCGATGGTGGTAGAGATCTCTTTGTTCTGCTCTTCCAGTAGCGGGCCGAAATCTTCCAGGGTCGGCAGCTCCAGCTTCTCAGAGAAGTGGGTCTGACGGCTCGGCAGATAGCCGTGCAGCTTCTGACGCTGGGCGTGCAGATAGGTGTGCTCTTCGGAACCTTCCGGGAAGGTCACGTATGGCAGTTTTTCGATATCAGCATCGGCAACCGGCACATTGAAACGATCGCGGACGTAGCGTACGCCGTCCATGTTCATTTTCTTAACCTGGTGAGCGATGTTTTTACCTTCAGCGGTGTCGCCCATGCCGTAGCCTTTGATAGTATGGGCGAGGATTACGGTGGCTTTGCCTTTGGTTTCCTGCGCTTTTTTCAGTGCAGCATAGACTTTCTTCGGATCGTGACCGCCGCGGTTCAGGGCCCAGATCTGCTCGTCAGTCCAGTCGGCAACCAGCGCTGCGGTCTCCGGATATTTACCGAAGAAGTGCTCACGCACGTAAGCGCCGTCTTTGGATTTGAAGGTCTGGTAATCGCCGTCAACGGTCTCTTCCATCAGTTGGATCAGTTTACCGCTGGTATCTTTACGCAGCAGCTCATCCCAGCGACCGCCCCAGATAACCTTGATAACGTTCCAGCCAGCACCGCCAAAGATGCCTTCCAGTTCGTTAATGATCTTGCCATTACCGGTAACCGGGCCGTCAAGGCGCTGCAGGTTACAGTTGATAACGAAGACCAGGTTGTCCAGCTTCTCACGGGTCGCGATAGTGATCGCGCCTTTGGATTCCGGCTCGTCCATCTCACCGTCGCCGAGGAAGGCATAAACGGTTTGTTTAGAGGTATCTTTCAGGCCGCGGTGTTCCAGATACTTCAGGAATTTAGCCTGATAAATCGCACCGATTGGACCCAGGCCCATGGACACAGTCGGGAATTGCCAGAATTCCGGCATCAGTTTCGGGTGCGGGTAAGAGGACAGACCTTTACCGTGAACTTCCTGACGGAAGTTGTTCATCTGCTCTTCAGTCAGACGACCTTCCAGGAAAGCACGCGCGTAGACGCCCGGAGAGATGTGGCCCTGGAAGTAAACCAGGTCGCCGCCATCCTGCTCGTTGCGTGCGCGGAAGAAGTGGTTGAAGCACACTTCGTAGAAGGTTGCGGAAGACTGGAAGGACGCCATGTGGCCGCCCAGTTCGAGATCTTTTTTCGATGCGCGCAGAACGGTCATGATGGCGTTCCAGCGGATCGCAGAACGGATACGACGTTCCAGATCCAGATTCCCCGGGTATTCCGGTTCATCTTCAACGGCAATAGTGTTTACGTAACCGCCGGTCGATGCGCCAGCAGCCACTTTCACCCCGCCTTTGCGGGCTTCAGAAAGGAGTTGGTCAATAAGATACTGAGCACGCTCAACACCTTCTTCACGGATGACCGATTCGATCGCCTGTAGCCAGTCGCGAGTTTCGATCGGATCCACGTCATTTGGTAAACGTTCTGACATGGGGGGTATTCCTTATCTATCTAATCGTTGATTAATCTGGAACCTGTCCCATTGAATTCTCGTCAGAGAATGCAATAAGACAGGTTCTGCGTTTAGTTGCCGCGCTCTAAAAATGGCGCTTAAGAACCGGAGTTCTCATCTTTTCGTTGCTGTAAACGACGCAATGAGCGTTCACGACGGCTCTGCTCACGGCTACGATCCAGCAAAATTTCCTCAATGAACGCCAGGTGACGATGCGACGCTTCACGCGCCTGCTCCGGTTCCCCGGCGATTATCGCCTCAAAAATGCGAGTACGATGATTGCTGACCTGCGGGAGCATCTCCCGACGGGCGTACAACAATTCAAAATTCTGGCGAACGTTCTGGGCCAGCATCGGTTCCATGCAGCGTAGTAGATGGAGCAGCACCACATTGTGTGCCGCTTCGGTGACGGCAATTTGATACTGGACGACGGCATCGGATTCGGCGTCAAGATCGCCGGACTGCTGAGCCCGTTCGATGGCCTGATGCAGCTCGCGAATGCGTTCGCGGTCTTCATCATTGCTGCGCAGCGCCGCATAATAAGCCGCGATGCCTTCAAGCGCGTGACGGGTTTCCAGCAGATCAAATTGGGATTCAGGGTGGTCGGACAGTAGCTCTACCAGCGGGTCGCTGAAGCTCTGCCACAGGCGGCTTTGTACAAACGTTCCGCCCCCCTGGCGACGAAGCAACAAGCCCTTAGCTTCGAGGCGTTGGATAGCCTCACGTAGCGAGGGACGGGAAACGTCGAACTGCTTTGCCAGTTCACGTTCAGGCGGGAGTTTTTCACCGGGGCGCAACGTCCCCTCAAGAATTAAAAACTCCAGTTGCTGCTCTATCACATCGGATAATTTTGGTTGGCGGATTTTGCTGTAGGCCATATTCCCTGTCTCTGCCATTAGCCCGGAGTTAATTGGTCTTACCAATTCATGGTTCGCATCGCTAAAGTAACAAAGTATTTACCTTCTGTCCATACAGGTTTTGATTGAAATCATTAAACCAGGCACATTTTAACAACCTTACGGAAATAACATTTCAAAAATGTAACTTTGCACAAATATT
>DASYFN010000114.1:0-60195 GCA_036498385.1 Klebsiella sp.
ACAGCCTGGAAGGCAACGCGGTATACGCGAGAACGCGCACCGTAGTAGCCTTTAGCTTGTTTCAAAATTTTCTTGTGACGTGCACGGGCAACTACACCACGTTTTACGCGAGCCATATGTGCTCTCCTGTATCTATTCTAATTAAAAAGTTAAAAGGGTTAACGACTTATGCGTACGGCAGGCACGCGATGACCAGGCCCAGATCGCCTTTGGAAACCATGGCTTTCGGACGCAGGTGACGTTTACGCTTAGTAGCTTTTTTAGTCAGAATGTGACGCAGGTTAGCGTGCTTGTGCTTAAAACCACCTTTACCGGTTTTTTTGAAGCGCTTAGCAGCACCGCGTACGGTCTTAATTTTTGGCATTTTAATAACTTCCACTTCGCATTGTTAATAAACGAAACATAGGCGAACAACGACCGTGAAACCCGCAGGCTTCACAGGCATTGCTACTTGAAGGCCTTACTGTTTCTTCTTAGGAGCGAGCACCATGATCATCTGGCGGCCTTCGATCTTCGTAGGGAAGGATTCGACTACTGCCAGTTCACTCAGATCGTCACGGACGCGAGTAAGCACTTCCATCCCGATCTGTTGGTGGGCCATCTCACGACCGCGGAAACGCAGCGTGATCTTGGCCTTATCGCCATCTTCCAGAAAGCGAATCAGGCTGCGGAGTTTTACCTGATAATCGCCATCGTCGGTACCAGGGCGGAATTTAATTTCCTTAACCTGGATAACTTTTTGCTTTTTCTTCTGTTCCTTAGAAGACTTACTCTTTTCATAAAGGAACTTGCCGTAGTCCATGATACGACAAACTGGCGGTTCGGCGTTAGGGCTGATTTCAACTAAATCTACTCCAGCTTCTTCAGCTTTTTCGATTGCTTCTCTCAGACTCACAATACCTAAAGCTTCGCCTTCCAGACCAGTTAAGCGAACTTCCAGGGCGCGAATCTCGCCATTAATACGATTCGGACGTGCCGTTTGAACTCGTTTTCCGCCTTTAATACCTTATTCCTCCAGTTGTTTTAGACTGCGGCTGCGAATCTCTTGTTGCAGCTTCTCGATAACTTCATTTACGTCCAGGCTGCCCAAGTCTTTGCCACGGCGGGTACGCACGGCAACTTTGCCTGCTTCTACCTCTTTGTCGCCACAGACCAACATGTAAGGGACACGACGTAAAGTGTGCTCGCGGATTTTAAAGCCTATCTTCTCATTTCTCAAGTCTGCTTTTACGCGAATGCCCGCATTTTGGAGTTTGCGAGTCAATTCGTTGACATATTCAGCCTGAGAGTCAGTAATATTCATGACCACAACCTGCACTGGCGCAAGCCAGCTCGGGAAGAAGCCGGCAAACTCTTCGGTCAGGATGCCAATAAAGCGCTCCAGCGAACCAAGAATCGCACGGTGAATCATTACCGGAACCTGTCGTTCGTTATTCTCGCCTACATAAGAGGCGCTTAAACGCTGCGGCAGGGAGAAGTCCAGTTGTACAGTACCGCACTGCCATGCACGATCGAGGCAGTCATACAGGGTAAACTCAATTTTCGGACCGTAGAATGCGCCTTCACCCAGTTGATATTCAAACGGGATATTGTTCTCTTCCAGCGCAACGGCCAGATCCGCTTCAGCACGATCCCATGTCTCATCGCTACCGATGCGTTTTTCCGGGCGAGTAGACAGTTTGACGACGATTTTCTCGAAGCCAAAGGTGCTGTACATATCGTAGACCATACGAATGCAGGCGTTAACTTCGTCGCGAACCTGATCTTCAGTACAGAAGATATGGGCATCGTCCTGAGTAAATCCACGTACACGCATCAAGCCATGCAGCGCGCCTGACGGCTCATTGCGATGGCAGCTACCGAATTCAGCCATACGTAATGGCAGATCGCGGTAGGATTTCAGACCCTGGTTGAAGATCTGTACGTGACCCGGGCAGTTCATCGGCTTGATGCAGTATTCACGGTTCTCGGAAGACGTGGTAAACATCGCATCTTTATAGTTGTCCCAGTGGCCGGTTTTTTCCCACAGCACACGGTCCATCATAAACGGGCCTTTAACTTCCTGATACTGGTACTCTTTCAGCTTAGAGCGCACAAAAGTTTCCAGTTCACGGAAGATAGTCCAGCCATCGTTATGCCAGAACACCATACCCGGAGCCTCTTCCTGCATATGATACAGATCGAGTTGCTTACCGATTTTACGGTGATCGCGCTTAGCGGCTTCTTCCAGGCGCTGCAAATAGGCATTCAGCGCTTTTTTATCTGCCCATGCAGTTCCGTAGATGCGCTGCAGCATTTTATTGTTGCTATCGCCACGC
Source organism: Klebsiella sp. (assembly GCA_036498385.1). Lineage (GTDB taxonomy): Bacteria > Pseudomonadota > Gammaproteobacteria > Enterobacterales > Enterobacteriaceae > Klebsiella. The sequence goes on from DASYFN010000114.1 coordinate 2,319, forward strand.
CAGTAGGCGCCAGCGGTCTTCATCAGTTTGAAATGATGACAGAAACGCATATTCGGCACATGTGGCCCACGGCACATGTCGACATATTCTTCATGATGATACAAACCGGGCTTGTCATCATGAGCAATGTTTTCATCAAGAATGGAGACTTTATAGCTCTCGCCGCGCTTCACGAAGGTTTCACGCGCTTCGTGCCAGCTGACTTTCTTCTTAATGACGTCGTAGTTCTTCTCGGCGAGCTCGTGCATACGTTTTTCGAGCGCGTCGATATCTTCCTGAGTCAGGGTATGGTCCAGATCGACATCATAGTAGAAACCGTTGTCGACAACCGGGCCGATCGCCATTTTGGTATTTGGCCACAACTGCTTAATTGCGTGCCCCAAAAGGTGCGCACAGGAGTGACGAATAATCTCAAGACCATCTTCATCTTTCGCGGTGATGATAGAAAGCGTCGCGTCGTTTTCAATTAAGTCGCAGGCGTCAACCAGCTCGCCATTGACACGACCAGCAATGGTGGCTTTCGCCAGACCAGGGCCAATATCCAGAGCGACGTCCATCGGGCTCACAGCGTGATCAAAATGGCGTTGGCTGCCATCAGGAAGCGTAATTACAGGCATTTCATGTCCTTATTTGCAGTGGTGCCCCACACGAAAGAGCACATACAAAAAAATATAATCATAATTATCAACAAGTTCAGGCCCAGTTCCCGCTTCACTCTGCGAAAATATGTGCACGCTCGTTCACCGACACGTATCCACCTGCAACCGCCTGTTGATAACACCGATGGTTAGTTTACACATCATTACTGCGTGATAAAAGTCACATGAGACTAAATGGTTATTGTGGATGGAAAAAAGGAGCGACAGCGTAATTGCTTCAGCGATATGATGTATATACCCGTCATACTTCAAGTTGCATGTCGCCCGTGTCACTTCATGCCCATAAGGCTTGGGCTGCATTGTTGCTCGAGCATGCAACTTTAAGTTTATTGGGTATATAAAAAATAAAACAAGAGACAAAAAAATAATAATGCCACTGATTACCTAAGTTAAAATAACAATCAGGCCGGAATATCCGGCCTGAAAATATTACATTTTATAACCGAGCGATAACGTTGTACGGCGATCGGTGTGTTCAGGTGCTGATGAAGGCGGTTCAGAGTCCCACGACAGGTTATAGGCTACTTTGAGGGCAAAGTGCGCATTAATAGCAACGTTTAACGCACTTTCAGAGTTCAGAGTCGTATCTTCAGCGCCAAATACCGCAACACCTTGCGTAAATCTGGTGTTATCCGTCATCTGCCACGCCCATGTGCCGGATGCATAGCCTAGCGGCTGAGTATCGGTGTTACCATCAGTATACTTGTCATAACGTACGCCAGGACCAAATTCAAAACGCAGGCTGTGTACCGGTCCGTTCAGGATCTGCCGCCCATAACCGGCAGTGAGTACATCGCGTTGCTGATAACCATTGTAACGATCCGTCAGCCAGCTAGCCTGACCAAAAATATAATTCTGGTCAGTCAGGTTATAACGGCTACGCCCCCCCACCGCGTATCTTTCCGAAGAGCGCTGATCGTTTGACGATGTATTACTGGCATTCCCCCACAGCGACCATGCAGTGGTATTGCCATACCAGGTCAAAGTGGAGTCTGCGGTTATTGAGGAACTTTTCGTATTGCCGGACTGCGCCAGATAACCAGCGTTAACAGTACCTTCGAAAGGTTTTTTGGCAGAAGAAGGGTCATCCATGACAGTAAAAACGGAATTATCGGCCATTGCACATACAGACGCAAAGAGCCCTCCCGCCAGCATTGCCGCTGCGGGTGTTATCTTCAAAAGCTTCATTTAATTTTAAGTCCGTACAACATAAAAGGAGACCAGAATGGTCCCGGGAGCTTTCACGAGGATCGCTGACAGCCGCTCCAGGAAAGGGAGCAAATTATAAAAAAGCGCAGTTAACTTAGCAATCAATTACTATTTCATTTTTTATATAAGACGCTTCTTAAAACAATTTTTATTTCATAAAGATAAAAAGATGTACAGCGGCAAATGTTACTCGTTGCTTCCCCTTCCTCTTTTTAAGTGCCATGCTTAAAACCAGAGCAGCTAAACTGGTATATGGAGGAAACCGGATGACCAAAATCTATACACTCACATTAGCCCCCTCGCTCGACAGCGCAACGCAGACCCCGCAAATCTACCCGGAAGGCAAACTACGCTGTAGCGCCCCCGTATTTGAACCCGGCGGAGGTGGCATTAACGTTGCGCGTGCCATTACTTTTCTTGGCGGCAGCGCCACAGCAATATTTCCCGTCGGCGGCGCAACAGGTGAACACCTGACGGCGCTGCTGACGGATGAACATGTTCCCGTAGATACGGTAGAGGCCCATGACTGGACGCGGCAGAATCTTCATGTACATGTGAATGCCAGCGGCGAGCAATATCGTTTCGTGATGCCAGGTGCGGCGTTAACTAAGCAAGAACTCCACCTTCTTGAGCAAAAAATCCTCACCATCGCTCCCGGCTCGTTGCTGGTGATTAGCGGAAGCCTGCCACCGGGTATCAGTGTCGATAACCTGACGCAGTTGGTCAAAAGCGCTCAGCAGCATGGATTACGCTGTATTGTTGATAGTTCCGGCGAAGCGCTCGCCGCAGCGCTTAATGTCGGCAATATTGAACTGGTTAAGCCGAATCAGAAAGAGCTTAGCGCACTGGTACAGCGTGACCTGAGCCAGCCAGATGATGTGCGTCGCGCCGCGCAAGAGTTAATCCGTTCAGGCAAAGTCCAGCGCGTCGTGGTCTCTCTGGGGGCTCAGGGGGCACTTGGTGTTGATGCTAATGGTAGTGTCCAGGTCGTACCGCCGCCGATGAAAAGCCAGAGCACCGTCGGCGCCGGGGACAGCATGGTCGGCGCAATGACTTTAAAGCTGGCGGAAAATGCCTCACTTGAAGATATGGTTCGCTTTGGCGTTGCGGCGGGTAGCGCGGCAACTATAAATCAGGGCACTCGCCTTTGCTCGCTGGAAAATACGCAAAAAATTTACGATTATCTGTGTGGTCATTAATCCCCTTCACTCCTTCTATATCTCCAGGGGATGTCGCCAAATCAGCATGATGGTCTATGCTAAAAATGCCATGGATAACAACGGGGTGAAAAATGAGTAGCGAAATTATTACCTGGGTCGTCACCGTTCGTTTTCACGAAGAGACGTTAACAGAGATTAACGAACTCAGTAATCACCTCATTCGTGCCGGATTTACTCTTGTATTAAATGATGATGAAGGGAACGCTCACGAACTCGGAACCAATACTTTTGGCTTGCTTTCCATGCAGAATGCCGAAGAAGTCAAAGCCTTGAGCGCAGGTTTAGCCGAAACCGCGCTGGGACGCCCCGTCGAAGTCACCGTTTCCACCTTCAGCGAGTGGATAAAAACTCAATAAGTGCGATTAATGCTACAGAAAACGTTCAGTTGTGCGTCAGTTCGAATTTTACGCCGGGGTTATGCGCTAACCTTATGAAATGTTGGAAAACATGGGAGAGACGGCATGTGGCAAGCTATCAGCAAGTTGTTAAGCGATTGGCATACCGAAGCAGCTGAAATCGAACTGCGAAACGAACTACCCGGTGGGGAGATCCACGCGGCCTGGCATTTACGCTTTGGCGGGCGGGATTACTTCGTAAAATGCGACGAACGCGAGCTGTTACCCATCTTCACGGCCGAAGCAGACCAGCTTGAGCTGCTGTCGCGCAGTAAGACCGTGAATGTACCGAAGGTCTTTGCCGTTGGCAGTGATCGGGATTACAGTTTTCTGGTCATGGAATATCTTCCCCCTCGCCCGCTGGATGCGCATAACGCTTTCCTGTTAGGCCAGCAAATCGCCCATTTACACCAATGGAGCGATCAACCACAGTTTGGTCTGGATTTTGACAACGATCTTTCCACCACTCCCCAGCCGAACGCCTGGCAGCGTCGCTGGTCCACGTTCTTTGCCGAACAGCGCATAGGCTGGCAACTGGAGTTGGCCGCCGAGAAAGGTCTGCATTTTGGCGATATAGATAGCCTTGTTGATACCATCCAGCAACGGCTGAGTAATCATCAGCCGCAGCCATCTTTGCTCCACGGCGATTTATGGTCCGGTAACTGCGCGCTTGGGCCAAACGGGCCTTACATTTTTGACCCGGCCTGCTATTGGGGTGATCGCGAGTGCGATCTGGCTATGCTGCCGCTGCATCCGGAACAGCCGCCGCAAATCTATGATGGCTATCAATCTGTTTCACCGCTGCCATCCGGTTTTCTTGAGCGGCAACCCATTTACCAGCTCTACACGCTGCTGAATCGGGCAATTCTGTTTGGCGGGCAGCATCTGGTGATGGCACAGAAAACGCTTGATGAAGTATTAATGGAGAAGGCCCCGTAAAGGGCCTTGTTTGCGCGATTAACTCACCTGCACGCCTTTGAGGCGGAACTGAATGGTCATTGTAATGCCCGTTCCCGGTTTTCCCGCCTCATAGCGCCATTTACGTAATGCATTTTTCACATCACGTTCAAACATATTAGCTGGCTGGGCAGAGAGGATCTGCACGTTATTCACGCGACCATCTGGTGTGACGTCAAATTTCACCCGCACATCCCCCTCAATACGCAATGCCTGAGCGCGAGACGGATAAGCGGGTTCTTTGCGGCTTAATGCGCGTGGGCCGGTCGGTGCCGTGACGGTCGGTTTAGCGGCAGCGGTTGACATACTCGGCGCGGTGCGCGCTGGCGCCGTATTTGAATTTTCAAACGGTGAGGCCGGGCGCGTTTCCGTCGGTTTCACATCACGCTTTGGCTGCTCGACCTTTTTTTCCGGCTTCGGTTTAGGCTTCGGCTTCGGTTTAGGTTTATGGATAACAACCGGTGCCTCTTTGGGCGGTTCCGGAATAACTTCCGGTTCAGGTTCTGGTTCAACAACGGGTTCAACTACCGGCTGAGCCGCCTGAGGCGGTTCCAGATCTGTCGGGGCCACCATTGTAATCTCAATGGGTTGCGATGGAGAGGGTTGTTCAATAACCTGATGTACCGAAGCATAGAGCAACGCCGCAACAACCCCGCCGTGGATAAGCACGGAGAGTAGCGTGGGCCACGGAAAGCGGCGAGGTATATCAAAGGTCATTGCACTCATAGTCGTTTCTGTTGAAAAATGATGCCTCGATTTTAAATGCAAATAGCAATCATATTCAACCAGGGTTGTTGGCTTGTATCAAAATTTGCCCAGTTTTCTGACAAAAAGCCTCCGGGGCATGGCATTCTGAGCATCGTGCGCATCTTTGCATTGCAGTCAACTACGGTTTCACTTAACGTGATTCGCCAATTTATTGATAAGGAGCCATGCCGTGCTTTACGTTATCTACGCTGAAGATATTGCCGACTCTCTGGAAAAACGGACGTCGGTACGTCCCGCCCACCTGGCGCGTTTGCAATTATTACATGATGAAGGTCGTTTACTGACTGCTGGCCCAATGCCTGCTGTAGACAGTAATGAACCCGGCGCGGCGGGCTTTACCGGCTCAACGGTCATTGCGGAATTTGAATCACTGGAAGCGGCGCAATCATGGGCCAATGATGATCCCTATATCGCCGCAGGGGTTTATCAGAAAGTGTCGGTAAAACCGTATAAGAAAGTATTCTAAAAACGAAATACTGACAAAAAACAGAGGCACCGCGATGGGTGCCTTTTGTTTCGACTCTCAAAACTCAGAGAAGGTGAACAGCAGAGAGTGACGTCGCCGTTTAATCAGTTCCTTTCTGAGAGAAAGGATGCGCATATTACGACGCGACTGACCTTCCAGCCAGCGTGCTTTACGGCGACTCGCCTGTCTAATCATGCGCCAACGCCCTACTTCCGTTCTACTACGCTTCATTGCAACTACTCTACCAGTGAAAACAGCCTGCATTATAGACCGATGACTCTGGCTAACCAACGCTTTCGCTGCGTTTTTATTTGCCAGATGGATGTTGATGCGTAAACTCATGTCATAAAGTTATTCAGAAGGATTTTTCATTTATGACAACCTTTTACACGGTTGTGAACTGGCTGGTCATTCTCGGTTACTGGCTACTTATTGCCGGTGTAACATTACGAATATTAATGAAAAGACGCGCGGTCCCATCAGCGATGGCGTGGTTGCTTATCATTTATATTATTCCGCTGGTGGGGATTATCACCTATCTCTCGTTTGGCGAACTGCATCTGGGTAAACGCCGTGCCGAACGCGCACGGGCTATGTGGCCCTCGACAGCCAAGTGGTTAAAGGATCTCAAAGCCTGCAAGCACATCTTTGCCGATGATAATAGCCCGGTCGCGGAATCGTTGTTCAAACTCTGCGAACGCCGTCAGGGAATAGGCGGCGTCAAAGGTAACCAGCTTCAGTTGCTCACCGAATCCGATGACGTCATGCAGGCGCTCATCCGCGACATCCAGCTCGCTCGTCACAACATTGAGATGGTGTTCTATATCTGGCAACCCGGCGGCATGGCCGATAAAGTCGCAGAATCATTAATGGCGGCGGCCCGGCGCGGCGTACACTGTCGGCTAATGCTCGACTCCGCCGGGAGCGTAGCCTTTTTTCGCAGCCCCTGGGCTACCATGATGCGTAATGCCGGAATTGAAGTCGTCGAAGCACTGAAGGTAAACCTGATGCGCGTCTTCCTGCGCCGCATGGACCTGCGTCAACACCGTAAAATGATCATGATCGATAACTATATTGCCTATACGGGCAGTATGAATCTGGTTGATCCGCGTTTCTTTAAGCAGGACTCCGGTGTTGGCCAGTGGATCGATCTGATGGCACGAATGGAAGGGCCGGTAGCGACCGCCATGGGAATTGTCTACTCCTGCGACTGGGAGATTGAAACTGGCAAACGTATTTTACCGCCGCCGCCGGACGCAAACATCATGCCGTTCGAAGAAGCCAGCGGGCACACGATTCACACTATCGCCTCAGGCCCGGGCTTTCCAGAAGATTTGATCCATCAGGCTCTGCTAACAGCCGCATATGCAGCCAAAGAGCATTTGATTATGACAACCCCCTACTTTGTGCCCAGCGACGATCTTCTGCATGCCATCTGCACCGCCGCCCAGCGCGGCGTCGATGTCAGCATCATATTACCGCGCAAGAACGACTCGCTGCTGGTCGGCTGGGCCAGCCGCGCTTTCTTCACCGAACTGCTGGCGGCCGGGGTGAAAATTTACCAGTTTGAAGGCGGTCTGCTGCATACCAAAAGCGTACTGGTTGACGGCGAACTCAGTCTGGTAGGAACCGTTAACCTCGATATGCGTAGCCTGTGGCTCAACTTCGAGATTACGCTGGTAATTGACGATGCCGGATTTGGCAGCGATCTGGCCGCGGTACAGGATGATTATATCTCCCGCTCGCGCCTGCTGGATGCCAGGCTGTGGTTAAAACGTCCGCTGTGGCAGCGGATCACCGAGCGACTGTTTTACTTCTTCAGCCCGTTGCTGTAAAACGTGCCAATCAGATGTTTAATGGGTAGCAATGATGGATATGGATTTAAACAACCGCCTGACCGAAGACGAAACGCTTGAACAGGCTTATGACATTTTCCTCGAACTGGCCGTCGACAACCTCGACCCGGCGGATGTCATTCTGTTCAACCTGCAGTTTGAAGAACGCGGCGGCGCTGAGCTGTTTGACCCGGCACCTGACTGGGAAGAGCATGTCGATTTCGACCTCAACCCTGACTTCTTTGCTGAAGTGGTGATTGGTCTGGCCGATGAAGATGGCGGCGAAATTAACGATATTTTTGCCCGCGTGCTGCTATGCCGTGAAAAAGACCACAAGCTCTGCCATATCCTGTGGCGTGAATAGGCGCTTTGCAGATAAATAGCTGTATGCCGCATAAAAATAAAGCCTGCCTGATTTATCCGGGCAGGCTTTTTGTCTTATAGAACAGGCTGACTCACGTCAGCCCCAGAGATTATAACGGATCGACTTTCAGGCAGGAAACCGCGTGTCGGAAACTGCCCTCCAGCACTGGTCGCGTCTTAGCGCACTCCGGCCCGGCAATGGGGCACCGCGTGCGGAATACGCATCCCGATGGCGGGTTAATCGGCGATGGCAATTCCCCCTCCAGCAACTGGATAGTTTTATTCTTTTCCTTATCAGGGTCCGGAACCGGCACCGCCGACATCAGCGCTTTGGTATAGGGATGCAGCGGATTATGGTACACCTCATCATAGGTGCCCAGTTCCACGGCATGTCCAAGATACATCACCAGGACGCGGTCAGAAATATGCTTTACAACCGCCAGATCGTGGGCGATGAAAATCAGCGACAGACCCATTTCACGCTGTAGTTGCTGCAGCAGATTCACTACCTGCGCCTGAATCGACACGTCCAGCGCTGAAACCGGCTCATCACAAATAATGAGCTTCGGTTCAAGAATTAGCGCGCGCGCAATGCCGATACGCTGACACTGGCCGCCAGAGAATTCATGGGGATAGCGGTTAATCAGGTTAGGCAACAGCCCCACTTTCATCATCATCGCTTTAACGCGATCGCGAATTTCCTGACGCGGCATTTTGGGATGATAGGTGCGCAGCGGCTCGGCGATAATTTCCCCGATTGTCATGCGCGGGTTTAGCGACGCCAGCGGATCCTGAAAGATCATCTGAATATCGCTGCGCACATCGCGCCATTCGTCGGCCTTCATTCCCAGCAAATCTTTACCTAACCAGGCGACTTTACCGTCGGTGGCTTTCACCAGACCAATGATCGCGCGCGCAAATGTCGATTTTCCGCATCCGGACTCCCCGACCACACCCAGCGTTTCACCTTCATAAAGACGCAGCGTCACGCCATCCACCGCTTTCAGCGTTTTCGACGGCTGCCAGAACCACTGTTTGCCGTCTTTAATGTCAAAGTGCACTTTCAGATCGGCGATTTCGAGCAGCACCTTTCTTTGTTCCGTTACAGCGTTCATAGCAAATCCCCCACCGGTTGAAAGCAGGCGCGCAGGCGGCCCGGTGCAAACTCCTCCAGAGGTGGCGCACTATTACAAATCTCCATCGCATATGGGCAACGCGGTTGAAATGGACAGCCCTTCGGCAGACGCAGCAGATTTGGCGGATTGCCCGGGATCGTTAACAGGGCATCACCCTCTGCATCCAGACGCGGAACAGCATTGAGCAGACCAATAGAGTAAGGGTGCGATGGATGATAAAAGACATCGCGCGCCTGACCATATTCCATCGTGCGCCCGGCATACATTACCAGCACCTTATCGCAGATCCCGGCGACGACACCAAGATCGTGGGTAATCATAATAATCGCCGTATTGAACTCGCGCTTGAGCTCATTAAGTAGCGTCATAATTTGCGCTTGTACGGTCACGTCCAGCGCCGTTGTCGGTTCGTCGGCAATCAGCAGCTTAGGCCGACACAGCAGAGCCATGGCAATCATCACGCGCTGGCGCATCCCGCCGGAAAACTCGTGCGGATACATTTTCATCCGTTTGCGCGCTTCAGGCATTTTGACCGCGTCGAGCATTTTCACCGACTCTTCAAACGCTTCGGCTTTGCTCAGCGCTTTATGCAGCATCAACACTTCCATCAACTGCTCGCCTACCCGCATATAGGGATTGAGCGACGTCATCGGGTCCTGAAAAATCATTGAGATCTGCTCAGCGCGCAGCTTATTCAGTTCGTGCTCCGGAAGGTTCAGGATCTGCTTACCATTAAAGATCGCTGAACCACCGATGCGACCGTTTGCCGCCAGCAGGCCCATCAGCGCAAAAGCGGTTTGCGACTTACCGGAACCGGACTCGCCTACGATGCCTAAGGTTTCCCCTGCCCGCAGATTAAAATTGAGATCGTTAACCGCAGTCACATCGCCATCGGGAGTACCAAAGGTGACTCGGAGATCTTTCACATCCAGAAGCAATCCGGATGGTTGTGCTGCCTGCGGCGCTTTCGCCGTTTCCATCGTACTCATGTCGGCGCTCCTTAACGGTCTTTCGGGTCGAGGGCATCACGCAGGCCATCGCCGATAAAGTTAAAACAAAACAGCGTTACCACCAGAAAACCGGCAGGAAACAGCAGCAGCCACGGCGAGACTTCCATCGAGTTCGCACCATCGCTGAGCAACGCGCCCCAGCTACTTAGCGGCTCCTGAGTACCCAGGCCGAGGAAGCTTAAGAAGGATTCGAACAGAATCATGCTCGGGACCAGCAGTGAGGCATATACCACGACCACGCCAAGCACGTTAGGCACGATATGGCGGATAACGATATTACCTGTTGAAACGCCGCCGACCTGCGCAGCTTCAATAAATTCTTTACGCTTCAGGCTCAGGGTCTGACCACGAACGATACGCGCCATATCCAGCCAGGAAACCATCCCAATGGCAACGAAAATCAGCAAGATATTCTGGCCAAAGAAGGTCACCAGCAGGATGACGAAGAACATGAACGGGAAGGAGTTGAGAATTTCCAGCAGACGCATCATCACTGAATCCACCTTGCCGCCCAGATAGCCAGAAAGCGAGCCATAAAGCGTCCCCAGAATCACCGCCACCAGCGCAGCCGCTACACCGACCATGAGCGAGATACGTCCGCCGATCGCCACCCGCACCAGCAGGTCGCGGCCGGAAGAGTCAGTACCAAAGTAGTGCCCGGACTCCATATCGGGCGCGCTGGACATCATGCCCCAGTCGGTATCGTAATAGGAGAACGGCGATACCATCGGCGCGATGGTGACAAACAGCGCAATGATCACCAGCACAATCAGGCTGGCAACCGCTGCCCGGTTATGCATAAAGCGGCGGCGGGCGTCCTGCCAGAGGCTACGCCCCTCCACTTCCAGTTTTTCACTGAAGTTTTCCAGCGCCTCGTTGTTTTTCTTACTTAACATCATGGCGAACCCCAGCGTCAGTAACGGATCTTCGGATCGATAACGGCATACAGCACGTCAACAATCGCGTTAAACAGAATGGTCAATGCGCCAACCAGAATGGTCAGACTGAGTACCAGCGAGTAGTCGCGGTTCAGCGCGCCGTTGACGAACAGTTGGCCGATTCCCGGCAGGCCATAAATAGTTTCGATAACCATCGAACCGGTAATAATGCCGACAAACGCGGGCCCCATATAGGAGAGCACCGGCAGCAGCGCAGGCTTTAAAGCGTGACGCAGAATAATGCGGCGCATCGGTAAGCCTTTTGCCCGGGCGGTGCGAATGAAGTTAGAGTGCAGCACTTCGATCATCGAGCCGCGGGTAATACGCGCAATACTGGCGATATAGGCCAGGGACAGGGCCACCATAGGCAAAATCATATATTGCAGCGCCCCGCCGTTCCATCCGCCGCCCGGCAGCCAGTGCAACGTGATGGCAAATATCATGACCAGTAAGGGCGCGACCACGAAACTCGGTATCACGACTCCGGTCATTGCCACCCCCATCACGGCAAAATCCCATTTTGTATTTTGCTTCAATGCTGCGATAACCCCGGCACTCACGCCGAGCACAACCGCCAGTAAAAACGCGGCGAAGCCTAGTTTGGCTGACACCGGGAAGCTGGACGCCACCAGATCGTTGACCGAGTAATCTTTATATTTAAAGGAAGGACCGAAATCACCGTGCGCCAGTTGCTTCAGATAATTGAAGTACTGGGTCATGATGGGGTCGTTTAAATGGTATTTTGCTTCAATATTCGCCATGACTTCCGGCGGCAGCGTGCGTTCACCGGTAAATGGACTTCCCGGCGCAAGACGCATCATGAAGAAAGAGATAGTAATAAGAATAAATAGCGTCGGAATCGCTTCCAGACAGCGACGTAAGATAAATTTTAACATTGCCCGTACCTTCTGGCGTGTGCCTTCAATAGTGCGATGAAATAAGACACCGTGAGGCAAACGGTAACGCCTGCCCCACGTATTGCCATTAGTGCTTCACAATGTACATATTTCTTGTATACGTATTATCCAGCGGATCTTTGCCGGTATAGCCACCGACCCACGGTTTAACCAAACGGGCGTTGACATAATAGAAGACCGGTACGATGACGGAGTCTTTATCCAGTTGCTGCTCAGATTGCGCATAAAAATCCGCACGCTTCGCTTCATCGCTGCTTTTCAGCGCCTCTGCAATAGTCTTGTCGAAAACCGGGCTCTTATAATGCGAGGTGTTGTTTGAGCTGTCACTCAGCATCGTATTGAGGAAAGAGGTCGGTTCGTTGTAGTCCGCACACCAACCGGCGCGCGCAACATCGAAGGTACCCTGATGGCGATTATCAAGGAAGGTTTTCCATTCCTGATTTTCCAGCTTCACGTTTACGCCGAGGTTTTTCTTCCAGATAGACGCCACCGCGATAGCCAGTTTTTTGTGCAGATCGGACGTGTTATAGAGTAGATTGAAGGTCAGCGGCTTATCAGCACTATAGCCGGCTTCGGTCAGCAATTTTTTCGCTTCTTCATTACGTTTTTCCTGCGACCACTTGAACCATTCAGGCTCAACGAGCTTCATGCCATCGGTATACGGCGGAGTATAGCTGTAGGCTGGCAGGTCGCCCTGATTCTTCACTTTATTGACAATAATGTCGCGATCCAGCGCCATCTTCAGCGCAGTACGCACGCGAACGTCGGTAAATGGTGCTTTCTGGTTATTGATTTCGTAATAATAAGTACACAGATAGGGATCGACGTGAACTTCTTTCGGGATCTCTTTCTTCAGTTTCTGGAACAGTTCGATCGGCATGTTGTTATAGGTCATATCGATTTCGCCGCTGCGGTAGCGGTTGACGTCGGTGACTTCGGAAGAGATCGGCAGGAAGGTGACCTGATTAATCACGGTTTTGGCGTTATCCCAGTAGTTGGTATTACGCTCCAGAACAATGCGTTCGTTAACCACCCAATCTTTTAATTTATACGCACCATTGCTGACGATATTGGCTGGCTGGGTCCATTTGTCACCAAATTTCTCAATCGCGGATTTAGGGACTGGTGAAACAGATGGGTGAACGAGCAGTTTGTAGAAGTACGGCACCGGTTCGCTAAGGGTCACTTCAAAGGTATGATCGTCCAGCGCCTTGACGCCCAGATCGGTCGCTGGTTTTTTCCCGGCGATAATGTCGTCAACATTGGCTAAATGGCCATACTGCAGATAGCTTGCATAAGGAGAAGCGGTTTTCGGATCCGCCAGACGCTGCCAGCTATAAACGAAATCTTGTGCCGTGACCGGCGTACCGTCTGACCACTTTGCATCTTTACGCAGATGGAAGGTCCAGACTTTAAAATCTTTGTTGTCCCATTTTTCTGCGACGCCCGCAACCGGGTGGCCGTCGAGGTCGCTCACCAGCAGCCCTTCAAACAAATCGCGGTTAATATTGGACTCCGGCACACCTTCAATTTTGTGCGGATCAAGAGACTGGACTTCGGAACCATTGTTACGCACCAGCGTTTGTTTATCCGCCAGTTGCACTCCTGCTGGTACATCTGCCGCCACGGCGGCGTTAATGGTTATTAACGCAGAGAATACTCCTGCGGCTACCATGCTTTTTTTCGTGATGTTGGTCATGTGTTTGTTACTCCACTCATTATAATTACTGATTATTTAACCAGCCTGTTTTCTCTTTTCTGGATCCTGAACAGTGCAGGAGTTTATGCAGCTGCCAGAGAGTACTGCTTGCTATCACCGACTTATTTATTACGACCGCTCAAACGGCAGCCTTGACGTCGATTCTCCCCCCTGTCCGGGGGCGATTTGAGTCCCGATGGGCTATATAATAAAAATTCTCATTTGCGTACGTATTCCACTAACGATCACGCCGGAAAGTACCAAAACGCTTTATTGTCCGCCAATGCAATTTGCAAATATGTTACCGGATTCTCTTTTGCGGCCTTCTGGGGAGGCGATTGATAAGCTCTTCGCACACCTGAGTTTATTAATATGATGTTTATCAATGCATTACTCTAAATCGCTCGCGCTATGCGCCATACATCGCTGAATAGTTGCTTTTTTGTACGAAAATTTAACAATTGTTCATAATTTAGCACATTCATCTGTTTTATGAGAGAAATTACTAATATCATTTCGATTATCAAACGGCAAGCATCAGAGAATGATGTGAAGAAAATAACAGTGATTAATGGGGAGAAAAAATAACAATTATCACAATAAAAAAACATAACTTATTGATAATAAATGATAACATCAAAGCATCGGAAAACAGTATCGCAGACCGATAAATCACTTTTTAATATGCATTGATGATAGTGATCAAACGCGGGACAACATGTCCCGCGAGACAGGCGCAGGTTAACTCACCAGGCCAGGAAAGAGCGCCTTTATCCCCGTCACGATGAACTCGATGCCGAGAGCCATAAGCAATAGCCCCATGATACGGGTAATGACGTTAATGCCGGTTTGCCCAAGCAGGCGAACCAGCCAGGGAGCCATACGGAAAATCCCCCAGCAGCACAGCGCAAAAAGAGCAATGGCGACTGAGAATCCCACAAAATGGGCGATACTATGATAACGTGTTCCCCAGACAATGGTTGAACTGATGGCCCCTGGTCCAGCCATCAGGGGCAAAGCCAACGGCACCACGCCAATACTCTCACGAATTGCCGTTTCTGATTTTTCTTGCTTGTTCTGTTTATCCTCGCCAAGCTTGCCACTAATCATCGACATGGCAATGGTAACAACCAGAATCCCGCCAGCAATACGGAATGAATCAATGGAAATACCAAAGATCTGCAGAATACCATCGCCCAAAAACAGCGACGTTAGCAGGATAATGGCGACAGACAGGTTGGCTGTCAGATTGGTTTTGTTACGCACCGCCGCCGTCTGGTAGCTGGTCATACTAATAAAGACCGGGATAATGCCAACCGGGTTTACCAGCGCAAATAACCCAATAAAAAATTTAAAGTAGACTGAAAAATCAAACAACGATTGAATCACAGAGAGCTCCGCAGCATCATTAAAAATGGCTGTTGACAGTTACCAGCCTAAAAATATCCGCGAGAAGATACGCTGTTTAATAGCATAATTCATCTCCATTCACCTGGAAGTTCATAATAAAGCGCGAATGTTATTTATCTGTTTCTGCGGTGTTATTTGGTCATTTGACTAGCATACTGTCTCATTACACTTGATTAAACTGGTCAAAAAACGACCTGCTGAAAGGTATCAGCCTCGTCAATTATTGATCCAGATCACATAAATTATACTCAGAAGTGAGTAATCTTGTTTACACACAGAAGAAAAAAGAAAGCAGCGGTACCTGAAAAAAAACAAAAGCTTTTTTAGTCAATCGGTGAAGTCAGAAGCACAAAATTCTTTACGTTAACATTTACATGCAAGCCGTTAACACACTGTCTATACTGTCGAATCGAGCTACTGATTTACTAAAAAAGTTTAACATTATCAGGAGAGCATTATGGCTGTTACTAATGTCGCTGAACTTAACGCACTCGTAGAGCGCGTAAAAAAAGCCCAGCGTGAATATGCCAGTTTCACTCAAGAACAAGTAGATAAAATCTTCCGCGCCGCCGCTCTGGCCGCTGCAGATGCTCGAATCCCTCTCGCCAAGATGGCCGTTGCTGAATCCGGCATGGGTATCGTCGAAGATAAAGTGATCAAAAACCACTTTGCTTCTGAATACATCTATAACGCCTATAAAGATGAAAAGACCTGCGGCGTTCTGTCTGAAGATGACACCTTCGGTACCATCACCATCGCTGAACCGATTGGTATTATTTGCGGTATCGTCCCGACTACTAACCCGACTTCAACCGCTATCTTTAAATCTCTGATTAGCCTGAAGACGCGTAACGCCATCATCTTCTCTCCGCATCCACGTGCTAAAGATGCGACCAACAAAGCGGCTGATATCGTACTGCAGGCAGCTATCGCCGCCGGCGCACCGAAAGATCTGATTGGTTGGATTGACCAGCCTTCTGTAGAGCTGTCCAACGCGCTGATGCACCACCCGGATATCAACCTGATCCTCGCGACCGGCGGTCCGGGCATGGTTAAAGCGGCATACAGCTCCGGTAAACCTGCCATCGGCGTTGGCGCAGGTAACACTCCAGTTGTTATCGACGAAACGGCTGATATCAAACGTGCTGTCGCTTCCGTATTAATGTCTAAAACCTTCGATAACGGCGTTATTTGTGCTTCAGAGCAGTCCGTTGTGGTTGTGGATTCCGTATACGACGCCGTTCGTGAACGTTTCTCAAGCCACGGTGGCTATCTGCTGCAGGGCCAGGAACTGAAGGCTGTTCAGAATATCATCCTGAAGAATGGCGCGCTGAACGCTGCGATCGTTGGTCAACCGGCGTATAAAATCGCTGAACTGGCCGGCTTCACCGTCCCTGTTGCCACCAAAATTCTGATTGGTGAAGTCACAGACGTTGATGAAAGCGAACCGTTCGCCCACGAAAAACTGTCTCCGACGCTGGCAATGTATCGTGCGAAGGATTTTGAAGATGCTGTTGATAAAGCTGAAAAACTGGTGGCAATGGGCGGCATCGGCCATACCTCTTGCCTGTATACCGACCAGGACAACCAGCCAGAACGCGTTGCTTACTTCGGTCAATTGATGAAAACCGCGCGGATCCTGATCAACACCCCGGCTTCTCAAGGTGGTATCGGTGACCTGTATAACTTCAAACTCGCACCTTCCCTGACTCTGGGTTGTGGTTCATGGGGTGGTAACTCCATCTCGGAAAACGTTGGTCCTAAGCATCTGATCAACAAGAAAACCGTTGCTAAGCGAGCTGAAAACATGTTGTGGCATAAACTTCCGAAATCTATCTACTTCCGTCGTGGCTCACTGCCAATCGCGCTGGATGAAGTGATTACTGATGGTCACAAACGCGCGCTGATCGTGACTGACCGCTTCCTGTTCAACAACGGCTATGCAGACCAGATCACTTCTGTGCTGAAAGCGGCTGGCGTTGAAACTGAAGTTTTCTTTGAAGTCGAAGCTGACCCGACGCTGACCATCGTACGTAAAGGCGCTGAGCTGGCGAACTCTTTCAAACCAGACGTAATTATCGCTCTGGGCGGCGGTTCCCCGATGGATGCGGCGAAAATCATGTGGGTCATGTATGAGCATCCGGAAACCCACTTCGAAGAGCTGGCGCTGCGCTTTATGGATATCCGTAAACGTATCTACAAGTTCCCGAAAATGGGCGTTAAAGCCAAAATGGTGGCGATCACCACGACTTCCGGTACCGGCTCTGAAGTGACGCCATTCGCCGTCGTTACAGATGATGCAACTGGTCAGAAATACCCGCTGGCAGACTATGCCCTGACTCCGGATATGGCGATTGTTGATGCCAACCTGGTCATGGAAATGCCGAAGTCACTGTGTGCTTTTGGTGGTCTGGATGCGGTGACTCATGCCCTGGAAGCTTACGTTTCCGTACTGGCTTCCGAGTTCTCTGACGGTCAGGCACTGCAAGCGCTGAAGCTGCTGAAAGAAAACCTGCCAGCGTCCTACCATGAAGGTTCTAAGAACCCGGTAGCGCGTGAGCGTGTGCACAGTGCTGCGACTATCGCCGGTATTGCGTTTGCCAACGCTTTCCTGGGCGTATGTCACTCAATGGCGCACAAACTGGGCTCTCAGTTCCACATTCCTCACGGTCTGGCGAACGCCCTGCTGATCAGTAACGTTATTCGTTATAACGCTAATGACAACCCGACCAAACAGACAGCATTCAGCCAGTACGACCGCCCGCAGGCTCGTCGTCGCTACGCTGAAATCGCTGACCATCTGGGTCTGACTGCTCCGGGTGACCGCACCGCCGCGAAAATCGAAAAACTGCTTGGCTGGTTGGACGAAATGAAAGCTGAACTGGGTATTCCTAAGTCTATCCGTGAAGCTGGCGTGCAGGAAGCTGACTTCCTGGCCCACGTTGATAAGCTGTCTGAAGACGCATTTGACGACCAGTGCACCGGCGCTAACCCGCGCTACCCGCTGATCGCCGAGCTGAAACAGATTCTGCTGGATACTTACTACGGACGCAATTACGTCGAAGGCAACGTAGAAGAGAAAAAAGAAGCCGC
Source organism: Klebsiella sp. (assembly GCA_036498385.1). Lineage (GTDB taxonomy): Bacteria > Pseudomonadota > Gammaproteobacteria > Enterobacterales > Enterobacteriaceae > Klebsiella. The sequence continues at coordinate 20,394 of DASYFN010000114.1, forward strand.
ACCGGCTAAAGCTGAGAAGAAAGCGAAAAAAACCGCTTAATCTGACAGCTGTAAATAAAGTGACTATAAGCCCCATCTTTTGATGGGGCTTTTCTGTATCTGCCATTCAGACTCTTGCAAATCGCCTCAGACAGTCAATATATATAATCCAGGGGGCCATTACTTAACGAAAGAAAAAAGGCTGTAAAAGCACCTGAGACGGTTTAATGGGGAGTATTAGCAAATGTGCTGCTTGTTCTGCACAACGGTTAGAGAACCTTCGCTCAACGCCTCTTTATAATGCTTACGACATACGGAAACATAACGCTCATTACCACCAATCACCACCTGTTCCCCTTTATTGTACGGCCGCCCTTCCTGATCGAGGCGCAAAACCATACTCGCCTTACGACCGCAGAAGCAGATAGTTTTTAATTCAACCAACTTATCGGACCATGCCAGCAAATATTGACTGCCCGTAAAAAGTTCACCGCGAAAATCAGTCCGCAACCCATAACACAACACGGGAATATCAAGCTGGTCCACTACCTCTGACAGCTCGCGTACCTGCTCACGAGTCAAAAACTGACTTTCATCAACTAATACGCAGTGAATGGGTTGACGCATATGTTCGCTTGCGATATCTGCAAATAACGCAGTTTGGGCATTATACAACCGCGCTGGCGATGAGAGACCGATCCTTGAACTCACTTTCCCTGAACCAAAGCGATCATCAATCTCTGCGGTATAAACTACGGTACGCATTCCGCGCTCCTGGTAATTGTATGAAGACTGTAACAGAGCGGTAGACTTGCCTGCATTCATTGCTGAATAGTAAAAATAAAGTTGTGCCATCAGCTGCGTAACCCCCAATCAGTGTGTGCTTTTGCGGTAAATTGTATCATATATTCACACACTATCAGTCCTCACCGTGTGAGGTATTACCGGGAGTGTTCTCGCTGCGGATACCTGAAAGATTAAGCATCTTAATTGAATGGTAATGCCTGCTCTTCGTACAACCAAAGCGGTCCACGCTTACGTTACTATTGTTCTTTTGTGCTTACCGGACATTTTCTGATAGCTATAACCGCTCTGGGCAAGAGTTTTATATTAAACATCATCGCCGCTGCCACGCTAATACCCACAATGATATTTATCCATGCAAGGGATAATTTTTTCCACTGCGTATCGGAAAAAGCATACTATCTCAGGGTTTTAGCTTATGTCTTCCGCTACCCTATAAGCAAAAAAGATGTGAGCCTGCACATAAATTTTAAGTTCAATGAATTAATACGCGAGACAAATAACAAGTTATTTTGACTTCCTTACATTCTCCCCTATTGCACATCTGAATTTATCGCTCTATTATTAGTCCAACAAACCACCCCACAATATAAGTTTGAGATTACTATAATGAGCGAAGCACTTAAAATTTTGAACAACATCCGTACTCTTCGTGCGCAGGCAAGAGAATGCACCCTTGAAACGCTCGAAGAAATGCTGGAAAAATTAGAAGTTGTCGTTAACGAACGTCGTGAAGAAGAAAGCGCGGCGGCTGCGGAAATTGAAGAACGCACTCGTAAACTGCAGCAATACCGTGAAATGCTGATTGCTGACGGTATTGATCCTAATGAGCTGCTGAGCACCATGGCAGCAGTTAAAGCTGGCACTAAAGCTAAGCGCGCAGCTCGCCCGGCTAAATACAGCTACGTTGACGAAAATGGCGAAACTAAAACCTGGACTGGTCAGGGCCGTACACCGGCAGTGATCAAGAAAGCGATGGATGAGGAAGGTAAATCTCTGGACGATTTCCTGCTGTAATAAACTATCGTATCCGTTTAAAAGTCCCGCTTCGGCGGGACTTTTTTTATACGTTATTCAGACCGGTGCCGAGCGGACATAAAAAAACCGGGAAACGAATCTCGCTCCCGGCCCAGCCATTCGGTCGCGAACGATTACTTCGCTACGGCTTTTTCCAGCCAGTCTTTAAATTCTGCGCCCAGCGACTTGTGGCGTATGCCATATTCAACAAATGCCTGCATATAACCCAGCTTATTACCGCAGTCATGGCTTTTGCCTTTCATGTGATAGGCTTCGACCGTTTCTTTATCGATCAGCATATCGATGGCATCGGTCAACTGAATTTCATCACCAGCTCCTGGAGGCGTTTTTGCCAGAAGCGGCCAGATATCCGCGCTCAGCACATAACGGCCTACAACCGCCAGATTAGATGGCGCGACGTCCGCTTTCGGTTTCTCGACGATACCAACCATCGGCACGCTCTCACCCGGCTGCAGAGACTGGCCCTTGCAATCCACAACACCGTACGCGGTGACGTCAGCAACCGGTTCAACCATTATCTGGCTTGCTCCGGTCTCATCAAAACGAACAATCATTTCAGCCAGATTATCGTGAGACAGATCGGATTCATATTCATCAAGAATAACGTCCGGTAAAATAACCGCGACCGGCTCATCCCCGACAACAGGGTGCGCGCAAAGCACAGCGTGGCCCAGACCTTTAGCCAGCCCCTGACGTACTTGCATAATAGTAACGTGTGGCGGACAAATAGATTGAACTTCATCCAGCAACTGGCGTTTTACCCGTTTTTCCAGCATCGCTTCCAGTTCAAAACTGGTATCGAAATGGTTTTCGATAGAGTTTTTCGAAGAGTGCGTAACCAGAACAATTTCAGTAATCCCGGCGGCAATGCATTCGTTAACAACATATTGAATTAATGGCTTATCTACCAGCGGCAGCATTTCTTTCGGAATAGCCTTAGTAGCGGGCAACATCCTGGTGCCTAATCCCGCAACCGGGATGACAGCTTTTCTTACTTTTGAATTAAGCGCAGCCATTGAAATCTCCTGGACTGTTCGTTTTTTAAACTTCTCGTTAATAATAGTGTCGAGTATATCAGCGTGCTCTGGCAAACCTGTTCCGAAAAGGATTAGATATCTTCAAATTAGGAATTTTACGCATTAAACCCGGCGATAGTATCATCACAAAAGATCACCTGGTAATCCCGTGATCCTAAAAGTAAGTACAATTGCTCACTCCGTAGTCAACATAAGGCGTAAACGCCCGCCAGCCCCCCAAATTTGGCACTGCCATGATGTGCAGCGTTGACTAATTTGGTTGAGATACGCATTACCTAATGTTCCTAACGGAACGCCATTACTAATCTGAATTTGGTGTTCCCCTGTATTTAGCGTGCCATTCAAACCCGCAGAGACTAAAATTAAATTTTTCAAGCCACTATGGTAATACCCTACCAGTAATGGAAATTGCCCCGGCAAGTTAGCCTGCCGTAGCAATTGATTAACCTGTTTTAGCAGGCTCCCCATCTCCGGTAAACGCTGTCCCTGATGGGCAAGCTGCTCCTGCAGCAACCCATTGAACAACGCGCGCAATAGTAAAGCGGCAAGGACTCCATTATCACCAGCTCGTGTGACATCCAGACAATAAAACGCCAGATCGTTTTCTGATAGCGGCGCAATGTCGAGCACTAATCCAGGCCTGTCGACTGAGACAAGTTGACGATAGTGAATACGGCAGCGTGACATCTCCTGTTGGACCGGTGGTTGAAGCTCCTGTAGCAACCTTGACGCCGCTTTTGGATCGCTAACCAGCGCATCCCAGTCCTCAAACAGGCGCTCTTCTTCTTCGACACGCGAATTAAACATAGTGGGATAGAGGCAGGCATAAACGGTTTCTCTCAGGCGATCGAAATCTTTTATCGGTTTTAGCAGGATATCCTGAACGCCCAGGCGCAATGCTTTGGCGATGTCCGCCATGTTTTCCGTAGCTGAAATCATCAGAATCGGCAACTTATCGCCTTGATTGCGCACCTGTTCTACCAGTTGCAGGCCGTTCATTCGCGGCATCGAGATATCGCAAATCATCAAATCGGGTTTTGACTCGGCCATTTTTTGCAGTGCATCCACACCATCTTCCGCCTGTACGATGGTCGCGCCAAGTGAAGCTAACCAAGTGTACATAAGAGAGCGGAAAACGGGTTCGTCTTCAACTATCAGAATCTGTTTTCCCACCAATGGCTGAGTCATGATCTCTCCCCTGACTGACGATAATTTAATAGTGGCATGATATTCACGCTACCGCCTGTCAGAATGTACTTAAGTATGCATCGAACGCGCTACGCGGAGGTACGCACTAAAGGTAATAGTTCATCCATTTTCTTTTCCACTGCCAGATGTCCGGCAGCTATAGCTTCACTGGCCCGATGGAAATCAAGAGTGGAGATTTGCGGGCAAAAGGGCTGAATCAGAATATCAGGCGGATCGCCCGCCATACGATTTCGCATAAGGCGATTCTCCAGAATCTGAATAGAAGTCGACATGATTTCTATCGCCGTTGGCGCTACCGTCACCCGACGTGAAGTCAAACGCGCCAGCCGAGAGCGCAATCGTGAATGCCACGAGAAATTATCCCCGGTCCCCGGACTCGGCACCTCCATTGATAACAAATCCTGTTGCATCAGGTGCGCATCGTGCTGCAAATCAACGGCAATGACGATATCTGCGCCCATTGCGCGAGCCAGAGACACCGGCACGGGATTAACCACTGCGCCATCCACCAACCAGTAACCATTATGCATCACTGGCGACATCAGGCCTGGAATACTACAAGACGCACGGATCGCCAGATGCAGATCCCCTTCCGTAAACCACAGTTCACGACCGGTGCTTAAATTGGTTGTGACCGCCGCAAACCGGCGCTCACAACGTTCAATCTCGGTGACGGGCATCAGTTTACGGTAGTGACTAAACACGCGCTCGCCCCGCAGCAAACCGCCCCGCTGCCACGAGAGATCCATTAATTTCAGGACGTCCCAGTTGCTAAAGGAGCAGACCCATTTCTCCAGCGCAGGAAGCCGATTGCAGGCGTAAGCAGCTCCTACCAGCGAGCCAATGGAGCACCCTGCGATAACATCAACGCCGATACCCGCCCGCTGCAATGCATTAATCACACCTATATGCGACCAACCGCGCGCAGCGCCAGACCCTAGCGCCAGACCTATCTTAAGCTTTCTCATGAGTGCCTGAATATATCCTTCCACTCCGGGCATGGCATCATCGCCATACCTCAGTTAACATAATGCTCTTTGGCGGCGTAGCGCCGTCTTTCTTTTTCCCATGGAGGCCATTTTGTCACCATTATGCCCCTGTGGCAGCGCTCTGGAGTATAGCTCATGTTGTCAGCGCTATCTGGCTGATACGCAGTTGGCGCCAGACCCATCACAGTTGATGCGCTCCCGCTATAGTGCCTTTGTTATGAAAGATGCCGACTATCTGATTAAAACCTGGCACCCCTCCTGTCAGGCGCAGCAGTTTCGCGCAGACCTTGAAAACGGTTTTACCCGGACACATTGGCATAGTCTCACCGTTTTTGCCGCCGATAAAGGCAAGAGTCCCGATGAAGGCTTCGTCAGTTTTATTGCTCGTTACACTGACGATAACGGCTCCGGGGCCATTATTGAACGATCCCGGTTCTTAAAAGAAAACGGACAGTGGTACTATATTGACGGTACGCGGCCGCTAATCGGTCGTAACGATCCCTGTCCTTGCGGTTCAGGTAAAAAATTTAAAAAATGCTGCGGCCAGTAGGTCAGCAGCAGGAATAGCAAACACTACAGGATTTTCCCCGCGATGCATTCACAACAACGTAAAGTACTACGCACCATTTGCCCTGATCAGAAAGGCCTCATCGCGCGTATCACTAATATCTGCTACAAGCACGAACTGAACATCGTGCAGAACAACGAGTTCGTTGACCACCGGACCGGCCGCTTCTTTATGCGAACCGAGCTCGAGGGTATTTTCAATGATTCGATTCTACTGGCTGACCTCGACAACGCGCTGCCGGAAGGTTCAATTCGTGAGTTAAATCCAGCAGGACGCCGTCGGGTAGTCATTCTGGTAACCAAAGAGGCACACTGCCTCGGCGATCTGCTGATGAAAGCTAACTATGGCGGGCTGGATGTAGAAATTGCCGCTGTCATCGGCAATCACGAAACGCTGCGCTCGCTTGTAGAACGTTTTGATATCCCTTTCCAGTTGGTGAGCCATGAGGGTTTAACCCGCGAAGAGCATGATAAACAGATGGGTGACGCTATCGCCGCCCTTGAGCCGGATTACGTCGTGCTGGCGAAATATATGCGGGTATTAACCCCAGAGTTTGTCTCTCGCTTCCCGAATAAAATTATTAATATTCACCACTCATTCCTGCCTGCCTTTATCGGCGCGCGCCCGTATCACCAGGCATATGACCGCGGAGTGAAGATTATTGGCGCAACCGCACACTACGTGAACGATAATCTGGATGAAGGTCCGATTATTATGCAGGATGTCATTCACGTCGATCATACCTACACCGCAGAAGATATGATGCGCGCTGGCCGCGACGTCGAGAAAAACGTCCTGAGCCGCGCGCTGTATCAGGTTCTTGCACAGCGGGTATTTGTTTACGGTAATCGGACGATTATTCTTTAATCGACAATTAAATTAACTGGTTAGTTTTGCGTCTTTACGCATAAAAATCAGGCAACCAGTTTATTTTTATTAAAGGAATACTTTACAGTGGCGCGTCATTTGATATGATGCGCCCCGCTTCCCGATAAGGAAGCAAGCCAGTGTCAAGTATTACCCCGTGGTGGGGTTCCCGAGCGGCCAAAGGGAGCAGACTGTAAATCTGCCGTCATCGACTTCGAAGGTTCGAATCCTTCCCCCACCACCATCATTTCTATGTAGCAACTCAGCCCAATCACAGCGTTATGCTCTCTATTCTGCCCATGCAGGGAAGGGTGAGGCGCGAAGCAACGAATAATCCTTCCCCCACCATCATCATTTCTATGTAGCAACTCAATCCAATCACAGCGTTATGTTCTTTATTCTTATTCTGCCCATGCGGGGAAGGATGAGAAGCTTCGACTAAGGTTCGAGTCGAGCGCAAGCGAGACAACGTTGCCGCAGGCAACGGCCCGAAGGGTGAGGCGCAGTTGCTACCCGACAACGCACAGCTATATCGGCGGCAGCCGACGCTTCACCGGCGAGCTCTTCACGATAGAGGTATTGCACTGGGCATGCTCCGCCAGACCATCCAGCAGACTATCCAGTTGCTCTATCGACCGCACCACCAGCCTGATCACGAAACAATCCTCCCCGGTCACTTTGTCGCTCTCAATACACTCCGGCATCGCCTGAATGTATTTATCCACTTTATGCAACAGCCCGGGCAGCGGCCGCACGCGCACCAGCGCCTGTAAGGTATAACCCAGCGCCGCCAGATTCACCCGCGCACCGTAACCCTGAACCACGCCCCGCTCTTCAAGCCTTTTAAGACGCTCCGCCGTACTGGGCGATGTCAGGCCAATACGACCGCTCAGCACCTTCAGCGATACGCGTGCATCCTCCACCAGACAGGCCAAAATTTGTCGGTCGATATCATCAATAAGGTAATCCATCGCTTTCACCTAATTTTAATAAGATATTCACTCTTTCAACCTTATATCAACACTGTAAAACCCGACACTCTTTTCCGACAATAGCCCTTCTCAATCAGGAGGTGTGCGATGCGTGAAAGACAAAAAGGCGTCTGGCAAATGAGCCTGGCGATGTTAATTTCCGGCTCTATTGGCGCATTTGTTTTACTCTCCGGCCTACCAGTGACGGAAATCGTGTTCTGGCGCTGCCTTATTGGAGCTGTTGCACTGTTTATTTTTATTCGGTTCAGTAAGCAGCCTTTCAGTCCGCTCACAACCGCCACGCTGGTACTGGCTATTGTCGGCGGCATAGCCTTAGTGGTGAACTGGCTATTGCTGTTTGCCGCCTATGAACGCCTCTCGATTGGCCTCTCTACCGTGGTGTATAACACGCAACCGTTTATGCTGGTCATGATGGGCATGCTTTTAGGTGAACGCGTTAGCCTGGTGAAATGGGGCTGGCTGGTTCTCGCATTTGCCGGCGTGATCATCTTACTGTCCAGCGAGCTGACGGGTTCACACAGTGCTGAATGGCTCACCGGTATCGGTCTGGCGCTGGGTGCTGCCTTCTTCTACGCGCTGACGGCAATGATTGCCCGCAAGCTCAAATCCATCGCGCCGCAACATATCGCCTTTATTCAGGTACTCACTGGCGTGGTGATGCTTTTACCGCTGGCGCATATGCCTGCCTACACCCCCGACTTTCCATGGCTAATTTTATTAACGCTGGGTATCGTGCATACCGGCATGATGTATCAACTGCTGTATAGTGCGATTCAGAAACTTCCCACCCCGATTATTGGCTCGCTGTCATTTATCTATCCCGTCGTGGCGATCGTTGTCGATAACCTGGTGTTTGGTCATTCACTGAACCTTATACAGTTGTGCGGAGGCGCGCTGATTCTGTTGGCCGCGGCAGGCAACAATCTGGGATGGGGCGAAAAAAAACCCCGCGTGTGCGGGGTGAGGATTAAAACAGCGAATTAGCGGCGAGCGCGAACAATCTGGTATTTGCGCGTCAGATACTCAACCGGCGCGCTCCAGATATGCACCAGACGAGAGAACGGGAACAGCACAAACAGCGTCATTCCCAGCACCAGGTGCATGCGGAAAATAAACGCCACGCCGTCCAGATGTTGTGAAGCGCCCCCCTGGAAGGTCACTACCGACTGCGCCCAGCCCACCAGCTTCATCATTTCGCTACCGTCCATATGCTGAGCGGAGAACGGAATGGTCAGCAGTCCCAACGCGCACTGCACCATCAACAGAGAGAGAATAAGAATATCCGCCCCGGTGGTGGTTGCGCGAACGCGCGGGCTCAGCAGACGACGTTTCAGCAGCAGCAGTCCGCCCACCAGCGTCATCACGCCGCAAGCGCCGCCCGCAATCATCGCCATCTTCTGTTTCACTTCGATGGACAAGAATGACTCATACATCCAGTGCGGCGTCAGCATACCGAGAAAGTGACCGGCAAAGATCCCCAGAATCCCGAAATGAAACAGGTTTGATGCCATATTCATCCCCTTACGGTCCAGCATCTGGCTGGAGGCCGCACGCCAGGTGTATTGTCCGTAGTCGTAACGCAGCCAACTGCCGACCAGGAACACCGTACCGGCGATGTACGGATAGATGTCAAAGAAGAACATATTCAGGAAGTGCATTATTGCTGTCCTCCGTTAGAGATATTCAAATATTGCGGGGCAACGGCTCCGGCAAAACGACGCTGGTGAGCGGAGATCTCCGACTCGCCGCAGCCCTGATCGGCAAAGAATTTCACCTGTTCTTCTTCCCAGACAGCGTCCAGCGCCTGCGGCGTATCGTCGCGGGCTTCATCGGCGATTTTTTCCGCCACTTTCCGGCTATCAACCTGAGCGTTAGCCAGCTTAAGCAGCAGCTCAAACAGCACCGCGTAGCCGCTTTCACGTTGCTGCAGGCGAGCGCTGAGCAGACCGAGAATCGGTGCAATATCCTGCAATCCGCCGAGCGCTTCCGCTTCCGGCAACTGCGCCAGATACTCCAGATACAACGGTAGATGATCCGGTAATTCGCGACTATCAAGCTGCAGACCGTGGCGCTCATACTGCGCCATCAGGTCGACCATCGCCTGACCACGATCGCGGGATTCGCCGTGTACGTGCTCAAACAGCAGCAGCGAAGTCGCACGGCCCCGGTCGAACAGTTCGCTGTAGCGAGACTGTGCATCCAGCACGTCCTGAGCGATCAGGTCGCCCAGGAAAACGCCCAGCTTATGGGCGTCCTCCGGCTGTAGCGTCTCCGAAGAGTCGATAGCGTCGAACATCTCCTGCTGATGCTGCCATAAGGCCGCATCAGGGTATTCGAGGAGGCGCGACACAATGAGGAGTTCAATCATGGGTGCGGCTCCGTTTTACTGGTGACGTCAATAGCATCGATACGGCGGCTATTGAACAGGTTGAACTGCGTGTCAGCCCCCTGGCAGCCGTCGCCGAAGGTAAAGCCGCAACCATTTTTCTCAGGGAAGGCATCGCGCGCCTGTTCGCGGTGGCTGCTCGGCACCACGAAACGGTCTTCATAGTTAGCGATAGCCAGGTAGCGATACATCTCCTGCGCCTGCGCCTCGGTCAACCCCACCTCTTCCAGGGCACGGGTATCCACGACGCCATCCACGGTTTCCGCACGTTTAAAGTGACGCATCGCCAGCATTCGTTTCAGTGCCAGCAGTACCGGCTGGGTATCGCCCGCCGTTAACAGGTTTGCCAGATACTGCACCGGAATACGCAGGCTCTCCACATCAGGCAAAATCCCGTTGCTGCCCAGTTCCCCCGCATCGGCGGCAGACTGAATCGGCGACAGAGGCGGCACATACCAGACCATTGGTAGTGTGCGATATTCCGGGTGCAGCGGCAGCGCCAGCTTCCAGTCCATGGCCATTTTGTAAACCGGCGACTGCTGAGCGGCTTCGATAACCCCCTGCGGAACACCATCTTTCAACGCCTGCTCAATGACTTTCGGATCGTTCGGGTTGAGGAACACATCCAGTTGACGTTGATAGAGATCTTTCTCGTTCTCTGTACTGGCCGCCGTTTCAATCGCATCCGCGTCATACAGGAGTACGCCAAGATAGCGAATACGCCCCACGCAGGTTTCGGAACAGACGGTTGGCATTCCGGATTCGATACGCGGGTAACAGAAGATACATTTCTCGGATTTCCCGCTCTTCCAGTTGAAATAGATTTTCTTGTACGGACAGCCGGTAATACACATACGCCAGCCGCGACATTTGTCCTGATCAATCAGTACGATGCCGTCTTCTTCACGCTTGTAGATCGCCCCGCTCGGACAGGTCGCGACGCACGCCGGGTTAAGGCAGTGTTCGCACAGGCGCGGCAGATACATCATGAAGGTATTTTCAAACTGGCCGTACATCGCCTTCTGCATGTTTTCGAAGTTCTGGTCTTTGGCGCGTTTTTCGAATTCGCCGCCCAGAATCTCTTCCCAGTTCGGACCGCTGGTGATTTTATCCATCCGCTGTCCGGTAATCAGCGAGCGTGGACGAGCGATCGGCTGGTGTTTGCTTTCCGGCGCGTTATGCAGGTTCTGGTAATCGTAATCAAACGGCTCGTAGTAATCGTCGATACCCGGCAGATGTGGGTTGGCGAAGATTTTACCCAGCAGCATCGCACGGTTGCCCATGCGCGGCTGCAGCTTGCCGTTGATCTTACGGATCCAGCCGCCCTTCCATTTTTCCTGATTTTCCCAGTCATTCGGGAAACCAACGCCCGGTTTACTTTCAACGTTGTTAAACCACGCGTACTCCATACCCTCGCGGCTGGTCCAGACGTTTTTACAGGTGACCGAGCAGGTGTGGCAGCCGATGCACTTATCGAGATTCAGCACCATGCCGACTTGTGAACGAATTTTCATTTTACGCTCTCCTGTACCTGGTCGTTACCTTCGCCATCTAACCAGTTAATATTCTTCATCTTGCGCACGACAACGAACTCATCACGGTTAGAACCTACCGTGCCGTAGTAGTTAAAGCCGTAAGCCAGCTGCGCATAGCCGCCGATCATATGGGTCGGTTTCGGCGTAATACGGGTCACGGAGTTGTGAATACCGCCGCGCTGTTCGGTGATCTCTGAACCCGGCAGGTTTACGATACGTTCCTGGGCGTGGTACATCATGGTCATCCCGGCTGGCACACGCTGGCTGACCACAGCACGGGCAGTCAGCGCGCCATTACTGTTGAATACTTCGATCCAGTCGTTATCTTCGATCCCCAGCTCTTTGGCGTCCGCTTCGCTCATCCATACAATCGGACCACCACGGGACAACGTCAGCATCAGCAGGTTGTCACTATAGGTGGAGTGGATCCCCCACTTCTGGTGCGGCGTCAGGAAGTTCAGCGCCTTTTCCGGATTACCGTTGGATTTCGCGCCCATTACTGCTTTCACTGAGCGGGTGTCAATTGGCGGACGATAAACCAGCAGGCTTTCGCCGAAATCGCGCATCCACTGGTGATCCTGATACAACTGCTGGCGGCCGGAAAGCGTGCGCCACGGGATCAGTTCGTGAACGTTGGTGTAACCAGCGTTGTAGGAAACGTGCTCATCTTCAAGTCCGGACCAGGTCGGGCTGGAGATAATTTTGCGCGGCTGGGCCTGAATATCGCGGAAGCGGATTTTTTCCTCTTCTTTATTCGTCGCCAGGTGCGTATGGTCACGACCGGTAAATTCACTGAGCGCCGCCCAGGCTTTCACCGCAACATGCCCGTTGGTTTCCGGGGCAAGGGTCAGAACCATCTCTGCCGCATCAATTGCCGTATTAAGACAAGGCTGGCCTTTCGCCGGACCATCCGCTTTGGTGTAGTTGAGCTTACGCAGCAGATCCATTTCGCTCTGGGTGTTCCAGGCAATACCTTTACCGCCGTTGCCGATTTTCTCCATCAGCGGGCCGATAGAGGTGAAGCGCTCGTAAGTCGCCGGATAATCGCGTTCGACGGCCAGAATATGCGGCGCGGTTTTACCGGGAATCAGCTCGCATTCGCCTTTTTTCCAGTCTTTAACATCCAACGGCTGCGCCAGTTCAGCAGCGGAGTCGTGCTGGATTGGCAACGTCACCACATCGGTCTCCTGGCCCAGGTGACCTACGCATACTTCAGAGAATTTCTTCGCGATATCTTTGTAGATATTCCAGTCGCTTTTCGATTCCCAGGCTGGATCTACGGCGGCAGAAAGCGGATGAATAAACGGATGCATATCCGAGGTATTCATATCGTCTTTTTCATACCAGGTGGCGGTCGGCAGCACGATGTCGGAGTACAGGCAAGTGCTCGACAGACGGAAGTCCAGAGTCACCACCAGATCCAGTTTGCCGTCAAGCCCGTTATCTTTCCACTCCACTTCCTCCGGCTTCACACCGCCCTGCTTGCCGAGATCTTTGCCCTGAATACCGTTTTCCGTACCCAGCAGGTACTTCAGTATGTACTCGTGACCTTTACCGGAGGAGCCCAGCAGGTTAGAGCGCCAGATAAACAGGTTACGCGGATGGTTCTTACCGTTTTCCGGCTGCTCGGCGGCAAAGTGGATAGCGCCTTCTTTCAGCGACTTGATGGTGTAATCGACCGGTGTCATGCCTGCTTTCTTCGCCTCTTCCGCGATACGCAGCGGGTTAGTACCCAGTTGCGGGGCTGACGGCAACCAGCCCATACGTTCAGCGCGCACGTTAAAGTCGAGCAGGTGGCCGCTGTAGCGGGATTTATCCGCCAGAGGCGACAGCAGCTCCTGGGCGGTCACGGTTTCATAGCGCCACTGGCTGGAGTGGTTATAGAAGAATGAAGTGCTGTTCATATGACGCGCCGGGCGCTGCCAGTCAAGGGCAAACGCCAGCGGTTGCCAACCGGTCTGCGGACGTAGTTTTTCCTGACCCACATAGTGCGCCCAGCCGCCGCCGCTCTGACCGACGCAGCCGCAGAAGATCAGCATATTGATAAGACCGCGATAGTTCATATCCATATGGAACCAGTGGTTCAGACCAGCGCCAACGATGATCATCGAACGACCATGGGTCTTATCGGCATTGTCGGCGAATTCACGTGCGGTACGGATGATGTTCGCGCGGGAAACGCCAGTAATTTTCTCCGCCCATGCCGGGGTATAGGCTTTCACCTCATCGTAGCTGCTGGCGCAGTTTTCATCGCCGAGACCGCGATCCAGACCATAGTTCGCCATGGTCAGGTCGTACACGGTGGTGACCAGCACAGTAGAACCATCAGCTTTCTGCAGACGTTTCACCGGCAGTTTGTGCAGTAGCACGTTTTCCAGTTCGACTTTATTAAAGTGCTCGGTACCTTCGCCGCCAAAATAGGGGAAACCGACATTGGCGATATCGTCATGGCCGCCCAACAGGCTCAGGCGCAGCTCAAGATCTTCACCGGTTTTGCCATCACGCTGTTCAAGGTTCCATTTGCCTTTATCGCCCCAGCGGAAACCGATAGAACCGTTTGGCACGGTTATTTCGCCCTTCTCATCAAAAGCGACGGTTTTCCATTCCGGATTCTTTTCCTGGCCTACAGCATCAACCAGGTCCGCCGCACGCAGCATACGGCCTGCCGCATAATAGCCATCGCGCTCTTCCAGCATCACCAGCATCGGCATATCGGTGTAGCGGCGCACGTAATCGGTGAAATACTGGCTTGGTTTGTCGAGGTGGAACTCGCGCAGCATAACGTGGCCCATCGCCAGCGCCATCGCCGCATCGGTACCCTGCTTCGGCGCCAGCCACAGATCGCATAGCTTGGCAATTTCAGCGTAGTCAGGGGTGATAGCGACAGTTTTGCTACCTTTATAGCGAACTTCGGTAAAGAAGTGGGCATCGGGTGTACGGGTCTGCGGAACGTTGGAACCCCATGCGATGAGGTAGCTGGAGTTGTACCAGTCGGCCGACTCCGGCACGTCGGTCTGCTCGCCCCAGGTCTGCGGTGACGCAGGCGGCAGGTCGCAGTACCAGTCATAAAAACTCAGGCAGGTCCCGCCGATCAGCGACAGATAGCGCGCGCCGGAAGCATAGGAAACCATCGACATCGCCGGGATCGGCGAGAAACCGGCAACGCGGTCCGGACCGTAAGTTTTAACGGTATAGACGTTAGACGCGGCTATCAGTTCGTTCACCTCTTGCCAGGAGGAGCGAACAAAGCCGCCGCGACCGCGCGCTTGTTTAAAGCTTTTGGCCTTATCGGCGTCTTCAATGATAGAGGCCCAGGCAGCAACCGGATCGCTGTGCTGTACTTTCGCTTCACGCCACATCTTCATCAGACGTTTGCGCATCAGCGGATATTTCAGGCGGTTGGCGCTGTAGAGATACCACGAGTAACTGGCGCCGCGCGGGCAGCCTCGCGGCTCGTGGTTTGGCATATCCGGACGCGTGCGCGGATAGTCGGTCTGCTGGGTTTCCCAGGTCACGAGACCATTTTTGACATAAATCTTCCAGCTGCATGAGCCGGTGCAGTTGACACCGTGGGTGGAGCGCACAACTTTATCGTGCTGCCAACGTTGACGGTATCCATCCTCCCAGTCCCGGTTGGTTTTTAGAAGCTGGCCGTGCCCATCGGCAAAGGTTTCACCCTTCTGTTTGAAGTAGCGAAACCGGTCCAGGAATTTACTCATCGGGTTTCTCCTGTATGGAGCCTGACGGCTCTCTGATAAATCGACATTGCTGGATTTACAGCGAAAGTAACGCTATGAAAGAGGGAGAGAATTGATAACGATCAAGCCGATATAGCTTATAAAAGCTGACAAATACGCCAACTACCTCCAAGGTGGTAGCTATTTTTGTTTTTTATTTTCTTGATTAATAAGGGGATTGCAAAACAAATCGCACTAACACCAGGAGTTTATTATTGGCGATGGTATTAAGGGGTAGATACTCCCAGGGTTAATTTTTTTGTGATTTCAGTCATTATTTGAAATACCCAAAATCGATAAGCATTGCTGCAATTAATAAACAATAAAAAAAGGCGCCAATATATTGGCACCCTTTTACACAATATTTAAAAGATTATTTCTGCTTACGCCCGTAGATGGCCCAGGTAATCACTACGCAGGCGATATAGAACACCAGGAAGATCTTCATTGCCCCGGCCGGTGAGCCGGTCAGATCCAGTGAAATACCAAACGCTTTCGGAATAAAGAACCCGCCAATGGCGCCAATTGCCGAAATAAACCCCAGCGCTGCCGCCGTATCGGTCGCGGCTTCACGCATGGCCTGCGCTTCGCTGCCGCCTCGCGCCTTCACACGATCCATCGTCATTTTACGGAAGATAACCGAGATCATCTGGAAGGTAGAAGCACTCCCCAGACCGGCGGTCAGGAACAACACCATAAATACCGCGAAGAAGGCCATAAAATTGCCGCCCTCGCCGTGGGTCGGCAGCGTCAGGAACAGCAGTCCGCAGAAGATAGCCATCACCACAAAATTCACCAGCGTGACACGAGTCCCGCCCAGACGGTCGGAGATCGCCCCGCCGGTAGAGCGCGCCAGCGCGCCGATAAACGGCCCGAAGAACGCATAGTGCAGAATCTGGACATCCGGAAACTGGGTTTTCGATAGCATAGCGAAACCTGCCGAGAAGCCGATAAACGAGCCGAAGGTGGCAAGATAGAGCAGCGCCATAATCCACAGATGCGCACGCTTCAGTACCGGTAGCTGCTCGCTCAGCGATGCCTTCGATGCCGACAGGTCGTTCATAAAGAACCACGCCGCCAGGGTGAAGATAATCAGGAACGGCACCCAGATCCACGCCGCGTTTTCCAGATACAGTATTGAGCCATCCGGCTGTTCGCTGCCAGTACCGCCAAAGGCGGCGAAAATCGACAGCGATATCGCCAGCGGGGCAACCAGTTGCATTACGCTAACGCCCATATTCCCGAGGCCGCCGTTGATACCCAGCGCGCCGCCCTGCTTCTGTTTCGGGAAGAAGAAGCTGATATTAGCCATACTGGAAGCAAAGTTAGCTCCCGCGAAGCCGCACAGCAGAGAAATAATCACGAAGACGCTGAATGGCGTAGAGGTATCCTGCACCGCAAAGCCTAACCATACGCAGGGTACGATCATGATCCCGGTACTGAACGCAGTCCAGCGACGACCGCCGAACAGCGGCACCATAAACGCATAAGGCACGCGCAGCAGAGCGCCGGATAGCGCCGGGAGCGCGGTCAGCATAAACAACTGGTCGGTAGTAAACTGAAAACCGACTTTATTCAGGTTCACGGCAACGGCGCTGAACAACATCCAGACGCAGAATGCCAGCAAAAGACACGGAACGGAGATCCACAGATTGCGACTGGCGACGCGATGACCACACTGCTGCCAGAATTCAGGATCTTCGGGACGCCAGTCACTAATGACTGAGCTGTTAGTCTTCTCCGGGAGTGAAGAGTGACTCATAGACACCTCTGATGATTCGTATTAACCCTGACTACCTTATGGGTTGCAGTCTGCGGTAAGTTGATATAAATCAAAGGAAAAGGTGGTGTTAATTTGGCTAAAAAAAAGTCATTATCCGAAGTGAGTAGCTATTTCTGTACAAAAAAGTGTGGTTTTTCACACCACTGCCGTGATTACCCAAATGCCTGCCACCAACCCATCGAAAAGTGACAATTAATAGGTAATCCTTTAGGAGTATGGGTATACTCCAGGAGATGTCCGAGAATAAGCGCCACTCCCGCATTATTTGCCGGTCAGGAGCCACATACCCCATGCTGAAACGTCTTTTTACGCCGCTGACGCTGGTTAATCAACTTGCGTTGATCGTTCTGTTAGCAACGGTAATCGGTGTCGCCGGAATGGCGATATCTTCTCGCCTGGTGCACGGCGTTCAGGGCAGCGCGCATGCCATTAACAAAGCCGGTTCGCTACGCATGCAGAGCTACCGCCTGCTGGCGGCAGTACCGCTGGGCGAAAGCGATCAAAAGCTGCTGGATGAAATGACGGCAACCGTCTTTAGCCCGGAACTGCAGTACGCCGCCCGTCATGACGATCAGCAACAACAACTCCAGGCGTTACAGCACTACTGGCAGCTGGAGTTGGCGCCGGGAATGCGCAACGCGCAAAATCAGGCCTCGGTGGCGACGGATGTCGCCGGATTTGTCGACCGCATAGACCACCTGGTCACCGCTTTCGATCACACCACCGAAGAGCGGATTAAACAAGTTGTCTGGAGCCAGCGCATCATGGCCGTGGTGATGGCGCTACTGCTGCTGTTCACCATCGTCTGGCTACGCGTGCGCTTGTTACGCCCGTGGAAACAACTGCTGGGTATGGCCCGCGCGGTGAGCCGACGCGATTTTACCCAACGCGCGCAGATTAGCGGGCGCGACGAGATGGCGACGCTCGGCATGGCGCTTAACAACATGTCTGAAGAGCTGGCAGAGAGCTATTCGATACTTGAACGCCGGGTGCAGGAAAAAACCGCTGGCCTGGAGCAGAAAAACGAGATCCTCGCTTTCCTGTGGCAGGCCAACCGTCGCCTGCACTCTAACGCTCCGCTTTGCGAGCGCATTTCGCCGGTTCTTAACGGTTTACAGGGGTTAACCCTGCTGCGCGATATTGAAGTTCGCGTTTACGACCTGGAAGATGAAGACAATCATCAGGAGTTTTCCTGCCACTCCGACATTCAGTGCGATGATAAAGGCTGCTACCTGTGCCCGCGCGACCTGCCGCCGCTGTCAGATACCGGTACCACCTTAAAATGGCGGCTGTCGGATGCCCATAATCAGTACGGTATTCTGTTGGCCACGCTGCCTATGGGTCGCCATCTGAGTCACGATCAGCAGCAACTGGTAGACACGCTGGTGGAGCAGCTAACCGGAACCCTGGCTCTTGACAGACACCAGGAACGTCAGCAGCAGCTTATCGTTATGGAAGAGCGCGCCACTATCGCCCGCGAGCTCCACGACTCCATCGCCCAGTCGCTCTCCTGTATGAAAATTCAGGTCAGTTGCCTGCAGATGCAGGGCGACAATCTGCCGGAAGCGAGCCGCCAGTTGCTGGGGCAAATCCGTAAGGAACTGAATACATCCTGGGCACAACTGCGGGAACTGCTGACGACCTTCCGTCTACAGCTCACCGAACCGGGACTGCGTCCGGCGCTGGAGGCCAGTTGCCAGGAATACAGCACCCACTTCGGTTTTACGGTACGCCTGGATTATCAGTTGCCGCCGCGTTTTGTTCCGTCGCACCAGGCTATCCATGTGCTGCAAATCGCCCGTGAAGCGCTAAGCAACGCATTAAAGCATGCTGAAGCCACCGAGGTCAGCGTCACCGTGACATTGCGGGACAATCAGGTCCGGCTGGTGGTCGCCGATAACGGCCGTGGCGTACCGGACCACGCGGAACGCAGTAACCACTACGGCTTGATTATTATGCGTGATCGTGCGCAGAGCTTGCGCGGAGATTGCCATGTACGGCGTCGGGAGACCGGTGGTACCGAAGTGCTGGTCACTTTTATCCCTGAAAAATCGTTTTCAATCCAATAAGGAGAACTCCATGGGTCAACAGGAACGCGCAACCATCCTTCTCATTGACGATCACCCGATGCTGCGCACCGGTGTCAAACAGCTGATCAGCATGGCGCCGGATATCCAGGTTATCGGTGAAGCCAGCAATGGCGAGCAAGGTATTGCGATGGCGGAATCATTCGATCCTGATTTGATTCTGCTGGATCTCAATATGCCGGGCATGAACGGGCTGGAAACCCTCGACAAGCTGCGCGAGAAGTCGCTATCCGGCCGCGTGGTGGTGTTTAGCGTCTCCAATCATGAAGAAGATGTGGTGACCGCCCTGAAACGCGGCGCTGACGGCTATCTGCTGAAGGATATGGAACCGGAAGATTTACTGAAAGCCCTGCAACAGGCGGCGGCAGGCGAAATGGTCCTCAGCGAAGCATTAACCCCGGTGCTGGCAGCCAGCCTGCGCGCTAATCGCGCCACATCCGATCGCGACATTAGCCAGTTGACCCCGCGCGAGCGCGATATTCTCAAGCTGATTGCTCAGGGCCTGCCAAATAAAATGATCGCCCGTCGTCTGGATATCACCGAAAGTACCGTCAAAGTGCACGTTAAGCATATGCTGAAGAAAATGAAGCTAAAATCGCGTGTGGAAGCGGCGGTTTGGGTCCATCAGGAACGTGTGTTCTAGGGCGATGGCTGCCACGAGACACCATCGGCCGGGACGCGTACCAACGGTTCAGTCAGCGCCAGTGTGATCTTATTGGATGAGACGCGCTGACCCGTTTTATCCTCCACCACCAGCGAAAGATGCCAGCGGTTGCTCGCCCCGGCTTCGCTGCTCCAGCGCGGCATAATCACGCTCCAGCCATCCGTACTGTTGGCCTCTACCGGCGAGGTCAGGCTTAACGCCTGGGTATCGCCCTGCCAGCTCAGCGACTTAATTCCGTGCAGGCTACGAATTTGTAGTTTCAGTTGCACCGTCTCCCCCGGCTGAAGATCCCAGGGCGGCGTCGCCAGATAAACCGCTAACGTTTTGCGCTGGCGATATTCAACCACCGGCAGATTATCGCGTTCCGGGCTATCGTAGCGGCTACCGCGCAGCGATCGGCTAACGGCCACTTCATCGGCCGCCAGTTGCTGTTTCAACGGTACGCCAAAACGGTAGTTAAGATTCAACCCCACATCATTTTGGCTGATGCCGCTCTCGCCCTGTTTATGCTTAGCCGTCACCGTGACCAGTGGAACGGGGGTGTAATTCAGGCCCACCGAGACCGCTACCGGGTTATGGTAGCCAGTGCCCGAATGGAACAGGTCAACGTTATCGCCAAAATACTGCTCCACGCTGACACTGGTATTAATGTGCTGATAAAACGGCAACCGTGCCTGGGCAGTCACATCGTAGCCGCTCGCCATCCGCTGCTGAGTCAGACCACTCCCCTGCTGCCAGCTGCCGAGCGGATGGTAGTAGTTAGCCGACAGACGCATCGACTCGCCCCAGGCTTCTGCCCCAACACTGCCGCGCGCCATATGGTCATCCAGGGCTTTATCGTAGAAAGAGTTGTAGCCCAGCAACCAGGAGCCCATCCGCCAGCGCTGACCGAGACCAATATTCCCTACCAGACCGTTATCCCGCTGGGTGAGCGAGTACTGATTCCAGGTAAGATAGTCACCGTTATCCTGCAGAGGGACAAACCAGCTCCCCTTACTGCCGGTAAAATTGCCCGCTTTATCGACCAGCAGATCGACATTGGCGTTGCCCCACGGCGAAAGCCAGTTCTCCAGTTGGTGACTAACCTCATTCCCCAGCTTACCCATGGCAAATACCCGCGCCTGTTCGCTGGTGGTCAGCCCGTTATCGCTCATACTGGCTTCGCCAAATTTTTTCGCCATCTCGGCAAAATGCTTTGCATCGTCATCGGCCTGCGGCACCAGGCCGAGGTCGGGTAAGGTATCCGATTCCCTGGAGAGTGTCTGATTATCCTGCAGCGCGCGAGCGGGCATGCCTGCCAGCACCAGGAGAAGCGGTAAATACGGGGTTATGCGAAACGACAAAGCGCTCAAATCAGTTACGTCTACTCACAAGGTGATGGCAGAAAAACTTAAGTTTATCGTTTTTTGCCATCCCCCGCAGCCTCCATAACAATTCCAGGAATATACTGGTTCTCAGGCTTGAGCCAGCTTCTCCGCCAGCAGCGCTTTAAGCTCCGGGATACAGGAACCGCAGTTAGTGCCGCATTTCAGTTTTGCCCCCAACGCGGCAGACGTATGGCAGCCGCTGGCAATTGCCTCACCTATCGCCCCTTCGCCCACGCTAAAGCAGCTACAGATAATGCGCCCGCGCGGCGTCTCATTACCGCCCTTTCTGCCGCTCAATAATGCGTGGCGCTGAGCGGCATTTTGCGGCGGGGTGTGAAACGCAGCGCTGATCCATTCGGCATCAATCACCGGTTCGCTGGCGTCGCTCCACCAGCCGAGCATCAGATCTCTCCCCTGCCAGGCCAGCAGGTTCCAGACCTTGCCGCCTTCGGCGATCTGCATCTGCCATCCCTGCTGCTGACACCAGCCGACAAGCCAGTCGCGAGAGTGGATATCCCCCGCCAGCGAAAGATGGATAATTCCCTGCGCTGCCCGCCGCCGCCAGTGCAGCGAGGCGGGGAACGGAACCGGCTGACGAGAAAAAAGCTCGCCTTTCCACGCCGGAAGCCAGGCGGCTATCGCGACTGCCGTCTGTTTACTTTCCGGCTGCCCGGAGTGCGGGTCGGTGACCGCTGTCAGCAGGTTATTCACCCGTCCCTGGCGAGCAAACTGATTATTCCAGTGCATCGGCACAAACAGCGACCCGGGTCGCTGCCCGTCGCTGATAATCACTTTTGCTACCATCACCCCATTCGGTGAGCGGACCCGCGCCAGTTCACCTTCCAGCAGGTGGTAACGCTGCGCATCCGACGGTGCGACCTCCACTACCGGCTCAGTAATATGCTGCATCAACCGCGGCACTGTGCCGGTGCGGGTCATGGTATGCCACTGATCGCGGATCCGCCCGCTATTGAGGATCAGCGGATAAAACGCACTGGTCGCCGCTCTGGTCGGTTCGGGAGCGACGGGCACCATTCGCAGCTTGCCGTCACGATGCCAGCCCTTGTGCAAACTCCACTGCGCTTTGCTACAGCTCAGCGGCCAGCGCACCGGTTCCAGCGCATCCCACGCCTCACGACTGAGCTCCGCCAGTACGCCGATATCAAACGCCCGCTGGCCGTTATTTTCAAAAGCCGAGAGCGCGGCATGTTCGCTGAACACGTCGTGCGGATGCTGCCAGGCAAAGGCTGCGCCGAAGCCCAGTTGTCGGGCTACGCCAGCCACGATCCACCAGTCGGCCCTGGCTTCCCCCGGCGGTGGCAGAAAGGCGCGCTGGCGCGAGATCCGCCGCTCAGAGTTGGTCACCGTACCGTTTTTCTCTCCCCACGCCAGCGCCGGAAAGCGGATATGGGCGAAGCGTCCGGTATCAGTATCGGCGACCACATCGGAGACGATGACCAACGGACAGGCCGCCAGCGCTTCGCTTACCGCATGGCTGTCCGGCAGCGACACCACCGGATTGGTGCCCATAATCCACACCGCTTTCACCTCGCCGCGGCCAATGGCGGCGAACAGATCCACCGCAGTCAGTCCTGGCGTTTGCGCCAGGCGCTCGGTACCCCAGAACCGCGCCAGCCGCTGTAAATCGTCGGTTTCAAAGTTCATATGTGCCGCCAGCATGGTCGCCAACCCGCCTACCTCGCGCCCGCCCATGGCATTAGGTTGACCGGTCAGCGAAAAAGGCCCGCAGCCCGGGCGCCCGTATTTACCGCTCGCCAGGTGAACGTTGATGATAGCGTTACATTTATCGCTGCCGCTGGCGGATTGGTTAATCCCCATGGTATAGAGCGTGATGGCGCGCGGAGCGGCGATAAACTCGCTGTAGAAATCGGCAACCTGCTGTCGCGGCAGGCCGCAGAACTGCGCGACTGTGTCGATATCCCAGTCCTGCGCGATGGCCAGCGCCCGCTGCGCATCACTGAAATCGCCGCTGATGGCGCCGCTGGCGGCAATGGCGTTAAGCAGGCCGACAAACAGCCCGCCGTCACTGCCGGGGGCCAGCGGCAGATGCATATCCGCAATATCGCAGGTGGCGGTACGCCGGGGATCGATCACCACCACCCGTAGTTGCGGATTATCGCGTTTCGCCTGCGCCAGCCGCTGATAGAGTACCGGGTGCGCCCAGGCCGCGTTCGACCCGACCAGCACCACCAGGTCGCTGTTTTCCACGTCCTCGTAGCTGCACGGTACCACGTCAGCGCCCAACGCCCGTTTGTAGCCAGTGACCGCCGAAGACATGCACAGCCGCGAATTGGTATCGATATTCGCTGCGCCGATAAACCCTTTCATCAGCTTATTCGCTGCGTAGTAGTCCTCGGTTAACAGTTGGCCGGAGGCATAGAACGCCACCGCCTGTGGCCCGTGCAGATCGATAATCTCCCGCAGACGCGAACCCGCCGCCGCCAGCGCCTGCGCCCATGTCACGCGCTCGCCATCGACTTGCGGGAATAACATTCTTCCCTCCAGGCCGACGGTTTCGCCCAGCGCCGCCCCTTTAACACACAGGCGGCCAAAGTTTGCCGGATGTTGCTCATCCCCGCGCACGGTTACCTGGCCATCGCTATTCAGGCTGGCGATAACGCCGCAGCCGACCCCGCAATAGGGACATGTGGTCCTGGTTTCCGTCATCAGGAGGCCTCCGCGCGCGCCAGCAGTTGCTGGTTGCCAACCCACACTTTACCGTTCTCCACTTTTACCGGCCAGGCGCGCACCGCCTGTTCGCTGCCGTCGCACTGGCGGCCATCGCGCAGGCGGATACGCTGCTTATACAGAGGCGAAATCACGATCGGTTCGCCGCCCGCATCGCCAAGCAGACCGCGCGACAGAACGTTGGCCTCACTGCCCGGCTCCAGATTATCAAGGGCATAGACGCGATCGCCAAAGCGGAACAGCGCAATCTGCCGCGCACCCAGCCGCGCGCCAATCCCCGCCTGGGGGGGAATAGCATCGAGGTCGCAAATGGCCTGCCACGGCCGGGATGACAGCGCCGGTTCGTCTTGCGCAGTGGCCGGAGCTAACTGCGGCTGACCGCGCAGGGTTTGCCGCTGCACCGCTTCGTCCGGCTCATCGCTATTGACGTAAGAGCGGAACAGCGCGAGGCGCTGCGGATCGTTAAGGGTGGTTTGCCACTCGCACTGATAGCTGTCCACAATCCGCGCCATCTCCCCTTCCAGCTCTTCACCGATGCCAAGGCTGTCTTCAAGGATAACTTCACGCAGATAGTCGACCCCGCCCTCAAGATTATCCATCCACGTACTGGTGCGCTGCAGACGATCGGCGGTACGAATATAGAACATCAGCAGACGGTCAATACTGCGGATCAACATCGCCTCATCGAGATCGCTGGCGAACAGGTCAGCATGACGCGGCTTCATGCCGCCGTTGCCGCAGACGTACAGATTCCAGCCCTTTTCGGTGGCGATAACGCCAATATCTTTACCCTGAGCTTCCGCGCATTCGCGGGTACAGCCGGAGACCGCCATTTTAATTTTGTGCGGCGCGCGCAGCCCCTTGTAGCGATGTTCGAGGGTTACCGCAAGACCGGTGGAATCCTGCACGCCGTAGCGACACCAGGTCGACCCGACGCAGGATTTCACCGTCCGCAGGGATTTGCCGTAGGCGTGGCCGGTTTCAAATCCCGCCTCGGCCAGTTCTCGCCAGATTGCCGGAAGCTGTTCCAGGCGTGCGCCGAACAGGTCAATACGCTGACCGCCGGTCACTTTACTGTACAACTGATAGCGTTTGGCGATCTGCCCGATGGCAATCAGTCCGTCCGGCGTCACTTCTCCCGCCGCCATGCGCGGCACCACCGAATAGGTACCATCTTTCTGGATATTGGCGAAATAGCGATCGTTAGTATCCTGCAGCGGCAGATGCGCCGGTTTCAGCAGATATTCATTCCAGCAGGAGGCCAGTACCGAGGCCACCAGTGGTTTACAGATTTCGCAACCGTGCCCCTGTCCGTAGCGGCTAATTAGCTGTTCGAAGGTGTGGATATGGTTAACGCGCACCAGGTGATAGATCTCCTGGCGCGACCAGGGGAAGTGCTCGCAGATATCTTTTTTGACTTCCACGCCCTGCCCGGCGAGCTGGTACTCCATCACCTGTTTAACCAGCGCGCTACAGCCGCCACAGCCGGTCGCCGCTTTGGTGCAGCCCTTAATCGCTGCCATGTCGCCCGCACCGCTGCTCACCGCCTGGCAGATATCGCCTTTGCTGACGTTGTGACAGGAGCAGATCTGCGCGCTGTCCGGCAGCGCCGCCACACCGAGCGCTTTTGGCGCGCTGCCCTCCAGTGCCGGAAGGATCAAGCTTTCCGGGCGCGCGGGTAATGCCATGCCGTTGAGCATCATCTGTAGCAGCGTGGCGTAATCGCTGGCATCCCCGACCAGTACGCCGCCGAGCAGGGTTTTACCATCCTGGCTGACAACTATTTTTTTGTAGATCTGCTCCGGTCCGTGAGTCCACTGATAGCTCTGACAGCCCGGCGTGCGCCCCTGAGCGTCGCCGAATGAAGCAACGTCAACGCCCAGTAGCTTCAGCTTAGTGCTCATATCAGCCCCGTTAAAACTGGCCTCTTCGCCCGCCAGGGTTGCCGCAGCGGCGCGCGCCATCTGATAGCCTGGCGCCACCAGACCATAAATTTTGTTATCCCACAGGGCGCATTCGCCAATCGCCAGCACATCCGGGTCGGAGGTCCGGCACTGATTGTCGATGCAAATGCCGCCGCGTTCACCCACTTTCAGTTCGCTGCTTCGCGCCAGCGCATCCTGCGGGCGAATACCGGCGGAGAACACCACCATATCAGTCGCCAGCGAGCCGCCATCAGCGAAGTTCAGCAGCAGTCCCTGCTCATTGTCGACAATTTCCGTCGTCGCCTTGCTGGTATGCACCCCGACGCCCAGATCACTGATTTTTTCCCGCAGCATCGCCGCGCCGCCACTATCCAGTTGTACCGCCATCAGGTTCGGCGCAAACTCAACAACGTGAGTTTCCAGCCCCAGTTGCTTCAGCGCGTTGGCCGCTTCCAGCCCCAGCAGACCGCCGCCGATAACCACACCCCGCCGGGCATTAGCCGCGCGGGCGGCAATCTGGTCCAGATCGTCAAGCGTACGGTAAACAAAGCAGCCCGCGAGATTATGGCCCGGAACCGGCGGAACAAACGGGTAAGATCCCGTCGCCAGCACCAGCTTATCCCAGTGGGTTTCGTGGCCTGACGCATCACGCACCACCCGCGCCTCGCGGTCAATGCTGGCGACAGACTCGCTCAGGCGCAGCTCAATACCATGCTGAGTAAAAAAATCTTCTGCGACCAGCGACAGCGACTCCGCGCTGCGTCCGGCGAAATATTCCGACAGATGAACCCGGTCATAGGCGGCATAGCGCTCCTCGCAGAACACCACAATCCGGTACTGTTGATGGAGGTTACGGCTGACGCATTGCTCAAGAAAATGGTGGCCGACCATGCCGTGTCCGACCAGCACTAAAACAGGTTTTGTCATAGGAGTTTGTCCCGCAGCGCGCGGCTGCATCGTTGAAGATGGATCGAAGAGCCACTCTGCTGGCGCTGGCGCATGCGCCCCCAGCAGAGCGGTGAGCGGCGCGGCGTGAGTGCAGTCGCCCAATAATATGACGCCGCGCAGCTTACCGTCGCGCAGTAGCAAACGACGGTAGTGACGGTCCAGCGGATCCCAACTGGTGCAAATTTCATCCTGTTCATCGGCCTGTAGATCGCCTGCGCTGAAGAGCTCAATGCCGGTAACCTTCAGGCGGGTGCCGCTATCCTGCCAGTTGAAACCCTCGCCAGGGGTGCCGCACAAGCGGTCAGCCAGCACCTCAGCCTGGCGCAGGCACGGCGCCACCAGCCCCCAGGTCTGACCGTCGATTTCACAGCACTCGCCGATGGCGCTCACGCCCGGCTGCGCGGTGGCCAACTGACGGTCAACAATAATGCCGCGGGCGCACGCCAGCCCGCTGCGTTCGGCTAATAACTTGTTCGGCTGCACGCCGGTAGCCAGTATCACCCGCGAAGCGGCAAACGTGCGGCCATCTTCCAGCAGCACCTGATGTTCAGTAATAGCGGCAACACGGCTCTCCATTACGCAGTGGATCCCGCGCTCGGCGAGTAGTATTTGCAGCAATTCGCCAGCAAAAGCATCGGTCTGCTGCTCCATCAGCCAGTGTCCACGATGCAGTAAAGTGACGTTGTCACCATGCCGTCGTAACGCTGCGGCAACCTCTACACCGAGCACGCCACCGCCGATGACCACCGCCGGGCCATCAATAGCCAGGATGCTCTCAACGTCCGCCAGGGTGCGGAAAGCAAAAACATGCGGCAGCGTGATGCCTGGTAGCGGCGGCATAAACGGCAGCGAGCCCGTGGCGAACACCAGTTCATCCCAGCTAAGTTCGCCAATGGTGGTTTGCAGCGTACGGGCCTCAATATCCACTGCCGTAACCGCTTCACCAGCGCGTACCGTCACGTTACGCTGCGGATACCACTCCTCAGGCAGCAGTCGCGTCTCGCTTGCCGTTTTCTCTGCGCCAAGCACCGGCGATAGCTGAATGCGGTTATAGGCCGGACAGGGTTCATCGCCGATAATGGTGATGCTAAATCGCTGCGCATCGCGCTCCACCAGCGCCTGCGCCAGGCGCGTGGCCGCCATGCCGTTGCCGATAATCACCAGTTGCCGCTTCATCGCCACCCCCTATGCCGCTTTCGGCTGCTTTTCATAGAGGAAGTGCAGGATCTGCTGGCGCAGATGGTGATAGCGGCTATCGTCCGCCAGTTGCACGCGATTGCGCGGTCGCGGCAGATTGACGTCGAGGATCTCACCTACCGTCGCCGCCGGGCCGTTGGTCATCATCAGCACCCGGTCGGAAAGCAGCACCGCTTCATCAACGTCATGGGTAATCATGACGATGGTGGTATTCAGCGACTGCTGGATCTGCATCACCGCATCCTGTAAATGCGCCCGCGTCAGGGCATCAAGGGCGCCAAAAGGTTCATCCAGCAACAGTACTTTCGGTTTCATCGCCAGCGCCCGGGCAATGCCAACGCGCTGTTTCATCCCGCCGGAGATTTCTCCCGGACGCTTGTGCAGGGCGTGTCCCATCTGTACCCGCTCGAGGCTGTGCTCGATCCACGCTTTGCGCTCGACTTTGCTCATGCTGCGGCGAAAGACCTGATCCACCGCCAACGCCACGTTGTCAAAGCAGGTCAGCCACGGCAGCAGGGAGTGATTCTGAAACACCACCGCGCGTTCCGGCCCTGGCCCGGCGATTTCGCGGTTATCGCACAGCAAGCCGCCTTCCGTCGGCAGGGTTATCCCGGCAATCAAATTCAGTAGCGTGGATTTACCACAGCCGGAGTGGCCAATCAGGCTGATGGTCTCCCCTTCGTAGATATCGAAGGAGACGTTTTGTAATGCCAGAAATTCGCCGCTGGCGGTGTTAAAACGCTGGCTGACGCCCTGGATCTGAATTAATGGTTTCATTTGCGACTCCTTATTTTTCCTGCCAGCTGAAACGGCGGGCGAGCAGCATCAGACCCTGTTCCAGCAGTAACCCGACCATGCCGATAATGACGATGGCGATGATGATGTTTTCAACGTTGAGGTTGTTCCACTCGTTCCAGATCCAGAAGCCGATCCCTAAGCCGCCGGTAAGCATTTCGGCGGCGACAATCACCAGCCAGGCGATACCGATGGAGAGACGAACACCGGTCAGCACTGCGGGCAATACCGCCGGAAAGAGGATTTTGCGCATTACCGTCCATTCGGAAAGCTGTAACACCCTGGCGACGTTGAGGTAATCCTCAGGAATACGGCGCACGCCCTCGGCGGTATTCATCACCATCGGCCAGATCGAGCAGATAAAAATGGTCCAACTGGAAGCGGGTTCCGCTTTCTGGAACAGCAGCAGGCCAATAGGCAGCCAGGCTAATGGGCTAACCGGGCGCAGCAGCGCAATCAGCGGATTAAACATCCGCGCGAAGAACAGCGAGCGGCCAATCAGAAAGCCCAGCGGAATTCCCGCCAGCGCGGCGAGGCCAAATCCCATCGCCACGCGCTGCAACGACGCCAGCACGTTCCAGCCGATTCCCATATCGTTCGGCCCGTCCTGATAAAACGGATCGGCGAAAAGGGTCAACGCGGAATCCAGCGTGCTGAGCGGCGTCGGGAAACCTTTGCTGTTCATCGCCGCCAGTTGCCAGCCCAGTAGCAGCAATCCCAGCCCGAGCAGCGGCGGCAGCAGACGTTGGGTGGCATCGCGCAGCCAACGCCTGAGCGGAGGCGTGGTTTTGCGAACCTGTAGCGGCGGCAGGGTAATGACGTCGCCGGGCGCTTTATCGGCACTGGCCTGCGGTTGCGGTTTATATGCGTGTTTCATCTCATGCCCCCTTACGTTGAATCGCGAAACTGCGGGCGTAGCCTTCCGGATCGACCCCATTCCAGACCTTGCCATCGATCAGTGTGCTGCTGCGCATCACCTGCGTCGGGGTGCTGATACCACCTACCGCCTGCGCCGCCTCTTTCCAGATGTCAATCCGGTTAATGCGCTGCGCCACCGCCTGATAATCCGGCGCTGACTTCAGTAATCCCCAGCGGCGAAACTGGGTCAAAAACCACATGCCGTCCGAGAGCCAGGGAAAGCTCACTTCCCCTTGTTCGTAAAAGCGCATCGGGTGTGCATCCTGCCAGCGACGGCCGATACCGTTATCGTATTCGCCGAGCATGCGCCCGGTGAGGTACTGCTCTTTGGTGTTCAGCCACGCGCGTCTGGCGAGGATGCGCGCCGTTTCGCGGGTGTTATCGGCGGAAGCTTCAATCCAGCGCTGGGCCTCCATCAGCGCCGCCACCAGCGCGCGAGCGGTATTTGGATTACGCTCAACCCATTGGCGGCGGGTGCCGAGAATTTTTTCCGGATGCTCCGGCCAGATATCCTGAGACGTGGCGGCGGTGAAGCCGATGCGATCGTTAATGGCGCGCGCGTTCCATGGCTCGCCAACGCAGAATCCGCTCATGTTGCCGATGCGCATGTTCATTACCATCTGCGGCGGCGGCACGACGACAGTGCGAATATCTTCGAATGGGTTAATTCCGCCGCTCGCCAGCCAGTAGTAAAGCCACATCGCGTGGGTACCGGTTGGAAAGGTGTGGGCAAAGGTGTAGCTACCCGGCGCACGCTGGCCGATCAGTTTTTTCAGCCCGCTAAGGTCGGAAACCCCCTTCTCCCGCAACGCGCTGGAGAGCGTCATCGCCTGGCCGTTGCGGTTAAGGGTCATCAGGTTGGCCATCGCCTGCGGTTTACTGGCGATGCCCAGTTCAAGGCCGTAGAGCATGCCATACAGGATGTGCGCAGCGTCCAGCTCTCCGGCAACCAGTTTGTCGCGCACCGCCGCCCAGCTGGCTTCTTTGCTTGGCGCAAGGGTAAAGCCATGCTTTTTATCGAATCCCTTCAGAGAAGCAATGGCTAAAGGAGCGCAGTCGGTCAACGGAATGAAACCCACCCGCACAGTGGTCTGTTCCGGCTTATCCGACCCTGCCGCCCACGCTGCCTGCATCATGCCAGGCAGCAGCATCGCGCCACCCAACGCCGCCCCTGCCTGTAATAAACGCCGCCGTGAAATCGAAAACTTATCGCCCATACCCGCTCCAGAAAAACGCGCAAAAAAAAGCGCCCGGCGGTGCTTACGCACCGCAGGACGCCTTTATCCATGAACATACGCGCCGCCATTGGCCCGCTGCCCAAAACATTTATTCACTCGTTGTATCTAATGCAAAGGCGGTGCCAGATTTGCGGAGGGCCGTTCACAGGTGTTTGCTTATCTCTTCGACCTGCTTTGCGCTTAAAGCTGCACCGTCGGCTGGCAATAAATGCTCGTTGATTGTGCATCTACCCCTTTAGGGGTATTCACCATAGCGACTTCACTGTCAGCAGCGCGCGGGCTATCTCAACCATGCGTTGATTCTTGTCCATCGCCATTTTACGCAGTGTCTGCCAGGCCTGCTCTTCCTGCATTCCGTGGTGGGTCATCAGTACGCTTTTGGCCTTTTCAATCAGTTTGCGCTCTTCAAGAGCATCTTTTAAGGACGCGAGCTGACCGGAAAGCTGCTGTAGTTCATGGGCCTGCTGGCGCACCAGCGGCAACAGTTGCTTATCCAGACGGAGGGCTATACTCTCCTCCAGCCAGTCAGCAGGCGGCACCTGAGCCTCCTGCTCTTCTTCCTCCAGCAGGGCTGTGGTGGCGTTAAGCAGATCAACAATCAGCAGTTCTTCCACTCCGCGCAACTGTTCGAGACGCTGAGTCTGAGCGCAAAACCAGCGGAGCGCCGTTTCTCCCTCGTCAGTCGGAGGCTGACGGGTGCAGGCAACCCGCCGTAGCTGTTCAATTTCCAGGCTGGCCTGGCATTGTTCGGCAAACAGGGTGGTGTGCGACGGATTGGCTAAGGCCAGAAAACTGTCGAAACAGGGTTGCTGGCCGTCAATGCGGTCCACCAGTTGTTGACGCAACTCATCACTGAACAGCCCGCGAGCAAAGCCCAGCGCGCCCAGTGCACGCTCTTGTCCGGCCAGCTCTTTCCCCTGCATAAAGCTATAAAGCGCTATCATGCGCCCGGCGATTTGCGGATCGTCGATGCTGTCGTTGAGCTGCGGAACGATATTTAACAGATGGCGGATAATGCGGCTAAACTGCCCCGTTACCTCTTCGGCGGCAATATCCTGACTGCGCACCCGTTCACGCAAAGTCGTAAGCTGCGCCAGATGCCACACTGCGCTAGCGATACGCCAGCATAGCGCGCTGCTGGCGACGTCGCGGGCAGGCTCCAGCGCCGCATAAAATAGCGTTAACTGCTCATCGACCAGCGCCGCGCCCGCACGGCATTCCGCAGCGTACAGTCTACCGCCCGAACACAGCCAGATATTTGACGCGCCGCGTTCGCACTGGAGCATATGTACCACTGCGCTTATCTGGCCTGCCAGCGCTCCCTGCTGCGCCAGTTGGTGCAACTGCTGCTTCTGTAGTCGACGCGCGCGCGCAAACCAGTCGACCACCTCAGGCGTATTGCCCGCCATATTATTCATACCCCTCCCCCGGGTTAACGCTTTATACTGCAACCAAGCAATAACCGTGCCTTATAGAAGGAGTCCTTATGCAACGTATTGTGATTATCGCTAACGGTGCCGCCTACGGCAGCGAGTCCCTGTTTAACAGCCTGCGTCTGGCGATTGCCCTGCGCGAACAGCAGTCTGATCTCGAACTCAAGCTATTTTTAATGTCTGATGCAGTTACCGCTGGTCTGCGTGGGCAGAAGCCAGCGGAAGGCTACAATATTCAGCAGATGCTGGAGATCCTCACCGCGCAAAACGTGCCGGTGAAACTGTGTAAAACCTGTACCGACGGCCGCGGGATCAGCGCACTGCCGCTGATTGATGGCGTGGAAATTGGTACTCTCGTTGAACTGGCGCACTGGACGCTGGCGGCGGAGAAAGTCCTTACCTTTTAAAAACCGCATTTCAACGGGATTAAATATTAAGCTGGCGGCGTTTGTTAACGGAAAACAATGCCAGCTGAAAGCTTTCAGGAACAACGTCATTTTTGTTTAATCTTTATTCCTTTTTTTGATCAAAATCAGCATCGGCGTCCTCCCCCTTTGGTGTTATGCACCAAGCAAAGTGTGAACAATATCACGCAGATTAATGGGCTGGCAGGATGCTGTAGACAGAAACGAGGTTGAGATTAAATGGCAATGGTAAAAGCAAGTTTAACGTTGTTTGGCGGTGATACGTTGGTGGTGCGTTGTTCCGAACGCTGCCATATTCACCTGATGAGCGCCAAAATTCCTGGCGATAGTCATGCGGATATTCTGAGTGTGCAGGACAGAGATAGTGCGTATCTGACCGTGCCTTACAACGGCACCTGGAACGTTCTCATCGACAGCCACAGCCAGTCGCTGGAGCACTCTATCAGCTACGTTCCCGCCTGATAGCAAACGCCCGGGTCTCCCCGGGCGATTCACTCTTAAGCCAGCCCAGGCTGGCTGTTTTCCCCCAGCAGATGGCGCACCTTGCCGACCAAATCGTCGAGGCAAGCATCGTACATGCCGAGTTTACGCAGTTCCTGATCGAGTGAGAACAGATACTGAGCATTAGTACCAAGCGGCCCGCTGGCGTGCGCTATCAGCGGCGCAATAACCTGCGCGCTGGTGTCCGCCTCAAACAGCGGGTGGCGCGGGTCCATAATAAAGACTAATGCATTGACGGTGCGACCATCGTCAAGCTCCAGCTTGCACCAGGTCGGCAAATAGCAGCCGGTGATCATCTCCCGCTTCCACAACAGGGTCAGTTCTTCTTCCAGGGTGTCATCAGGCAGACGATAGGCGACGCCGGTGGTGCGCCCGCCCTCTTTCAACGCCAGCATACGGCCAGGCTGAGTTGCGCTACCGCGCCCGGCGGTGAGACGCAGACAAAACGCACGGTGCCAGCCCGGCAGCGTACCGGTACAGGATTCACGATACTCCAGCGCCGGGTTCCACATCAGCGAACCGTAGCCGAAGATCCATACCGAACCATCGTCCGGGCGGCAAGCCAGGGTCGCCGCCAGAGAGGCTGCCCGTTGCTCCGCCGACCAGAGAAGCGATTCCTCAATAGCGCCAAACGCTGTTTTACAATCCGCATTCAGTAAGAAATCACGAGTTAACACTTTCTACTACCTCCGCCACTGCCCGCTTCCCGGCGATTATCTGCTACCATCCGTAGAATATTGCCAAATTATTATCCAGCCTGATTTGACAATAAGCCATGAACGGGCCGCGGGCAAGCGTTCAGGCAGCCGGGGCCGTGGCAAAAAAGATTATTTCTTCTTATGCCACTTATCATCATCCCCTTTTTCATAATCATTTTTCACCGCCGCCCAGGCCACTTTATGCGCCGTTTCTTCGCGGCTGGCGTCATCTCGTCGGTCTTCTTTATGCTTATACTGATCCCAGGCGCTGTTAAATGCTTCTTTGTAAATCTCCTGGGCATGCGCGGGGAGAACGTGCTGAACACTGTCAGGTAATTCACTTTTGTTGCTATAGGGCATGATGACCTCCGGATTTAGGGTGAATATTAAGTCTCGTCGATGATTTACCGCCTGGCAATTCAACAGATAAATGAGAAAGAGGTTTTAGTAATTATCTGAATATTAAATACAAAACAAGATTAACCGCAATTTATGGCAATCAACCACTTTTACATAGCCAGACTAGTAAATTTAAGTAAAAAAACAAATTACCTCCTTCAATGTCTGTTATTTTATTAACTTACGATATCCATAATTATAACATCTGCACACCTGGAGATAATTCATGACGGATGCACATGAGGCGGTAAAAACCCGCCACAAGGAGACCTCCCTCGCCTTTCCGGTCCTGGCGCTGGCGGTGCTGTTTTTCTGGGGAAGCAGCCAGTCACTGCCAGTGGTCATTGCCATTAATATTCTGGCGCTGGTCGGGATTCTGAGCAGCGCATTCAGCGTCGTTCGCCACGCCGACGTTCTGGCGCACCGCCTTGGCGAACCCTACGGTTCGTTAATTTTAAGCCTTTCAGTGGTTATTCTCGAAGTGAGTCTGATTTCCGCATTAATGGCCACCGGCGACGCCGCGCCGACTCTGATGCGAGATACGCTTTATTCAATCATCATGATTGTCACCGGCGGGCTGGTGGGCTTCTCTTTACTGCTGGGCGGGCACAAATTCGCCACCCAGTATATGAATCTGTTCGGCCTTAAACAGTACCTCATTGCCCTCTTTCCGCTGGCGATTATCGTCCTGGTCTTCCCGATGGCGCTGCCCGGGGCTAACTTCACCAGCAGTCAGTCGCTTCTGGTTGCGCTGATTTCCGCCGCCATGTACGGCGTGTTCCTGCTGATTCAAACTAAAACCCACCAGAGCCTGTTTGTTTACGAACATGAGGATGACAGCGACGACGATGACCCGCATCACGGCAAACCATCGGCGCATAGCAGCAAGTGGCATACCGCCTGGCTGCTGATACACCTGGTTGCGGTTATCGCCGTTACCAAAATGAACGCCAACCCACTGGAAACGCTGCTAACCAGCATGAACGCCCCCGTCGCCTTTACCGGCTTCCTGGTTGCGCTGCTGATCCTCTCTCCGGAAGGCCTTGGCGCGCTGAAAGCGGTATTGAACAATCAGGTCCAGCGGGCGATGAACTTATTCTTCGGTTCGGTGCTGGCCACCATTTCCCTGACGGTTCCGGTGGTGACGCTTATCGCCTTCCTCACCGGCAACGAGCTGCGTTTTGGCCTTGGCGCGCCGGAAATGGTGGTGATGGTTGCCTCGCTGTTGCTGTGCCAGATATCGTTCTCTACCGGGCGTACCAACGTGCTGAACGGCGCGGCGCACCTGGCGCTGTTTGCCGCCTACCTGATGACCATTTTTGCCTGAACCTCCCCCGGCGGCGTATGCCTGTCGGGGAGATAAAAAAAGCCTGCCGGTTTTGCAACGGGCAGGCTTTTGTCATTTCAGACGCGGTTACTTGCTGGTATCCAGCTCATCAAAGCTTTTGACCAGATCGTCGATGGCCTTCATTTGCTTGAGGAAAGGTTCCAGTTTATCCAGCGGCAACGCAGACGGACCGTCGCATTTCGCGTGCTCCGGATCCGGATGCGCTTCAATAAACAGTCCTGCGATACCAACAGCCATCCCGGCGCGCGCCAGTTCGGCAACCTGCGCGCGACGGCCCCCTGAGGCTGCGCCAAACGGGTCGCGGCACTGCAGGGCGTGGGTGACGTCGAAGATAACCGGTGAGTTATTGGAGGCTTTCTTCATCACGCCAAAGCCCAGCATGTCGACCACCAGATTGTCGTAGCCGAAGTTCGCGCCGCGATCGCAAAGGATCACTTTGTCGTTGCCGCCTTCGATAAACTTATCGACGATATTGCCCATCTGGCCCGGGCTCACGAACTGCGGTTTCTTCACGTTGATAACTGCGCCGGTTTTCGCCATCGCTTCAACCAGATCGGTCTGACGAGCAAGGAACGCCGGCAACTGGATAACGTCAACCACATCGGCGACTGGCTGAGCCTGACTGGCTTCGTGAACATCGGTAATGATTTTCACGCCGAAAGTCTGTTTCAGCTCCTGGAAAATCTTCATCCCTTCTTCCAGACCCGGCCCGCGATAGGAGTGGATGGAAGAACGGTTAGCTTTATCAAAAGAGGCTTTGAACACGTAAGGGATACCCAGTTTCTGCGTGACGGTCACATAGTGCTCGCAGATACGCATCGCGAGATCGCGAGATTCCAGCACATTCATCCCACCAAACAGCACGAATGGCAGGTCGTTTGCTACGTTGATATCACCAATGCTAACCACTTTTTGTTTCATAAGTTCGCCTTATCAGGGTGTAACCGGAATGGTTTCAGACTAATGCAATGTAATGTGTTTATGCGAAATGGCGTTGATCTGTGCACGGATCATCTCGCTGATCGGATCTTCCGGGCACTGTTCAACGAAGTAGTTGAGATCCTGCAATGCCACATGATCGCAATCCAACTGAGCGTATATCAGCCCCCGGTCGCGAATTTCGTAAGGGTCTTCCGGATTGAACTGCAGTAGCGCCTCGCTGGTCCGTAACGCCAGCTCCATCTGCCGCTCTTCCATCAACGCCGATTTGAGGGTATCGAGCAGTTTGCGGATCACTTCCGCGTTATCGGCCTCATCAAGGTCTTCGTTAAACAGCTCGGCGAGCGGACTAATATTACCCTTCAGCCACACTTCCAGCGTATGCTCGTTCAGCGTTTCGCCGTTAAACGGATTAATGAGCCACATCTCTTCGCTCTCTTGCGGATCCGCGCGAAGCAACATCTGCGTCGGAAAAATAACCGGTACCACCGGCAGCGCCAGACGCTGAGCAATCCACAGCAGGATTGCGCCTAACGACACCGCGCTACCCTGGCGGTTGTTCAGGACTTTATCGAGCCAGAGCACATCGGACAGACGATAAACACCGCGCGAATCGCTGAAGCCCCAGTCTTTATAGAAAAGCTCCAGTAGACGCTCTATCTGACGCTCCTGGTCCCAGGAAGAGGCAATCTCCTCCTGTGCCAGGGCCAGCAGACGCTCCAGCTCATCCTGCACATAGTGCGTCGGAAAATCGTCGCGGATTAATTCAGAAATGAGGACCATGCCATCACATAACGGCGCTTTATTAAATTCGAAATCAGCTAACGACCTCATGCCTTACCCCAGTAACGGTATTTTTGTGATGGCGAGTTGAATAATGATAAACAACACCACCAGGGCCAGCAGAAAGGCGACAAACTGGCTCTGCTGATTGCGTGAGCGACGATGGCTCAGTGCAATAAATCCCAATGCGATATAAATGATAACGCCAAACAGCTTTTCAGTCAGCCATGTCCCCTCTTCGGTAAACGGCAGAGAGCGCGTTATTGCTATTAATGCGACGCCGCTGAGAAACAGCAGCGTATCGCTACAGTGCGGCACAATGCGTACCCAGCGCTGGGCGAGCAGGCGGTTACCGCTCCAGCGCCACCAGTAGCGTAAAACGAACAGGCTGACCGATACCACCACGCAGGCAATATGCAGATACAGTACCATGCTAAACAGATTCATACGCCTCCTTGATATTGCCCAAGCGTCAGGCGCTCGTTGTCGCCGTAGTCACGACAAGTGGCAATATTGCAGTATCCCCCCGCATGTAATAGACCACGCACCGCCTCGCCCTGTGTCCAGCCATGTTCCAGCAGTATAAAGCCGCCAGATGTAAGAAAACGGCGACTTTCGCGGATAATATGCGCCAGATCGGCCAGGCCGCCGTCGGCGGCGACCAGCGCCGTTTTCGGCTCAAAGCGCACATCACCCTGCGCAAGATGCGGGTCGGTTTCGTCGATATAGGGCGGGTTGCTGACGATAATGTCGAATTGTTGCCCGGCGAGCGCACTAAACCAGTTGCTTTGCAGTACAGTGACATTATCGATACTGAGATGTTCAACGTTACGCGCAGCCAGCGCAACCGCATCGGGCATACAGTCAACGGCGGTGACATGGCAATCCGGGCGTTCGCTGGCCAGCGCCAGGGCGATAGCACCGGTGCCAGTGCCAAGATCGAGAATGCGGCACGGTTTATCCGATAACCGCACCAGCGCCTGTTCAACCAGACACTCCGTATCCGGACGCGGGATCAGCGTCGCGGGAGAAACGGACAGCGGCAGCGACCAGAATTCGCGCTGTCCCACCAGGTGAGCCACTGGCTCGCCCTGCGCGCGACGGCTCAGTAACGTTGCCAGCTCGGCGGACTGCTCCGCCGTCAGCGTCGTTTCGCCAAACGCGAGAATAAAAGTCCGCGCTTTGCCGGTCACATGGCCAAGCAGGATTTCAGCATCCCGACGCGGACTTTCACTTTGGCTCAGGCGGGCGATGGCCTGCGTTAACCACTGCTGGAAAGTCATCATTCCTGCTCGGAAAGGGCTGCCAGTTGGTCGGCCTGATATTCCTGAACAATCGGCTCAATCAGCATATCCAGCTTGCCTTCCATCGCCTCATCCAGGCGGTAAAGCGTCAGGTTGATGCGATGATCGGTCACACGGCCCTGCGGATAGTTATAGGTGCGGTTACGATCGCTGCGATCGCCGCTGCCCAGCAGGTTGCGTCGCTCGGAGGCTTCCGCCTGCTGGCGTTTCGCCACTTCCGCGGCGCGAATACGCGCGCCCAGCACCGAAAGCGCTTTGGCTTTATTTTTGTGCTGAGAACGTTCGTCCTGGCACTCCACGACGATACCGGTCGGCAAGT
This sequence comes from Klebsiella sp., assembly GCA_036498385.1. GTDB lineage: Bacteria > Pseudomonadota > Gammaproteobacteria > Enterobacterales > Enterobacteriaceae > Klebsiella. The sequence goes on from DASYFN010000114.1 coordinate 59,315, forward strand.
GGGTAATACGAATCGCCGAGTCGGTGGTGTTAACGTGCTGACCACCCGCGCCGGAGGAGCGGAAGGTATCGATGCGCAGATCGCTCGGGTTGATATCCGGCATTTCGGCTTCCGGCAGCTCAGGCATCACGGCCACGGTACAGGCAGAGGTATGGATACGCCCCTGGGATTCGGTAGCCGGTACGCGCTGAACACGATGACCGCCGGATTCGAACTTCAGTCGCCCATAGACGCCATCACCGCTGATTTTAGCAATCACTTCTTTAAAACCGCCGTGCTCACCTTCGTTGGCGCTCATGATTTCCACGCGCCAGCGGCGCGATTCCGCATAACGGCTGTACATACGGAACAGATCGCCCGCGAACAGCGCCGCTTCATCGCCGCCGGTACCAGCGCGAACTTCAACAAAAGCGTTACGCTCGTCATCCGGATCTTTTGGTAGCAGCAGAACCTGCAGTTGCTGCTCCATCTGCTCACCCTTTTCTTTCGCTTCGCGCAACTCTTCCTGCGCCATTTCACGCATTTCCGGGTCTTCGAGCATCATTTGGGCGGCTTCAATATCATCCTGCAACTGACGCCAGTCGGTATAACAGCGGGCGACGTCGCTCAGCTGTGCGTATTCGCGCGATAACGCGCGGAACTTATCCTGATCGGCGATGGTCGCAGCATCGCCGAGTAGCGCCTGAACTTCCTCATGGCGTTCGTAAAGAGCTTCCAGCTTGGCAACAATAGAAGACTTCATAGGCGTAAATTCACCCTGTCCTGAAAAAAGAGAGAAAAGTGCGCTATTCCAGCCCGAGGCTGTTGCGCAGAATATGCAGGCGTTCATCATCCCCGTCACGGGCGGCCTGCTGAAGAGATTTGGTTGGCGAGTGGATCAG
>DASYFN010000115.1:0-7229 GCA_036498385.1 Klebsiella sp.
GAAGCAGTGGTCGAAGTCCGGGGTATTCAAGTCATCGAAAAACAGGCCGCCGATGCCGCGCTGCTCATTACGATGTTTGAGGAAGAAGTAATCGTCGCACCACTTTTTATAACGCGGATAAACCTCTTCGCCGAAGGGCTGGCACAGGTCGCGGGCGGTACGATGCCAGTGAACGGCATCTTCTTCAAAGCCATAGTAGGGAGTTAAATCAAAGCCGCCGCCGAACCACCATACCGGATCGGCGCCCGGTTTTTCCGCGATAAAGAAGCGCACGTTGGCATGGCTGGTGGGGATATAGGGGCTGCGCGGATGCACGACCAGCGAGACGCCCATCGCTTCAAAACTGCGGCCCGCCAGCTCAGGACGGTGAGCGGTAGCGGAAGCCGGCATCGCATCACCGTGCACGTGTGAAAAGTTAACACCAGCCTGCTCAAAGATACCGCCATCGCGCAGCACCCGGCTGCGCCCGCCGCCGCCGCCGCCTTCCCGCTGCCAGCTATCTTCGACAAACTTGTCGCCGTCAACGGCGCTGAGCTTCTGGCAGATAGCGTCCTGGAGCTGAAGAAGGAAAGCTTTTACCTGGTGCGCGTCGGGTTTCATTAACGTCTCTTAGAATGGGCTTTCTGGTTATCGAACCAGTGAAAATAACTGATAATGCCGTTGGCAATCGCCGTGGCGATTTTCTGCCGGAAGGCGGGAGTGCCGAGCAGTTTTTCTTCGTCCGGATTGGTAATAAACGACGTCTCCACCAGCACTGACGGAATCGATGGTGATTTCAGCACCACGAACGCCGCCTGTTCGGTATTGCGGCTGTGCAGTTTATGCACCGGCTTGATCTTTTTCAGGATGTGCGAGCCGAGCGTCAGGCTGTTTTTGATAGTATCAGTTTGCACCAGGTCGAACAGCACTTGCTGCAACAGGTGGTCTTTATCCGTTGTTTTCTTACCAGCGACTTCATCCGCCCGGTTTTCACGATCCGAGAGATACTTCGCCATGGCGCTACTGGCGCCGCGGTTGGAAAGGGCGAAAACGGAGGCGCCGGTCGCGCTCGGGTTGATGAAACCATCGGCGTGAATTGACATGAAGAGGTCGGCGCCGTGCTGGTGGGCGATCTCCACGCGATCATAGAGTGGAATAAAGGTATCGTCGCTGCGCGTCAGACGGGCATCGATGCCGTTGTTACGTAAGATGCTGCGCACGTTTTTGGCGATCGCCAGTACGATGTGCTTCTCCTTTGAACCGTTATGGCCGATAGCGCCAGTATCAATACCGCCATGGCCCGGGTCGAGCATCACGACGCGTTTGGCGCCTTTTTTTTTCGCTGCGGGTTTGCTGTGCCCATTGGATGTTTTCAATGGCTGTTGTTCTTTCGCGCTGGCCTGTGAGGCTATCCCTGAAAGCGTGATCGCTGCCAGCCCGACTTTCAGCACCTGGCGGCGCGAAGTAAGTATTTTTAATGGTTTAAAAGTGCTCATTCAGCCTGAATTGCAAACAAGTGGTAACCAAGGTTATATCGTATCGTGTTTTCTGATACGACCATTCAAAATAAGAATTGTTTTACTTTTCATTTCAATACATGACAAAGTCATATTATGCCATTTTTTGCGGCTCATTGCGCCTGATATTGGCTATTGGGCACAATCGCGCCATAATCTCTGTTTTTAACCGTCAATGGTGGGGAATACCATGGAGATACGCGTTTTTCGCCAGCAAGATTTCGAAGAGGTTATTACCCTGTGGGAGCGTTGCGATCTTCTGCGTCCATGGAACGATCCGGAAATGGATATTGAACGTAAGCTGAACCACGATGCCAGCCTGTTTCTGGTCGCCGAAGTTAACGGCGAAGTGGTTGGCACGGTGATGGGGGGGTATGACGGTCATCGCGGGTCAGCCTATTACCTTGGCGTACATCCTGAATATCGTGGTCGCGGTATTGCTAATGCGCTGCTTAATCGGCTGGAGAAAAAGCTGATTGCCCGCGGCTGTCCGAAAATAAATATTATGATACGTGAAGATAATGATGTGGTTCAGGGGATGTACGAACGCCTTGGCTATGAGCATTCGGACGTGCTGTGCCTTGGCAAGCGCTTAATTGAAGATGAAGAATACTGAGTTTATCCCCGCTGATTTTGATACTCACGGCCGCCTGCGTTTGCCGTTTCTCTTTTGGTGCGTGCTACTGCTTCAGGCGCGGACATGGGTACTGTTTCTGATAGCCGGAGCGTCACGTCAGCAGGGCGACGCGCTGCTGAATCTGTTTTATCCGGATCACGATAATTTTTGGCTGGGGCTGCTGCCCGGTATTCCGGCGGTGCTGGCGTTTATCATTAGCGGACATCGTCAGCGCTTCCCTCGGCTCTGGCTCATGATGCGCTGGCTGCTGGTGCTTTCCCAGGTATTGCTGCTGGTCTGGCAACCGCTGTTGTGGATGAGCGGTGAATCGCCGTCTGCGGTGGCCATTGGTCTGCTGGCGGCGGATCTTTATGCACTCTGGTGGCTGTTAAGCAACCATCGGCTGAAAGCCTGTTTTCGCGAAGAACAGGTTTAACGGCACTTTTTGCCGATCGCGCACTCCAACTTGCGTTGAATAAATCAGAAAGGACACTCAGTCATGAAATCGCTACGTTTACTTCTCTGCGCATTACCACTGGCTTTAACCGGCTGCTCGACGCTAAGCTCGGTTAACTGGTCGGCGGCGTATCCGTGGAACTGGTTTGGCTCCTCTACGGAAGTGACCGAGCAGGGCGTAGGCAACCTGACGGCGACCACGCCGCTGAGCGAGCAGGCTATCAGCGATGCGCTCGACAGCAGTTACCGTCTGCGCAGCGGCATGAAAATGTCTAACGGTAATATTGTGCGCTATTTCGAAGCGTTAAAGGATGACAAGGTCGCGCTGACCATCCATGGCGAGAAAGGAACTATCAGCCGCATCGACGTGCGCGATAGCAATATCAAAGCCGCCAGCGGCGTGAAAATCGGTACCCCGTTTAGCGAAATCTATAGCAAAGCGTTTGGCAACTGTCACAAAGGCAGCAACGACAATGGCGCAGTAGTGGAATGCAAGGCTGAGAGCAGCCAGCATATTAGCTATGCCTTTACCGGTAACTGGAACGGCCCTGCGGAGTTAATGCCTGCGGATGATATGCTGAAAAATTGGAAGGTGAGCAAGATTATCTGGCGTCGCTAATTTGCGCTAAAGTGATTCGGCGTCCTGAAAAAGCAGGTACAATAGCGCCTTAAAAACCACAGTGTTGTGGCTGTACTATTTCAGGAGGAGCGATGTCTCAGGTTCAGAGCGGCATTTTGCCGGAACATTGCCGTGCGGCGATTTGGATTGAAGCAAATGTCAAAGGCGACATTGACGCACTGTGTGAAGCCAGCAAGGTTTTTGCCGATAAATTAGCCACCTTTCAGGCAAAATACCCGGAAGCTAAGCTGGGGGCGGTCGTCGCTTTTGGTCATCACGTCTGGCGTCAGTTGAGTGGTGGCGTAGGGGCCGAAGAGTTAAAAGATTTCCCGGGCTACGGCAAAGGCCTGGCCCCGGCGACTCAGTATGATGTGCTGATCCACATTCTATCCGCGCAGCATGAGCTGAATTTTTCTGTCGCTCAGGCGGCCCTGTCCGCTTTTGGCGCAGCGATTGATGTCAAAGAAGAGATTCACGGCTTTCGCTGGATTGAAGAGCGCGATCTGAGCGGCTTTGTCGACGGCACTGAAAACCCGGCGGGTGAAGAGACGCGCCGTGAAGTCGCGGTGATTAAAGATGGCGTGGATGCGGGCGGCAGCTATGTCTTTGTGCAGCGCTGGGAGCATAACCTCAAGCAGCTCAATCGTATGAGCATTTCCGACCAGGAGATGATGATCGGCCGAACGAAAGAAGCCAACGAAGAGATTGATGGCGACGAGCGTCCGGAAACTTCTCACCTGAGCCGCGTGGATCTGAAAGAAGAGGGTAAAGGGCTGAAGATTGTCCGTCAGAGCCTGCCGTACGGCACCGCCAGCGGGACCCACGGCCTCTACTTTTGCGCTTACTGCGCGCGTCTGCACAATATTGAGCAGCAGTTGCTGAGTATGTTCGGCGATACTGACGGTAAGCGCGACGCGATGCTGCGTTTCACCAAACCGCTGACCGGCGGATACTATTTCGCGCCGTCCCTGGATAGACTGCTGGCGCTGTAAGTCCTCTCCCTCACCCCATAGGGGGAGGGAACCGTTCGGCGCGGCTGGCAAGCGTCGAACGTTTTCCGGTTCTGGATGCACGATTCAGAAAAGCTTTGCCATTCCCTTATTCTCTTTTCGACTTCCAAATCGCCAAACGGTATATAAAACCGTTACTCCTTTTATCGCCGTTATAAATATGATGATCAGCAGAAAATCATCATATCGATAAGGGTGCGCAATGGCGGTTAAATCACTGAAAAAAGGATATCTGGCGCTGGCTGCTTCTGTGCTGCTGGCTGCGCAGGCGCAGGCGACGGAACTGCTGAACAGTTCCTACGATGTTTCCCGCGAGCTGTTTGCCGCCCTTAACCCGCAGTTTGAACAGCAGTGGGCGAAAGATAACGGCGGCGATAAGCTGACGATTAAACAATCTCATGCCGGGTCATCAAAACAGGCGCTGGCGATTCTGCAAGGACTTAAGGCCGATGTGGTGACCTACAATCAGGTCACCGACGTACAGATCCTGCACGACAAAGGCAAACTGATCCCGGCCAACTGGCAAAGCCGTCTGCCGAATAACAGCTCGCCGTTTTACTCCACGATGGGTTTCCTGGTCCGTAAAGGTAATCCGAAAAATATCCACGACTGGAATGACTTAGTGCGTTCCGATGTCAAACTGATTTTCCCCAACCCGAAAACCTCAGGCAATGCCCGTTACACATATCTGGCTGCGTGGGGTGCCGCGGACAAAGCTGACGGCGGCGATAAAGCGAAAACCGAACAGTTTATGACCCAGTTTCTGAAGAACGTCGAAGTGTTCGATACCGGCGGTCGCGGGGCCACCACGACCTTCGCCGAACGCGGTCTGGGTGATGTGCTGATCAGCTTCGAATCGGAAGTGAATAACATCCGTAAACAGTATGAAGCTCAGGGGTTCGAGGTGGTTATTCCTAAAACCAATATCCTTGCTGAATTCCCGGTGGCCTGGGTAGATAAAAACGTCCAGACCAATGGAACGGAAAAAGCGGCGAAAGCCTATCTGAACTGGCTGTACACTCCGCAGGCGCAGACGATTATTACCGACTATTACTATCGGGTGAACAACCCGAAAGTGATGGATTCACTGAAAGATAAATTCCCGCAGACCGAACTATTCCGCGTGGAAGACCAGTTTGGCGCCTGGCCGGAAGTGATGCAAACCCACTTTGCTAGCGGCGGTGAGCTGGACAAACTGCTGGCGGCGGGGCGTAAGTAATGTTTGCTGTTGCATCAAAGCGCGTGCTGCCTGGCTTTACTTTGAGCCTCGGCACCAGCCTGCTGTTTGTATGTCTGATTCTGCTGTTACCGCTGAGCGCGCTGGTGATGCAGCTCTCTGAAATGACCTGGGGGCAATACTGGGATGTGATCAGCAATCCTCAGGTCGTGGCGGCTTATAAAGTCACCCTGCTGTCGGCCTTTGTGGCGTCGATTTTTAACGGCGTCTTCGGCCTGCTGATGGCGTGGATCCTTACACGCTACCGCTTTCCGGGTCGCACGCTGCTGGACGCGCTGATGGATCTGCCGTTTGCGCTACCGACGGCGGTAGCGGGCCTGACGCTGGCCTCGCTGTTTTCCGTCAACGGCTTCTACGGCGAGTGGCTGGCGAAGTTTGATATCAAGGTCACCTATACCTGGCTGGGTATTGCGGTGGCGATGGCCTTTACCAGCATTCCGTTTGTGGTCCGTACGGTGCAGCCGGTACTTGAAGAACTGGGGCCGGAATATGAAGAGGCGGCAGAAACGCTGGGCGCGACGCGCTGGCAGAGCTTTCGCAAAGTGGTGCTGCCGGAGCTCTCCCCGGCGCTGCTGGCCGGGATTGCGCTGTCGTTTACCCGTAGCCTTGGGGAGTTCGGCGCGGTGATTTTTATCGCCGGTAACATCGCGTGGAAAACGGAAGTGACCTCGCTGATGATTTTTATTCGTTTGCAGGAGTTTGATTACCCTGCCGCCAGCGCGATTGCTTCGGTGATCCTCGCGGCATCATTACTGCTGCTGTTCTCAATCAACACCCTGCAAAGTCGCTTTGGTCGACGTGTGGTAGGTCACTGATGGCGGAAGTTACGCAATTGAAGCGATACGATGCGCCCCGCATCAACTGGGGTAAGTGGTTTCTGATAGGTGCGGGCGTGCTGGTTTCCGCGTTTATTCTCGTCGTGCCGACGATTTATATCTTCGTTCAGGCGCTCAGCAAGGGGCTGATGCCCGCGCTGGAAAACCTGGCGAACCCGGATATGCTGCACGCCATCTGGCTGACCGTGCTGATTGCGCTGATTACGGTGCCGGTGAATCTGGTGTTTGGCACCCTGCTGGCCTGGCTGGTGACGCGCTTTAACTTTCCTGGTCGTCAGCTGTTGCTGACCCTGCTGGACATTCCATTTGCGGTTTCGCCGGTCGTGGCTGGTCTGGTTTATCTGCTCTTTTATGGCTCCAACGGGCCGCTGGGCGACTGGCTGGATGAGCATAACCTGCAGATCATGTTCGCCTGGCCGGGCATGGTGCTGGTGACGGTCTTTGTGACCTGCCCGTTTGTGGTGCGCGAGCTGGTGCCGGTGATGTTAAGTCAGGGGAGCAATGAAGACGAAGCGGCAGTGCTGCTGGGCGCGTCAGGCTGGCAGATGTTCCGCCGTGTCACGCTGCCGAATATCCGCTGGGCGCTGCTTTACGGCGTGGTGCTGACCAACGCCCGCGCGATTGGCGAGTTCGGTGCCGTTTCCGTTGTCTCCGGCTCCATTCGGGGTGAAACCCTGTCGCTGCCGTTGCAGATTGAACTATTGCAGCAGGACTACAACACCATCGGCTCGTTTACTGCCGCAGCGTTGCTGACGCTGATGGCCATTTTGACCCTGTTTTTGAAGAGTGTGGTGCAGTGGCGTTTAGAAAATCAGGAAAAACGTCAGCATCAGGAGGGAAATCATGAGCATTGAGATTGCCAATATTAAGAAGTCTTTTGGTCGCACCCAGGTGCTGAATGATATCTCGCTGGATATCCCTTCCGGACAAATGGTGGCGCTGCTCGGGCCGTCTGGCTC
>DASYFN010000116.1:0-2967 GCA_036498385.1 Klebsiella sp.
TGCCTTGAGCCATGAGTGTCTTTTGTATGTGGTGGTCGAAATAGAGCTTACATACGAGCCTATTATACACGCCGCTGCCGCGTGACGCAGTCCCTGTCACACTTTTTGCATTCTTTCTTTCATTTTACTTGCTGTTTCCCTGATTTCGCCGGGCGTTGCAGAAACAACACAGGAAACCTGGATGCCTGCTCGCAGCATTAAAAATCCCCCCTCGCCGACGAAAATAAGCCTGCGGCACAATCCCCGGCGAGAAAACAGGAGGGCTTTGAGATGCAAAAAGGAATCTGGGCGCTGGTGTTGTGGATGCTGGTGGGATACGGGCAGGCAGCCTGCCCCGTATGGCCGCAGGCCAGGGCTGAACAGGAAATTAAACGTCTCGGCCAGCAGATAACGGAATGGGAAAACGCTTACTGGCAGCAGGGGAGCAGTGCGGTAAGCGATGAGGTCTATGATCAGCTTGCGGCGCGGCTGGCGTACTGGCAGCGCTGTTTCACCGGAGAGACTCCCGCTCCCGATGCGCTTCCGCCGCTAAGGGGAGATACCAGACATCCGGTAGCGCATACCGGCGTGCGTAAACTGGCGGATCAAACCGCTGTGGCGCGCTGGATGCGCGGTCAATCTGGTCTGTGGGTACAGCCTAAAGTCGATGGCGTCGCGGTCACGCTCGTGTGTCGGCAGGGGCGTCTTGCGCAGGCAATAAGCCGGGGTAATGGCCTGGCCGGTGAAGACTGGACGACCAGAGTCTTGCAGATCCCTTCCATTCCTAAAACCTCTGACGGCGTACTTGCAAATAGCGTGCTGCAGGGCGAGCTGTTCCTGCTTCACGAGGGGCATGTGCAAAAGCAGATGGGCGGCATGAACGCGCGGGCAAAAGTTGCCGGCATGATGATGCGGCAGGAGGCTGCGGCGGAACTTAATCAACTGGGCATCTTCATCTGGGCATGGCCTGATGGTCCGCAGGATCTGAAACAGAGGTTGGCGCTCTTGCGGCAGGGAGGATTTCTTTACAGCGCGCTTTTTTCGCATCCTGTCGCTGATGCGCTGCAGGTTGAACAGTGGCGTCAGCGTTGGTTCACTTCACCGCTGCCTTTTGCCACCGATGGCGTTGTGGTGCGGCGGGGACAAGAATCCGCCGGACGCTTCTGGGCGCCGGGGCAGGGAGATTGGGTTATCGCCTGGAAATATCCGCCTGCCTCGCGGGTTATGGAGGTTCGCGGTATCAGCTTCGGCATCGGGCGCAGCGGTAAAATAGCCGTGGTGGCGCACCTGGAGCCGCAGCGGCTGGATGATAAGCGCGTACAGCGGGTGAATGTCGGCTCGGTATCCCGCTGGTACAATCTGGATATCGGTATTGGCGATCAACTGCAAATTAGCCTTGCCGGGCAGGGGATACCACGCATCGACTCGGTAGTATGGCGCACGGCTCAGCGTAATAAACCTCAGCCGCCTGCGGCGCGTTTCAATGCCTTAACCTGCTATTTTGCCACGCCCGAGTGTGCAGAGCAGTTTCGCTCACGACTGGTCTGGCTCTCATCCCGATCGGTCCTCAATATTGACGGCGCGGGAGAGGCGCTGTGGCGGACTCTGCACGATGCCCGCAGCATGGAGCATCTCTTTTCATGGCTGGCGTTGACGCCGGATCGGCTGCAAGCCATACCGGGGATCTCTGCACAGCGCGGGCAGCGGTTGTGGCATCAGTTTAACCTTGCACGCAAACGGCCTTTTCAGCGCTGGGTACAGGCAATGGGAGTACCGATACCGAAGACGGCATTTGTCAGGCTGAAGGAGGATGACTGGCGACAGATGCAGGATCGGAATGAAGAGCAGTGGCGACGCCTGCCGGGTATCGGGGCAGAAAGGGCGCGGCAACTGGTGACGTTCTTACATCACCCGGATGTTGCCGTGCTGGCGAAGTGGTTGAGCGGACAACGCGTTCCGGGATTCTGAAAGCATGGTTGTAATTAAATACCGGCAGGCTCAGCTTCCAGCGTAGCGCCAGCATGCGGGCGGTAAAGCCGAGCAGCAGGATGGAGCTCATCACCACATCGTAATTGCTGACGTAATGCTGAAGCACGATATATAAAATCGCGGCGGCGAATGATACCCCTGCGTATCGCTCTTTATTCCTCAAGCCTGACGGCAAAAACGGCCGTATCGTCAAGGCTGCGCGAGTTATTCGCTACATGGCTATCTGCAAGGTTTATCCCTATCACCCCGAGATGCGCCAGTCCTGGATGTTGTCAATCATGTGGCTCGTTGTGCTGGCGTATCCGGCTTCTAAATCAATGTGTAATGGCAGTTCGCTCACGGCTTTGATACGTGAGACAAGGTATAGCAGCTCGTCAAAACGCATCTCTTCCCCGTCTTCATACCCTAACACCGCAGCGATAGCTGAGCGGCCCGGGCGCTACAGGCGTCCCAGACCCTGGCAAGCAACAGGGGCTGGTTTTGGTGGTGCAGCGCATTGAAGCCATTATTTTCCCCCGTTGTGGTGTCGCGACTGAATGTGCCGCGTCAGGCATATTTGTCGCAACCGAAAACTGGACGAGCATTTTTAGACGTAGATTCTTATAGCGAGTCTGCGGGAGGGGGAAAGTAAAAAGGCCATGATTTACCATGACCTTTTGCCCGGGAGTGGTTTGGCGGGCGAAGAACCGTTACTCGATATTCTGGATCTGCTCGCGCATTTGTTCGATCAGCACTTTCAGCTCAATGGCGGAGTTCGTCACTTCTGCATTGATCGATTTAGACGCCAGCGTATTCGACTCGCGGTTGAACTCCTGCATCATAAAATCGAGGCGGCGACCGACCGCTTCCTTCTTCTTGAGGATATTCCACGTCTCTTTCACGTGCGCTTCCAGACGATCCAGCTCTTCGGCGACGTCAATACGCTGCGCCATCAGCACCAGTTCCTGCTCGAGGCGGTTGTTTTCCAGTTGCACTTCCGCATCTTCCAGTTTGGCAACC
>DASYFN010000117.1:0-48534 GCA_036498385.1 Klebsiella sp.
ACTATCATGATCCTGCTTTCGGAAGTCGGTGTGAATATCGCCCCGTTGCTGGCCGGTGCTGGCGCGCTGGGCCTCGCAATTTCGTTCGGCGCGCAGACCCTGGTCAAAGATATTATTACCGGGATTTTTATCCAGATTGAAAACGGTATGAATACCGGCGACCTGGTGACAATCGGGCCGCTCACCGGAACGGTGGAGCGAATGTCGATTCGTTCCGTCGGTGTACGCCAGGATACCGGTGCCTATCATATTATTCCATGGTCTTCGATAACCACCTTCGCCAACTTTGTACGCGGTATCGGCTCAGTGGTGGCCAACTATGATGTTAACCGACAGGAGGATCTGGATAAGGCCAACCAGGCGCTAAAAGATGCGGTAGCAGAAGTCATGGCGCAGGAAGAGATTCGCGGGCTGGTCATTGGCGAGCCCTCTTTCTCCGGGCTGGTGGGCTTAAGCAATACCGCCTTCACCCTGCGCGTCACCTTTACCACCCTGCCACTGAAACAGTGGACGGTTCGTTTTGCCCTTGATACTCAGGTGAAAAGACATTTCGACCTCGCAGGCGTTCGCGCGCCGGTGCAAACTTATCAGGTCCTGCCGATGCCAGCATCAGCCGGACCACCGTCCCCTGCGGAGCCGACGTTATAAAGGTCGGCGGCGTTTGGTTTCGTCCATAAAGGTCCAGGCGATAAAGCGGCTTTGCTTATTCCCCTGGGCCATCTCTTTTTTCACCACTTTCACCGCGCCGATATCAGTCAGCGCGCGGTACAGCGGCGGCAGATTGTCGCCGCGGGAAACCAGAGAGGTAAACCATTTAACCTGACGGCCAAACTGCTGGCTCTCCTGAATCATCTGCGTAATAAAAGCGACTTCTCCCCCTTCGCACCACAGCTCCTGCTGCTGGCCGCCAAAGTTTAAGACGCTCTCTTCGCCCAGCCCCAGATTACGACGTTTACGCTCACCGCCCGCCTGCGCGCTGGCGGCAGAGTCATGGAACGGAGGGTTGCAAAGGGTAGCGTCGTAGTTTTCATTTTTATGAATGATGCCGCTCAGAATCGCTTTCGCATCTTTTTGACGACGCAAACGGATCTGGCGAGTGAGCCCCGGGTTGCCATTGACGATAGACTGGGCGCTGGCGAACGCGTCGGCGTTCACCTCGCTACCGGTAAAGCGCCAGCCGTACTCATGCACGCCAATCAGCGGATAGATACAGTTTGCGCCAACGCCAATATCAAGAATGCTGGCGTTGACCGGGATCGTCCCGCTATCCAGCGCCAGCAGATCGGCGAGATGATGGATGTAGTCAGCCCTGCCCGGCACCGGCGGACAAAGAAAGCCGTCCGGGATATCCCAGTGTTTCACCGCATAAAAGTGCGCCAGCAGCGCTTTATTCAGTGCCTTGACCGCCAGAGGACTGGCAAAGTCGATGGTCTGCTCACCCACCGGGTTAAGGGTGATAAAAGCCTGTAGCTCAGGATGGGCCTGGCACAGCGCGGGCAGGTCGTAGCGTTGATGGTGACGGTTACGCGGGTGTAACCCCGGTTTCTGGGCTTTCATGGCAATCTCCTTTGAACAGCCGCGTAAGATACCCGTTGACGGCGGCGCGGTAAATAAGTGAGTCTGGTTATCTCTTTTTTTGCCACGGGTGTCGTATGTATTTCTACCAACCTTCGCACGGGCACGGGCTGCCGCACGACCCGCTAAACGCTATTATCGGGCCGCGCCCCATCGGCTGGATAGCTTCCCTTGATAACAGCGGCCAGCGTAACCTTGCGCCATACAGTTTTTTCAACTGCTTTAACTATCGGCCGCCGATTATTGGTTTTGCCAGCAGCGGCTGGAAAGATAGCGTGCAGAATATCGTCGAGACTAAAGAGTTCGTCTGGAACCTGGCAACCCGCCCTCTGGCAGTCGCGATGAACGAAACCTCTGCCAGCATACCGCGCAACGAAGATGAGTTTGCCCGCGCCGGACTGACTGCCGCGCCTGGCCGCATCGTCAGCGCCCCGCGGGTAGCCGAAAGTCCGGTAAACTTTGAATGCCGCCTTTCACAATGCATCCAGTTAACCACCGCCGAAGGGCTAGCGGTGGAAACCTGGCTGGTGCTGGGGGAGGTGGTAGCGGTGCATATTGATGAATCGCTGCTGGAGGATGGGATTTACCAGACCGCCAAAGCCCAGCCGATTCTGCGCGCCGGGGGTCCGAGCGCTTATTACGGCATTGATGAAAGCCTGCGCTTTGACCTTGTGCGTCCGGACGCACGCTAAACGCGTTTTCTGCCCTGTGGAGGCCAGCCCGCAAACATGCGTCTACCCATTGCGCCAATCCTGGATTTTCTGCCCCAGGAGCGCTGCTCCTTGTCTGGTCATTTTTTACCCTCATATTCTCTATACTACAGATATACGAGATAGCGAGGTGAACTATGGCATCAGGTTGGGCGAATGATGACGCGGTGCAGGAACAGATCGACAGCACCATCAACGACGCGATTGCGCGAGCGAGAAATGAGCTGCCATCGGGTGAGAGCAACAAATTTTGTGAAGAGTGTGGAGAGCCGATTCCTGAAGCGCGTCGGCGGGCGGTTGCGGGGGTAAAATACTGCCTTAAATGCCAACAGGAGAAGGATTTACATAACAATATATTTTCAGGATATAATCGCAGAGGTTCCAAGGACAGCCAGCTACGTTGACGGATACTTACCCTTCATTACCGCAGCTCACGTTATTTTTTCGCGCACGTTTTTTGGCAAACGGAGTGGCAAAATGTGCCCTCACAGCCCGTTGAACTCCGCCATTACCCGTTTTGTCTCTGTCGGCAAAAATAATTTATTAATATTCAATAAATTAATAATCATTCAAAAATTTAGATGGAGATTGTTAATTTCCTTCGATTTTATCTCTCGGCAAAAACCGTGATACTTATCACACCGACGAGATATCGTCCCCTATACAGACAACCTGCGAGTGATTAACGATGAAAAATATCAAATATGCTGCCGCTGCTATCGCCCTTTCCGCTCTGTCTTTCGGCGCGTTCGCCGCTCAGCCGGTAACATCGGCTCAGGCAGAGAGCATGAACAAAATCGGTGTGGTTTCCGCTGAAGGCGCTACTACTCTGGATGGACTGGAAGCCAAACTGGCTGAAAAAGCGGAAGCTGCTGGTGCCACCGGTTACAGCATTACCTCCGCAAACAGCAACAACAAACTTAGCGGCACTGCGGTTATCTACAAATAATCGCCAGCTATTCCTGTAACAAGACTCTGTAATACCACTGTTCTGACCCTGTAAGATCTTTTGATATCCTTGCCTTGCCCGTCCATGCCACTGGACGGGCTTTTTTTGCCTCACTCATGGCCGTTACCCGTTCTCTTCGACTTTCACCAGCCCCTGTTCCAGAGACAAAACCTCTCCCGTCGCCACGAGGCAGCAGGCCAGCTGAATTTTCAGCGATTGCGGCAACGGCTCGCTTCCGACGATACAGCGCTCAATCCAGCGCGCTGTCACTTCAGGATCTTTTGACTCCGGCAGGACGGCAGTCTGCGCTGCTGCGCCATCCAGGCGCTCGTTAACCACCCGCATACCGGTCGCATCAATCAGGCTGATCTGCGGACAGCGCTGCGGGTTGGCGTAAACTTCGCCTTCTGTACCGTGCATCAGCAACGCCCGTCCGCCGATTTCGGCAAAGAATTTCGCCACCCGACCGACGTATTCCGGATGCGAAACGCTCGACAGGCGCAGCGCCGCATCTTCCGCAAACGGCGTCGCCAGTTTGGCGAGCGTGTGGGCGCTGTTGCGCACGCCCATGCGCCAGCGCATCGCCAGCTGTTTCTCCAGCGACGGGCAAAATGCGCCGATCGGAACATAAACCGGCTGGTGACTGTCTAACCGAGCCTGGGCCTGAGCCGCGTGAAGCGTAGCCGGGATCCCCATCAGTTCAAAAATCGTTTCCGTCAGCACGCGGGTTGGGTCATGGCTCACGCCGTGAACAATAACCGGGAAGCCGAGCTTATGCAGCAGGACGGCAAGCAGAGGCGTCAGGTTTGCCTGTTTACGCGCGCCGTTGTAGCTGGGGATCACAATCGGCATCGGTTTAGCGACTGGCGGAGTCAGCTTAATGACATGAGCCTGCATCGCTTCATAGAAGCCCTTCATCTCCGCTTCACCTTCACCCTTGATGCGCAGAGCAATAAGAATGCCGCCGAGCTCAAGGTCAGGCACCTCGCCGTTAAGCATCCGTGAGTAGAGCACGCGGGCTGTCTCCACATCCAGGTCGCGAGCGTGGTTTTTTCCGCGCCCGACTTCTTTAATAATCTTGCTGTAGTCCATTGCAGGCTCCTCTGAACCTCTCACATCGTCGACATGACGCCACTAACGCCGTTTGCGACGCGTCTGTTTTGCTTTCGTTTTTACTATAACCTCAGGGACGGCTGGCTGCTCTATCGGAAATATGGGTAATGCGTTTAATAAACGCTTACCGTAATTTTTGGTCAACAGGCGTTTATCATAAATCACCACCTCTCCCCAGCAGCTATGGCTACGGATCAGGCGGCCAACCTGCTGAATCAGGTTGAATGACGCGCTGGGCAGACTCTGGACTTCGAACGGATAGCGGTTGAGACTTTTGAGCCATTCGCCTTCGGTTATCACTACCGGGCTGTCTATCGGCGGGAAAGCTATCTTATGGATATGCACCTGGCTTAACAGCTCGCCTTTTAAATCCAGACCTTCCGCGAAGGATTGCAACCCAACCAGTACGCTGCGCTCGCCGCCTTCAACGCGTTTGCGATGCAGTTCCACCAGCCGGTAGCGAGGCTTGTCGCCCTGAACCAGCAACAGCAGGCGCAGATCGGTAACGTGTTCAAGAAAACGCTGCATCGCTCTGCCGCTGGCGAACAGTACCAGCATGCCGAGATGCTTTTTGCTCTCGACCTGCTCGCGGAAATAGGCGGCCATCTCGGCAATATGCTGCTCTTCGTTTTCAATAAGCGGTTCGTAATGCATCTGCGGAATGACGATTTTGCCCTGGTCGACGTGGTTAAAGGGCGAATCCAGCGCCACAAAGCGATCCCCCGCTTTCTCTTTCAGCCCGCTCATCTCCTGCAAACGCGAAAAGCTATTCAGCGAGCGCAGCGTCGCCGAGGTCACAACAATATGCGGAATGCTGCGCCAGAGCAGCCTTTCCAGTTGCTCACTGACGCGGATCCCCACGCAGTGGAACCAGATATGCATCTGACCATCCCGCAGGTCGCGCGTGACCCACTTGGTCACCGGTGCGCCGGAGGAGTGCGCCAGCGACGCCAGCCGCCACAACTTACTCTGGCTTTCAAACATCCCCAGCGCGCGATTCATCTGCAGCAGCACCCGATGCAGACGCACGACATCGTGACTGCCGGTTTTCTCGCCGAGATCATTAAGGAACAACTCCGCCAGACCGCGCAGCGTTTCGGTGAGCTTCGCCAGCCGCTGGCAGATCTCCATCACTTCCTGCGGCAGTTCCCCCATCGGGAAGCGGTGCTCCGCCTCCTGCCCGGCCGGCATGTACAGATTGAGAATGTTATTCAGGGAGGAGATTAGCTCGTAGAGCTCCTCGCAATGCCCATTCAGACGCTCGGGATTCGCCAGCGGCGGCGTGGTTTTAGGACGAAACTGCTCCATGCAGGTGGCGACCAGTTTTGTGAACAGATCCAGTTGCAGGCGATACCACGGGGCGGTAATTTCCGCACTCATTTCCAGCGCATCGCGGGCCACCTCCGGCAGATGGTGTCCTTCATCAAGCACCAGCAGCAGATGCTTCGGCTCCGGCAGCACCGCTTCGCTCTCCATGGCCGCCATCACCAGCGCATGGTTCGCGACGACCACTTCCGCTTCCTGGATTTCCCGGCGGGCGACGAAGAACGGACACTCGCGATAGTAGTGGCAGTTACGATTCAGGCAACTGGCTTTGTCGGTGCTCAGGCGGCTCCATAATGCATCATCAACGTTTTTGTCGGTATGATCGCGCAGGCCGTCCCATTTGTAGCTATCGAGATCCGCTTTCAGCGTCGCGCACAGCTTCTGTTCCGCCTGGTTATTGGGCGTGAGTTCGTCATCAAGAAAGGCCAGTAAATCCTGCTGCGTCGGCTCCGTGCTGGCCAGAGCGGCAAGGTTACGCGGACAGACGTAGCGCCCGCGGCCAAAGGCGGCGGTAAATCGCAGGTCGGGAATGATTTTTCGCAGCAGCGGCAGGTCTTTACTGTAGATTTGATCCTGCAGAGCAACGTTGGCGGTACTGACCACCAGCGTTTTTTGTTCTTCACGGGCAATGGCGATGCCGGGGATCAGATATGACAAGGTTTTGCCGACGCCGGTCGGGGCTTCAATCGCCAGATGCCGCCCCTCTTCCCCGGCAAGCGTCTTCGCTACATCGGCGATCATCTGCCGCTGCGGAGAACGGGGAATAAAGTCCGGGATCTGTTCCTGGAGTGCCTTATACCAGGCGGCGATTTGCGCTTTTAGCGCAGCGGTCAAAGCCATGAGAAAACCTGAATACTGTATAAACAGCCACTATTGTGCCATTTTTTAGCTGTCGGAAGGAACGTCTTTCTGAGCAAACTGGAATCACGCTCGAGGTTTGGCGTAGGTCTGGAGCGCTCCGGGCAGAAATATTGCCCGGAGCGCAGCTTCCATTAAAACCGCAGGAAGGGGGTGAGGAAGTTACTCAGCCGCGGCAGGCTTGCGCGGGCGACGACGGCGAGGAGGCTTACCGTCCTGAGTACGCGCTTTCGACGCTTCGCCATCGGTCCGGCGCGGAGCAGACTGTTGACCACGACCTTGCCCCTGACCGCCACGCCCTTGCCCCCCGCGGCCCTGGCTTTGGCCGCCACGACCGCCGCCGCGCTGCTGCTGGCGACCATTCTGAATCGGTTCGGCTTTGATCGAAGGGTCCGGCTCATAACCCGCAAGGGCGATACGCGGGATCTCTTTTTTCAGCAAGCGTTCGATATCATGCAGCAGTTTATGTTCATCTACGCACACCAGCGACAGCGCTTCACCCGTTGCCGCGGCACGCCCGGTACGACCGATACGGTGCACATAATCTTCCGGTACGTTTGGCAGCTCGTAGTTCACCACGTGCGGCAGTTCTTCAATATCCAGACCACGCGCGGCAATATCGGTCGCCACCAGCACGCGAATGCCGCCAGATTTAAAGTCAGCCAACGCGCGGGTACGCGCACCCTGGCTCTTATTGCCATGAATGGCGGCGCTGCGGATGCCGTCTTTATTGAGCTGCTCCGCCAGATGGTTAGCGCCGTGCTTGGTGCGGGTAAAGACCAGCACCTGCTGCCAGTTACCTTCGCCGATCATCTGCGACAGCAGTTCGCGCTTGCGCTTTTTATCGACAAAATGTACCCGTTGGCTCACCTGCTCAGAAGCGGTGTTACGGCGGGCGACTTCGATTTCCAGCGGATTGTGTAGCAGCTTTTCCGCCAGCGATTTAATATCGTCGGAGAAAGTTGCGGAGAACAGCAGATTCTGACGCTTCGGCGGCAGCTTCGCCAGCACGCGGCGAATATCGTGAATAAAGCCCATATCCAGCATACGGTCGGCTTCATCCAGTACCAGCACTTCGACTTTGTCCAGGCTAACGGCGTTCTGATGCTCAAGATCCAGCAGACGGCCAGGCGTTGCCACCAGGATATCGACGCCGCTGCGCAGCTTCATCATCTGCGGGTTGATGCTTACACCGCCGAAAACCACCAGCGAACGAACGTTGAGGTATTTGCTGTAATCCCGCACGTTCTCGCCAATCTGCGCCGCCAGCTCGCGCGTCGGGGTCAGGATCAGGGCACGTACCGGGCGACGGCCTTTAGCATGCGGTTCTTTTTGGATCAGGTGCTGAAGCAGCGGCAGGGTAAATCCCGCTGTTTTACCGGTACCGGTCTGGGCGCTGGCCATCAGATCGCGCCCCTGTAACACTGCCGGGATAGCCTGCTGCTGAATAGGGGTTGGCTCTACGTAGCCCTGCTCAGCGACGGCGCGCAGGATTTCAGGATTCAGGCCAAGGGAATCAAAAGACATAACAACTCCGAACCGCCCCGGCCTGTCACAGGCGTAGTTTTCAGGGAGATTATTGCGAAAGAGATGGCAAAAACCACAATGCCATGAAGTTGCGCAGTCTAGCAGATTTTGTGACGAACCGCATAAAATCTGCCGAAAAGAATCCTCTGGATAACAAACCGCTGCTCCCCGTCCCTCAGATGAAGCGAGTCGCGAAGGAGGTGACATTTAACCGCGGACAGTAGACACACCTGAAATCTGCGTCTAAAGTTAATCAATCGATTGATTAACTTTTTCAGCGCGATGACGACAACTCCTGTTACCAGTAAGGGCGAGCAGGCGAAAAGCCAGCTTATCGCTGCCGCTATCGCCCAGTTCGGCGAATACGGCCTGCACGCCACCACCCGCGATATCGCTGCCCTGGCCGGGCAAAATATCGCCGCCATCACCTACTATTTTGGCTCCAAGGACGATCTCTATCTTGCCTGCGCCCGGTGGATTGCCGATTTTATCGAACACAATTTCCGCCCCCACGCGCAGGCGGCTGAAGCACTGCTCGCTCAGCCTGTGCCGGATAAGGCCGTGATACGCACCCTGATTCTGCGCGCCTGTCAGAATATGATTTTGCTGCTGACCCAGGATGACACGGTCAATTTAAGCAAATTCATCTCCCGCGAACAGCTCTCGCCGACGCCGGCCTACCAGCTTATCCACGATCAGGTCATTGCTCCGCTACACGGCTACCTGACTCGTTTAATCGCCGCCTGGACCGGCCTTGACGCTAACAGCACGCAAATGGTCCTCCACACCCACGCGCTGCTGGGCGAAGTTCTCGCTTTTCGTCTTGGCCGGGAAACGGTGCTGCGCCGAGCGGGCTGGGTTGGGTTCGATCGCGACAAAACCGAGCAAATTTTTGAGGTTATCACCTGCCATATTGATTTCGTTCTACAGGGGTTATCGCAAAGGAGTCTGGAGTCATGAAAAAACCGCTCATCGTCGTTGTGCTGCTTCTCCTGCTGGCCGCTGTCACTGGCGTAGGCTGGTGGTGGTATCAGGGCAGCCAGCAAAAAGCGCTCACGCTATATGGCAACGTGGATATTCGTACCGTTAACCTCAGCTTCCGCGTGGGCGGACGGCTGGCGTCGCTCAGCGTCGACGAGGGCGATGCGATTAAAGCCGGGCAGACGTTGGGCGAGTTGGATCGCGCTCCCTACGAAAATGCTCTACAGCAGGCGCAGGCCAATGTTGCCACCGCCCAGGCGCAGTACGACCTGATGATGGCGGGGTATCGCTCGGAAGAGATTGCCCAGGCCGCCGCTGCGGTCAACCAGGCACAGGCGGCTTACGACTATGCACAGAACTTTTACCAGCGCCAGTTGGGGCTGCGCAAAAGCAGCGCCATCTCCGCTAACGACCTGGAAAACGCCCGCTCCTCGCGTGATCAGGCCCAGGCTACGCTGAAGTCCGCTCAGGATAAACTGCGCCAGTACCGCGCGGGTAACCGTCCACAGGAAATCGCTCAGGCCAAAGCCAGTCTTGCGCAGACGCAGGCCGCGCTGGCGCAAGCGAAGCTCGATCTGCATGATACCATTCTGACTTCTCCCTCCGATGGAACGCTGATGACCCGCGCCGTCGAGCCGGGCAGCATGCTCAGCGCTGGCGGCACGGTAATGACGCTATCGTTAACCCACCCGGTCTGGGTACGCGCCTGGATTGATGAAAAAAACCTCGGTCAGGCCCAGCCGGGGCGCGAAGTGCTGCTTTATACCGATAGTCGGCCAGATAAACCTTACCGCGGTAAAATCGGCTTCGTCTCTCCTGCCGCCGAATTTACGCCGAAAACCGTTGAAACGTCGGATCTGCGCACCGATCTGGTTTATCGCCTGCGCATTGTGGTGACCGATGCCGACGATGCGCTACGTCAGGGGATGCCGGTAACCATCACCTTCAGTAACGGAAACGGCCAATGAGCGAAGATGTGATT
This sequence comes from Klebsiella sp., assembly GCA_036498385.1. GTDB lineage: Bacteria > Pseudomonadota > Gammaproteobacteria > Enterobacterales > Enterobacteriaceae > Klebsiella. The sequence continues at coordinate 10,022 of DASYFN010000117.1, forward strand.
ACACTGAGTGGGCTGACCCGGAGTTTTGCCGGAATGGACCGCCCGGCCGTCGCGCCGCTGGACTGCACCATTCGTTCCGGCTACGTAACCGGGTTGGTCGGCCCGGACGGTGCAGGGAAAACCACGCTGATGCGCATACTCGCCGGGCTGCTTAAGGCCGACAAAGGCAGCGCAAAGGTAATCGGCTTCGACCCGATTGCCGACGACAGCGCCCTGCATGCAGTACTCGGCTATATGCCGCAGAAATTCGGCCTGTATGAAGATCTGACGGTGATGGAAAACCTGACGCTCTATGCCGACCTGCGCAGCGTGACCGGCGAGGCGCGGGAGAAAACCTTCGACCGACTGCTGGAGTTTACCTCCCTCGGCCCCTTTACCAGCCGCCTGGCGGGCAAGCTTTCCGGCGGCATGAAGCAGAAACTCGGTCTGGCCTGTACCCTCGTCGGCGAACCAAAAGTGTTGCTGCTGGACGAACCCGGCGTCGGCGTCGACCCCATCTCGCGCCGTGAACTGTGGCAGATGGTCCATGAACTGGCGGGCGACGGAATGCTGATCCTCTGGAGTACGTCTTATCTCGATGAGGCCGAACAGTGCCGGGATGTGCTGTTGATGAACGAAGGCCAGTTGCTCTACCAGGGGGCACCAAAAGAGTTGACGCAAACCATGGCCGGACGCAGCTTTTTGATCTCCAGTACTGCGGAGAATAACCGCCGCCTCCTCCAGCGTACACTGAAGCTGTCGCAGGTGAGCGATGGCGTGATTCAGGGTAAATCGGTACGCCTGATCCTTAAAAAAGAGGCCAGCATCAGCGATGTGCAGCACACTGACGGTATGCCGCCGCTGGCGGTCGCCGAAACCGCACCGCGCTTTGAGGACGCTTTTATCGACTTGCTTGGCGGTGCCGGTACCGCCGAATCGCCATTGGGTAAAATTATCCACACCGTGGCAGGCTCGCATGAGGACACAGTGATTGAAGCGCAGACCCTGACCAGGAAATTTGGCGATTTTGTCGCTACCGACCATGTTGATTTTCAGGTTAAGCGTGGTGAAATCTTCGGCCTCCTCGGCCCTAACGGCGCGGGTAAATCAACCACCTTTAAGATGATGTGCGGCCTGCTGGTGCCTACCTCTGGTAAAGCGCAGGTGCTGGGAATGGACCTCAAAGTCAGCTCCGGCAAGGCACGCCAGCATCTGGGCTATATGGCGCAGAAATTCTCGCTCTATGGCAATCTAACCGTTGAGCAAAACCTGCGCTTCTTCTCCGGCGTCTATGGCCTGCGCGGTAAAGCGCAAAACCAAAAGATCGCCAGCATGAGCGAAGCTTTCGGCCTGAAAAGTATTGCCCGGCAGGCGGCCGATAACCTGCCGCTCGGCTATAAGCAGCGTCTGGCGCTGGCCTGCTCGTTGATGCATGAGCCAGATATCCTGTTTCTTGATGAGCCGACTTCCGGCGTCGATCCCCTCACCCGTCGCGAATTCTGGCTGCATATCAACAGCATGGTAGATAAAGGCGTCACGGTGATGGTCACCACCCACTTTATGGATGAAGCGGAATACTGCGATCGCATCGGTCTGGTCTATCGCGGTAAGCTGATTGCCAGCGGCACGCCAGATGATCTGAAGGCGCTGGCGGCAGACAAACAGCACCCGGATCCGACGATGGAACAGGCGTTTATTACCCTCATCCACGACTGGGACAAGGAGAACGCCAGTGAGCGCTAAATGGCTATCGTGGCGGCGTGTACGCGCCCTGTGCGTCAAAGAGACGCGGCAGATTATCCGCGATCCCAGCAGTTGGCTGATTGCGATAGTGATCCCGCTGCTGCTGCTGTTTATCTTCGGCTACGGCATTAATCTTGACTCCAGTAAGTTACGGGTGGGCGTACTGCTGGAGCAGCAGAGTAAAGAGGCGCTGGATTTTGTGCATACCATGACCGGCTCTCCCTATATTGACGCCACTATCAGCAACAACCGCCAGCAGTTGATTCAGATGATGCAGGCCGGACGTATCCGCGCGCTGGTGGTGGTCCCGGTGGATTTCGACCAGAAGATGGCTCGTCCCGGCGACGATGCACCAATCCAGCTCATCACCGACGGCAGCGAACCGAATACCGCCAACTTCGCCCAGGGCTACATCGAAGGCATCTGGCAAATCTGGCAGCAGCAGCGGGCGGAAGATCGCGGCGAAACCTTCGAGCCGCTGATCGACGTTCAGACCCGCTACTGGTTTAACCCGGCGGCGATTAGCCAGCATTTTATTATCCCTGGCGCGATTACCATCATTATGACGGTGGTCGGCGCGATCCTGACGTCGCTGGTGGTAGCCCGGGAGTGGGAACGTGGCACTATGGAAGCACTGCTGTCGACCGAGATTACCCGCGCCGAACTGCTACTGTGTAAGCTGATACCCTACTATTTCCTTGGCATGCTGGCGATGCTGCTATGTATGCTGGTGGCAGTGTTTATTCTCGGCGTGCCCTTTCGCGGTTCGCTGGTGATTCTGTTTTTTATCACCAGCCTGTTTTTGCTGAGCACACTGGGAATGGGCCTGCTGATTTCCACCATCACTCGCAACCAGTTTAACGCCGCGCAGGTGGCGCTCAATGCCGCGTTCCTGCCTTCAATTATGCTGTCCGGGTTTATTTTTCAGATAGACAGCATGCCGGCGATAATCCGCGCGGTAACCTACGTGATCCCGGCGCGCTATTTTGTCAGCACCCTGCAAAGCCTGTTTCTGGCGGGCAATATCCCGGTGGTGCTGTTGGTGAACGTGATGTTCCTGATCGCCTCTGCGCTGATGTTTATCGGCCTGACGTGGCTGAAAACCAAACGGCGTCTGGATTAATTTGCCTGCGCGCGCTCCCCGGGTCGCGGCGTAAACGCCTTACCCGGGCTACCGTTTCTGCCAGATTAGGTAGCCCGGATAAGCGCAGCGCAATCCGGGGATACCAAGCAGCATAAAGAGAGAATATACGATGTTTCATCGCTTATGGACGTTAATCCGCAAAGAGCTGCAGTCGCTGTTGCGCGAACCGCAGACGCGGGCGATTTTGATTATGCCGGTGCTAATTCAGGTGCTGCTGTTCCCCTTTGCCGCCACGCTGGAAGTGACTAACGCCACTATCGCCATCTATAACGAAGACAACGGCAAGCACGCCGTAGAGCTGACCCAGCGCTTCGCCCGCGCCAAAGCCTTCACCCATGTCCTGCTGCTGAAAAGCCCGCAGGAAATAAGACCGACCATCGATGAGCAAAAAGCGCTGCTGGTGGTGCGTTTTCCGGCGGATTTCTCGCGCAACCTCGACACCTGGCAGACCGCCCCGCTCCAGCTGTTACTTGACGGGCGCAACTCCAACAGTGCGCAGATCGCCGCGAACTACCTCCAGCAGATCGTCAAAAACTATCAGCAGGAGTTAATGGAAGGCAAAGCCAAACCGAACAATAGCGAGCTGGTGGTACGCAACTGGTATAACCCGAACCTCGATTACAAATGGTTCGTCGTGCCGTCGCTAATCGCCATGATCACCACCATCGGCGTGATGATCGTCACCTCGCTCTCCGTTGCCCGCGAGCGCGAACAGGGTACGCTCGATCAACTGCTGGTCTCGCCGCTGGCAACCTGGCAGATCTTTATCGGTAAAGCGGTACCGGCGCTGATCGTCGCCACCCTGCAGGCCACCATCGTGCTGGGGATTGGTATCTGGGCCTATCAAATTCCCTTCGCTGGCTCATTGCTGCTGTTTTACTTCACGATGATTATTTATGGTTTGTCGCTGGTAGGATTTGGCCTGTTGATTTCGTCGCTGTGCTCCACGCAGCAGCAGGCGTTTATTGGCGTATTCGTCTTTATGATGCCGGCGATTCTGCTCTCCGGCTATGTTTCACCCGTGGAGAACATGCCGCAGTGGTTGCAGGATTTGACATGGATCAACCCGATTCGGCACTTTACCGATATCACCAAGCAGATCTATTTGAAGGATGCGAGTCTGGAAATTGTGTGGGGAAGTTTGTGGCCGCTATTGGTCATAGCGGCCACGACCGGCTCAGCGGCGTATGCGATGTTCCGAAGAAAGATCGCGTAGTTTTTTATCTTTCGCCAGCAATGAAACCACCGCCGGACCTGCCAGTATTGCCAGCCCGGCGAGGGCTAACAACAGGTTATTGTGCAGCACGCGCGACAACAGCCACAGCACGATAACCGCCGTACCGAAGTACCAGGTGGTGGTGAGTTCCTCAAGGAAATCACCGACGTCACGCCAGCGTTCATCGTGGTGACGCTGCAAAAACAGCATCGCCAGTAACGTGACGCCATACAGCACGCACAAACCTAATCCGACGCGCACCAGCGCGCCGCTCATCCAACCCATCACCACTACTGCCACGACCAGTAGATGCAACATAATCTGCCAGCAACTAAGACCCGTTGCGACGCGTACACGTTGTTGCCACTTCATGGCTTCTCTCCTGAAGGATTTTTCTCTGCTACTCAGAGTACCGCACTTTACGGAAAATTCCGTATCACCGCATCTTTTTGTGACCTCTACTACACTATTTCCTACAGGAAAGTGACATTGCCCAGAGAAATAAGGACAAACAAATGCCGCAATTTTCTTTAAACGTGCTGACAATTAACACTCATAAAGGATTCACTTCCTTCAATCGCCGCTTTATTTTGCCCGAGCTGCGCGAAGCAGTGCGCAGTGTTAGCGCCGACATTGTTTGCCTGCAGGAGGTCATGGGAGCGCATGAAATTCATCCGCTACATATCGAAAACTGGCCGGATACTACCCACTATGAATTTCTCGCCGATACCATGTGGAGCGATTACGCCTACGGCCGCAATGCCGTTTACCCGGAAGGACATCACGGCAACGCGGTGCTTTCTCGCTTTCCTATTGAATATTATCAAAATCTCGATGTTTCGGTCGGCAACAGCGAAAAGCGCGGCCTGCTCTACTGCCGCATCGTCCCGCCAGAAAGTGGGATATCTGTCCATTTAATCTGTGTGCACCTGGGACTGCGATCTCATCAACGTCAGGCCCAACTGACAATGCTGGCGGACTGGGTGAACGGTTTGCCTGCAGGCGAACCGGTGGTGGTGGCGGGTGATTTTAATGACTGGCGACAGCAGGCTAACCGCCTGCTGAGGGCTCAGGCCGGGCTGGAAGAGATTTTCACCCACGCCAGAGGGCGCCCGATGCGCACTTTTCCCGTCAGCTTTCCCCTGCTACGCCTCGACCGTATATACGTTAAAAACGCCCATGCCAGCCAGCCTAAAGCGCTGGCTTTAAAACAGTGGCGCCATCTGTCCGATCATGCACCGCTTAGTGTGGAGATACATCTGTGAAATGCCGCTGGCAGGAAGGAAACCGCATTCAGCTATTAGAAAATGGCGATAACTATTATCCGGCAGTCTTTGCCGCGATTGGTCGCGCGCAGCAGCGGGTGATCCTTGAATCCTTTATCTGGTTTGAGGATGACGTCGGTCGGCAACTCCATACCGTTTTGCTCAAAGCGGCTCAGCGCGGCGTGCGCGTTGAAGTCTTACTGGACGGCTACGGCTCCCCGGATTTAAGCGAAAGCTTTGTTGGCGAGCTAACGTCGGCTGGCGTTATTTTTCGCTACTACGACCCGCGCCCGCGCCTGTTCGGCATGCGCACCAATCTGTTTCGCCGTATGCATCGTAAAATAGTGGTGATCGACGACGTTACCGCCTTTGTCGGCGGAATTAACTACTCCGCCGAGCATATGACCGCTTACGGGCCGGAGGCCAAACAGGATTACGCCGTGCAGGTTGAAGGGCCTGTGGTACTCGATATTCTGCAATTTGAACTCGAAAATCTTCCCACCAGCGAAGCCACCCGCCGCTGGTGGCGTCGCCGTCGGCATCAGCCCGAAATCAACCGTAACCCCGGCGAGGCTCAAGCGCTGTTTATCTGGCGGGATAATCAGGATCATCGTGATGATATAGAGCGCCACTATCTGAAGATGCTGACCAGTGCCCGCCGGGAAGTGATTATCGCCAACGCCTACTTTTTCCCCGGCTATCGGCTGCTGCACGCTATGCGCAACGCTGCCCGTCGCGGCGTGCGCGTTAAGCTCATTGTCCAGGGCGAACCGGATATCCCGATTGCCAAATTCGGCGCGCGCCTGCTCTATCACTATCTGGTCAAAGGCGGAGTACAGATTTTCGAATATCGCCGCCGTCCGCTGCACGGCAAAGTGGCGCTGGCTGACGATCACTGGGCCACCGTCGGCTCCAGTAATCTCGACCCGCTCAGCCTGTCGCTGAATCTGGAAGCCAATCTGGTTATTCACGACCGCGAATTTAACCAGACGCTGCGAGACAATCTCAATGGATTAATCGTCAACGACTGCCGTCAGGTCGATAAGAGCATTTTGTCAAAACGAACCTGGTGGCGGCTCGGCATCAGCGTGCTGGCGTTCCACTTCCTGCGCCACTTCCCTGCCTGGGTCGGATGGCTACCGGCCCATACGCCGCTACTGTCGCGAGTGCAGCCGCCGGTACAGCCAGAAATAGAAATGCAGGATCGTGTGGACTCAGAAAACCAGGAGGTAAAATCCTGATGGCGAAATCTCACCCACGCTGGCGAATGGCGAAAAAAATCCTGATGGCGCTCTTTGTTATCGCCGTCGTCGTACTACTGGTGGTCTATGCGCAAAAAATTGACTGGCAGGAAGTGTGGAAGGTCATTCGCGACTACAACCGTACGGCGCTGCTCAGCGCTATCGGGTTGGTTATCGCCAGCTACCTGATTTATGGCTGCTATGACCTGCTTGGGCGTGCCTGGTGCGGTCACAAGCTGGCTAAACGCCAGGTGATGCTGGTGTCGTTTATCTGCTACGCCTTTAACCTCACGCTCAGCACATGGGTGGGTGGTATCGGTATGCGCTATCGGCTCTATTCGCGCCTTGGCCTGAGCGGGGCAACCATTACCCGTATCTTCTCTCTGAGCATAACCACTAACTGGCTGGGTTATATTCTGCTCGGCGGCATCATTTTTAGCTCCGGGATGGTGCAGGTACCCGAGCGCTGGTATATCAGCCAGCAGTCGCTGCAAATTCTGGGCGTTGTTTTATTACTGATTTCCGCGTTCTATTTGTGGACCTGCGCCTTTGCTAAAAAGCGCCATCTGACGATTAAAGGCCAGCGGCTGGTGCTGCCTTCCTGGCGCTTCGCAATATTGCAGATGGCCATCTCCAGCCTGAACTGGATGGCGATGGGGGCGATTATCTGGCTGCTACTGGGCCCGCAGGTGGACTATTTTCTTGTGCTCGGGGTGCTGCTGGTGAGCAGTATTGCGGGCGTTATCGTGCATATTCCGGCAGGTATTGGCGTTCTTGAAGCGGTATTTATCGCCATGCTTTCCGGCGAAGAGATTTCACGCGGCGCGATTATCGCCGCCCTGCTCGCCTGGCGCACCCTGTACTACTTCCTGCCGCTGCTGTTAGCGACCATCGGCTACCTGATTCTGGAGAGTCGGGCGAAGCACTTGCGGGAGAAAAATCAGCGCAAGCTAGCGGGAGAGTAGTAAAAACGCCCCGGTCGCGAATGCTGACCGGGGCCATGGTTTTGTGCGGTTTAGTAGCCCGGATAAGGCGTTTTACGCCGCAATCCGGGAAGCGATTAGCGGCGATTGCCGAAGATGCGCAGCAGCATCAGGAACAGGTTGATAAAGTCCAGATACAGCGTCAGAGCCCCGAGAATCGAGTATTTGCGCAGAGTGGAAGTATCGCGAACATCAATCTGCTCGCCGATGTTTTTCAGCTTCTGAGTGTCATAGGCAGTCAGGCCGACGAACACCAGCACCCCAATATAGGTCACCGCCCACATCAGCGCTTCGCTCTTCAGCCAGAAGTTAACCAGCGACGCCAGCACGATACCGATTAGCGCCATAAACAGCATATTGCCGAAGCCGCTCAGGTCACGCCTGGTGGTATAGCCGTAAAGGCTCATCGCGCCAAACATCCCGCCTGCGACAACGAAAGTACTGGCGATTGATGAGTAGGTGTAGACGATGAAAATACTGGATAGCGTTAGCCCGGTTAGCGCCGAATAGAGCATAAACAGGGTCGTTGCCATTCCGGCGCTGAGCCGCTGCACCATACCGGAGAGCACAAAGACCAACCCCAGTTGGGCGATGATCAGGCCGAAAAAGGTAATTTTGCTGGAAAAAACAAACATCATAACCGCAGGGGTGTTAGCCGCAAACCACGCGATAAACGCCGTGAGTAGCAGTCCGACCGTCATCCAGCCATACACCTGCGACATATAAGTTTGAAGTCCGCTGCGACCCTGTACGATCGCACCGGAACGAGGATATCTATCCATGACTATCTCCTGATTAACGAAATTGATATTCTAAGCGTACCACACTACCATCGTTCTGCCGCCTTGCGATCGCTATCTCGCGCATCGACCCAACGCTCGCCTTCCGGCGTCACCTCGCGTTTCCAGAACGGCGCGCGGGTTTTCAGGTAATCCATAATAAACTCCCCCGCCGCAAACGCGCTACCGCGATGGGCGCTGGCGACACCGACAAAGACAATCTCTTCTCCTGGCCACATCTCGCCGATGCGGTGAATCACCGTTACCCGGCCCAGCGCCCAGCGCTCGCGCGCCAGCTCAACAATCTCCGCCAGCGATTTTTCCGTCATCCCTGGATAATGCTCAAGGGTCAGGGCTTTCACGCTGTCGCCAAGATTGTGGTTGCGGACCTTGCCGGTAAACGTCACCACTGCGCCGTCTTCATCACGATCGGCCAGCCAGGGATATTCATCGCCGACCTTAAAGCGATCATGGCTGACGATAATACGCGTCTGTGTCATTTTATCCCCCAGTGACTGGCGGGAAAAATGCGACTTCATCGCCAGCCACTAGCGGATGATCAAACGTGGTCAGCGTCTGATTCACCGCCGCCAGCAGTTTGTCCTCCTCCAGCGCCAGCGCCCAGCGCTCGCCGCGGGTCATCAGTTGCTGGCGAACGGCTTCAACCGTGGTCAGTCCGTTTGGTTCGAGAGTCAGGGAGTCGGTGCCGAGCAGTTCGCGCACCTGGGCAAAAAAGAGGACTTTAATCATGGGTATCTTCCACTCTGAAATCGCCGGACTTGCCGCCGCTTTTCGCCAGCAGGCGCACCGGACCAATCACCATATCCTTCTGCACCGCTTTGCACATATCGTAAATCGTCAGCGCGGCGACGGAAGCGGCGGTCAACGCTTCCATCTCTACGCCCGTTTTGCCGGTCAGACGACACAGGGTTTCGATACGCACCCGGTTATGTTCGGGTTGCGCCTGCAGATTGACTTCAACTTTGCTTAGCATCAGCGGATGACAAAGCGGAATCAGCTCCCAGGTGCGCTTTGCTGCCTGGATACCGGCGATGCGCGCGGTGGCAAAGACGTCACCTTTGTGATGGCTGCCGTCGATAATCATCGCCAGCGTCGTTGCCTGCATTTCGACATAGGCCTCGGCGCGCGCTTCGCGAACCGTCTCCGCTTTCGCCGATACATCAACCATATGTGCTTCGCCCGCAGCGTTAATATGAGTCAGTTGCGACATACGTTACTTCTTAAGATGAGAGATGAAGTTGCACGGACGTGTGCGCGCATCGAGTTGCGGCGCAATAATATTGTCCCATGCGGTACGACAGGCTTTCGTTGAACCAGGCATCGCAAAAATCAGCGTGCGGTTCGCCACCCCGGCAACGACGCGGGATTGCAGCGTCGAGGTGCCGATCTCTTCAAAAGAGAGCATGCGGAACACCTCACCGAAACCTTCCACTTCGCGGTCAAACAGCGGCAGTAGCGCTTCCGGCGTCTGGTCGCCATCAGTAAAGCCAGTGCCGCCGGTAATCAGCACCACCTGAACCTCATCGCTGGCAATCCACGCCGACACTTGAGCGCGAATGGCATAGCGATTCTCTTTAACAATCGCCTTATCGACGATGACGTGACCCGCTTCCTCGGCCACGTCGCGCAGCCAGTGGCCGGAGGTGTCGTCCACTTCGCCACGTCGGCTGGAAACGGTGAGAATAGCAATACGGATCGGGATAAACTCAGCGCTGGCCTGACTCATCTGATCGCTCCTTAAAGTGAATTATCCGCCAATATACGACAGGTTCCGGGTAATACCGGTGTTGCCCTGATGCAGGAAATGGGTTTGTTTCTTGTGCGTTAACGCCTCGGAAATTCGCGCCTCCAGCGCCGACTGCTGCTGGTCATCGGCGAGCAGATCGCGCAGATCGACCCCGCCTTCGCCGAACAGGCACAGGTGCAATTTGCCAACGGAAGAGACACGCAGGCGGTTGCAGGTGGCGCAGAAATCTTTTTCATAAGGCATGATCAAGCCAATTTCCCCGGCATAGTCCGGATGGCAAAATACCTGCGCCGGGCCGTCGCTACGCTGGCGGATCTGATGGATCCAGCCACGGCGCAGTAATTCATCGCGCAGCACCATGCCTGAGATATGATGGCGGCGAAACAGATCGCTGCCTTCGCCAGTTTCCATCAATTCAATAAAACGCAGTTGAATGCGTCGCGGTTGGATCCACGCCAGAAAGGTGTCGAGCTGGTGATGGTTGACGTCACGCATCAGCACAGTATTGACCTTCACTTTTTCGAAGCCAGCGGCAAACGCGGCATCAATGCCGTCCATCACCTGACGAAACTTGTCCTGGCCGGTTATGGCGTGAAACTGACGCGCATCAAGGCTATCCACGCTGACGTTAATCGCCGTCAGCCCGGCATCGCGCCAGCGTTTAACATCGCGCGCCAGCCGGTAGCCATTGGTGGTGACCGCAATCTGGCGAATAGAGGGGTTTTCCCGCACGGCGGCAATGATGTCGGTAAAATCACGACGCAACGAGGGTTCACCGCCAGTCAGGCGCACCTTTTCGGTCCCCAGGGCGGAGAATGCCCGCGTGATGCGACGAACTTCATCGACGCTGAGGAAGCCCTTATTGGTGACGGCGCCGGGCTTATAGCCATCGGGCAGGCAGTAAGTGCAACGAAAGTTGCATACGTCGGTAATTGATAAGCGCAGATAGTAAAACTTCCGCGCAAATGCATCGGTAAGCAGTGAAGCCATAGACACCTTTCCAAATACGGGAGACGCGGTTATTTCTTTCCACGCCCTGGTGGCAACCGAAGTTGTCACGGCCAAAGCACCATATCTTTTGACACAGGCACAGAGGCTAGAGTGTTAGTGGGTTACGCCGATAGTAGCGCTTTAATAACGATTTCGCCATTTTCGCTTACGTTATATGATCATATACATATCGTTACGATCGTGCATTTTCGCTACAGAATAGCTAAACCCCACGCTTTTGCATTGATGTCGGTCAGTTTGTCAGGTTCCGCCCATCGTCTTTTAGGGGTAGATCGGTTACTGTGAGCCCGATTAATGAGATAAAGGATTTTTATGCGCAATCGTACTTTCGCCGATCTTGATCGCGTTGTGGCTCTGGGCGGCGGACACGGGCTGGGGCGAGTAATGTCATCGCTCTCTTCGCTGGGTTCTCGCCTGACGGGCATTGTGACCACAACCGATAACGGCGGCTCTACGGGGCGGATTCGCCGCGCGGAAGGCGGTATCGCCTGGGGCGATATGCGCAATTGTATTAATCAATTAATTGCCGAACCTAGCGTGGCGTCAGCGATGTTTGAGTACCGTTTTAGCGGTAACGGTGAACTTTCCGGCCATAACCTCGGAAATTTGATGCTCAAGGCCCTGGATCACCTGAGCGTTCGACCGCTTGAGGCGATCAATTTGGTCAGAAACCTCCTTAAGGTCGACGCATTCCTGATCCCGATGTCGGAACAACCGGTCGATCTGATCGCTATTGACCACGAAGGTCACGAGGTTTACGGCGAAGTGAATATCGATCAGCTTTCCAGCGTGCCGCGCGAGCTCATGCTCTCCCCGCCGGTCCCCACCACCCGTGAAGCGATAGAAGCCATCGCCGACGCCGATTTAATCCTGATTGGCCCCGGCAGTTTTTATACCAGCCTGATGCCGATTCTGCTGCTCAATGAAATGGCGCAGGCGCTACGCCGTACGCCCGCGCCGATGGTGTTTATCGATAATCTTGGCAAAGAACACAGCCCGGCAGCCAGCCTGACGCTGATGGACAGAGTCGCCATTATGGAACAGCATATCGGCAAGCAGGTGATTGACGCGCTGGTTGTTGGTCCGAAAGCCGATACCACAGGTATTGAAAAGAGGGTCGTCATTCAGACACCTCTGGACGCCAGCGATGTGCCCTATCGTCACGATCGGCAGTTGCTACGCCACGCGCTGGAACACGCGATTCAGGCATTAGGCTAATCCTTAAGCGGCTTCATTGTCGCGGCAAAAGCAGGCTGGCTTAAAATCTTAAGGTTGTCTTAAAAAAAAATTGCCAGGATAGCGAACATCTCTTTCTGTGGATGTTCGCTATGTCGTTATTTTCTTTACGTCGGCCAGTGCTTAGCCGTACGACCTATTTGCTTCTGTTCGCCTGCTATATTGGCCTGGCGCTGAATATTGCTTTCTATCGCCAGGCGTTTACTCTGCTGCCGGTCAACGACCTGCATAGCTGGCTGGTGTTCCTCAGCATGCCGATAGTGGCCATCAGCGTGATGAATATCATCACTACGATAGCCTCATTCCTGAAGCTTGACCGCCTCGTTATCAGCCTGTTTATTCTGCTTAGCGCCTCGGCCCAGTATTTTATCTGGACCTTTGGCGTGGTTATCGACCGGGCAATGATCACCAATATTTTCGATACCACTCCCGCAGAAAGCTTTGCGCTACTCTCCGGAAAAATGGTCCTGATACTGGGGCTCTCCGGCATTCTGGCTGTGGTCGCGGCCTGGTGGGTTAAAATCCGTAAACCGCAAACGCTGTGGCGCAGCGCTGCAGTACGCCTGGTGAGCATCGTGGTTTCAGCGCTGCTGATTATTCTGGTCGCTGCGTTGTTTTATAAAGACTACGCTTCACTGTTTCGCAATAATAAAGAGCTGGTGAAATCCCTGAGCCCGTCAAACAGCATTGTGGCAGTGAATTCATGGTATGCGCATAACAGAATGGATAATCTTCCGCTGGTCAAAATTGGCGAAGACGCCGTTCAGAAGCCGGGGATGCGCGGCGGACAGCGGAAAAACCTGACCATCGTGGTTTTAGGCGAAACCTCAAGGGCGGCAAACTTTTCTTTAAACGGTTACTCCCGCGAGACCAATCCGCGCCTGAAACAGGATAATGTTATCTATTTCCCCAATACAATTTCCTGCGGTACCGCTACCGCGGTTTCCGTACCGTGTATGTTTTCTAATATGCCGCGCGCCCACTATGATGAAGAGCTGGCGCACCATCAGGAGGGTGTACTGGATATCCTGCAACGGGCAGGGATTCAGGTGCAGTGGAATGATAACGACGGCGGCTGTAAAGGAGCCTGTGACCGGGTGCCGCACCAGAACGTCACTGATCTCAAGCTGAGCGGTCAGTGCATCGATGGCGAATGCTACGATGAGGTACTGTTCCATAATCTGGATAGCTATATTGATAATCTACAGCAGGACGGGATTATCGTTCTGCACACCATCGGCAGCCACGGTCCGACCTACTACAATCGCTATCCGGCGCAGTTTAAACAGTTTACGCCAACCTGCGATACCAATGAGATCCAGAGTTGCACCCAGCAACAGCTCACCAATACCTACGACAATACGATTTTGTATGTCGATTATGTGGTCGACAAAGCGATAAAATTACTGCAGTCAAAGCAGGATAAATTTACCACCAGCCTGGTGTATATCTCGGATCACGGTGAGTCGCTTGGTGAAAATGGGGTGTACTTGCACGGGCTGCCGTGGTCCATCGCGCCGGAGACGCAAAAACATGTACCTATGCTGCTGTGGCTGTCAGCGGATTATCAACAGCGTTATGCCGTGTCCAGCCAGTGCTTGCAGCAAAAAGCGAAAACGCAAGCGTATTCGCAGGATAATCTCTTCTCCACCCTGCTCGGTCTGCTCGGGGTCAGCACCCATGAGTACCAGGCAACAGACGACATTTTAACGCCATGTAGAGAGGCAGGCTGATGAAAATTTTAGTCATTGAAGACGATGCGCTCCTGTTACAAGGACTCATTCTGGCGATGCAAAGCGAGGGCTACGTTTGCGACGGCGTGTCTACTGCTCACGAAGCCGCGCTCTCTCTGGCCAGTAATCACTACAGTCTGGTGATTCTCGACCTTGGTCTGCCGGATGAGGACGGCCTGCACTTCCTGACGCGCATGCGGCGGGAGAAATTTAGCCAACCGGTGCTGATCCTCACCGCTCGCGATACCATTGATGACCGTATCAGCGGCCTGGATACCGGCGCGGATGACTACCTGGTTAAACCGTTTGCCCTGGAAGAGCTTAACGCGCGCATTCGCGCCCTGCTGCGTCGTCACAATAATCAGGGTGATAACGAACTAACCATCGGCAATCTGCGCCTGAACATCACCCGGCGGCTGGTCTGGCTCGGTGAGCAGTCTCTGGATTTAACCCCCAAAGAGTATGCCCTGCTTTCTCGTCTGATGATGAAGGCAGGCAGCCCGGTGCATCGCGAGATCCTCTACAACGATATTTACAGTTGGGATAACGAACCGGCCACCAACACGCTGGAAGTGCATATCCATAATCTGCGCGATAAGGTCGGCAAATCACGTATCCGCACCGTCCGGGGCTTTGGCTATATGCTGGTTAATAATACGGAGACAAAATAACGCTATGGCTTTTCTTGTCAGAGAAAACTGGACGATGCGTCATCGGCTGCTGCTGACGATTGGCGCTATTCTGGCGGTTTTCCAGTTAATCAGCGTGTTCTGGCTGTGGCATGAAAGCCAGGAGCAGATTCAACTGCTGGTCGCCAGCGCCATTGAAGGGCATAACAATCAGAAACAAATTAAGCATGAGGTTCGTGAAGCAGTAGCCAGCCTGCTGATCCCAAGCCTGCTGATTATCGGTCTGGCACTGTATATCTCTCTGTTGGCGGTGAAAAAAATTACCAAACCGCTTTCCAGACTGCAGGTCGAGCTGGAAAGCCGCACCCCGGATAACCTGCAGCCTATCGCTCTGCAAGAATCAGTTCCTGAAGTCACGGCGGTGACCACCGCGATTAATCAACTGGTATCCCGCCTGAATTTAACTCTCGATCGCGAACGCCTGTTTACCGCCGACGTCGCTCATGAGCTGCGCACGCCGCTTGCCGGGCTGCGCCTGCACCTGGAGCTGCTGGCGAAAGTGCATGGCGTTGGCGTAGACCCGCTGATCCAGCGTCTCGATCAAATGACCAATAGTATTAACCAACTGCTTCAACTGGCGCGCGTCGGCCAGTCGTTCTCCGCCGGAAGCTATCAACAGGTGTCGTTGAAAGAAGATGTTATCAAGCCGCTGCAGAGCGAGCTGGAGACAATGCTGGGGCAGCGCCAGCAGAAGCTGGTACTGTTGCTGAACGACAAGGATGGTGAGGCGATTGTTTCTGGTGATGCCACCCTGGTACAGGTTATTTTACGTAACCTGGTAGAAAATGCGCATCGTTATAGTCCAACAGGGTCGACGATTAAAGTGTCGATAGCGGCCGGTCCAACGCCGATTCTGGCGGTAGAAGATGAAGGCCCGGGAATCAATGAGGCAAAAAGCGGTGAATTGAGCAAAGCGTTCGTCCGCATGGACAGCCGCTACGGCGGTATTGGTCTCGGATTAAGCATCGTCACCCGCATCGCCCAGTTGCACGACGCCCAGTTCTTTTTACATAACCGCCAGACTGGGAGCGGCGTTCGCGCGTGGGTGCTTTTTCCTAAAGCGCCGCGTCAGAACGTCACCACCCACTGATGAAAAAAGGCAACGACGATCACAAAAGCGCAGGTGACTGCCAGGTATTCGCGGAAGGTTAATTGTTGCATGGCGCTATCCTCAGTAAAGTGAGGATAGTTTCGCCAAACAAGATTAAGCCAACATTAAGCATCACGGAAAATTGCGACAGAGGGGCAATAAATAACCAAAGCGTTCTGGCAACCTCGTTTTGGCTCATGTGCCTGCTTTTTTGTCGGGTGGCGGCTAACGCCTTACCCGACCTACGAAAAGCACATCCCGTCCACCATCCCGAAGACCCGGTAAGGCCTGAGCGATATTTATCTGCAACTCCGCTACGAAGCGGCGATAAACAGCTCGCGCAGTTGGTGAAGCTGGTCGCGAATTTGCGCCGCCTCTTCGAATTCCAGGTTTTGCGCATGCTGCATCATCTGCCCTTCCAGTTCATGAATTTTCTGCTGGAGCGCCTTCGGTGTGAGTTCTACGACATCCGCCTCAACCGGAGAACGAGACTTACCGCGCCCCTTGGTTTTGGTTTTCGCGATATTCTGACCGAGCGCCAGAATATCGACCACTTTCTTGTTGAGCCCCTGCGGAACGATACCATGCTCTTCATTGTACGCCTGCTGCTTCTCACGGCGGCGCTCGGTTTCACCTATTGCTTTCGCCATCGATGGGGTGATTTTATCGCCGTAGAGAATCGCTTTGCCGTTGATATTTCGCGCTGCGCGGCCAATGGTCTGAATAAGCGAGCGCTCAGAGCGCAGGAAACCTTCTTTATCGGCATCCAGGATCGCCACCAGCGAAACTTCCGGCATATCCAAACCTTCACGCAGCAGGTTGATCCCCACCAGCACGTCAAACTCGCCGAGGCGCAGGTCGCGGATAATCTCCATGCGCTCTACGGTGTCGATATCCGAGTGCAGGTAGCGCACCCGCTCGCCGTGCTCTTCCAGATATTCGGTTAAGTCTTCCGCCATGCGTTTGGTCAGCGTCGTGACCAGCACACGCTCGTTGATCGCGGTGCGGATGCGAATTTCCGAGAGCAGGTCGTCAACCTGCGTCCCTACCGGACGCACTTCAATCACCGGATCCAGTAGCCCCGTCGGTCGGACGACCTGGTCCACTACCTCGTCGCCGGATTTATCCAGTTCATAGGCTCCCGGCGTCGCCGAAACATAGATGGTTTGCGGCGCCAGGGACTCAAACTCTTCAAATTTGAGCGGACGATTATCGAGCGCCGACGGCAGGCGGAAACCGTACTCAACCAATGTCTCTTTACGCGCCCGGTCCCCGCGGTACATGCCGCCGATTTGCGGGATCGTGACGTGCGATTCATCGATAACCAGCAAACCATCAGCCGGCAGATAGTCAAATAGCGTCGGCGGCGGCTCGCCCGGCCCGCGCCCCGACAGGTAACGCGAGTAGTTTTCAATGCCCGAACAATAACCCAGCTCGTTCATCATTTCGAGATCGAACTGCGTACGCTGGCTCAGGCGCTGCTCTTCCAGCAGCTTGTTGTTCTCCAGCAGTCCCTTACGCCGCTCCGTCAGTTCAACTTTAATCTCTTCCATCGCCTGGACGATGCGCTCACGTGGGGTAACGTAATGGGTTTTTGGATAGACAGTGAAGCGCGGGATCGTCGACTCGATATGCCCGGTCAGCGGATCGAACAGCGACAGGCGCTCAACTTCCTCATCGAACAGCTCAACGCGTAGCGCGATGTCGTCAGATTCTGCCGGGAAGATATCAATCACCTCGCCACGCACGCGGAAGGTACCGCGCTGGAAGGCCTGATCGTTACGGGTATATTGCAGCTCGGCCAGGCGGCGCAAAATGGCGCGCTGGTCGATAATCATGCCTACCGTCAGGTGGAGCATCATTTTCAGATACAAGTCCGGGTCGCCCAGGCCATAGATAGCGGAGACCGACGCCACCACCACCACATCGCGACGCTCCAGCAGCGCTTTGGTCGCCGACAGACGCATTTGTTCAATATGCTCGTTCACCGAAGCATCTTTCTCGATGAAGGTATCCGAGCTTGGTACGTAAGCTTCCGGCTGGTAGTAGTCATAGTACGAGACGAAATACTCCACTGCGTTCTCCGGGAAGAACTCTTTCATCTCGCCGTAAAGCTGCGCCGCCAGGGTTTTGTTCGGCGCCAGCACCATCGTCGGGCGCTGCAAGTCAGCAATAACGTTGGCGATGGTAAACGTTTTACCTGAGCCGGTCACCCCGAGCAGTGTTTGATGCGCCAGGCCATCTTCCAGCCCCTCTTCCAGGCGACGAATGGCTTCCGGCTGGTCGCCGGAGGGACGGAAAGCAGAATGCAGCTTGAACGGTTTACTCATCAATCAGAACCTGAAGAAGGGTTGAACGGCAGGCGTTTAATTCTACTCGTCGGCTCAGTTTTTGCCAATAAAAAATGCTGGATATAAAAACAGTAGCGAATTATCGTATCCAGACTAATTAGCGCTTTTTGCCGCCAGGATGGACGAATAAAAACGACTTTACGGGATAATCCACCACGCCTTAGGGTTATCCCCAAAAAGTATTATTATTTAACATTTGTCAAGCGAGGGGATGAATGTTTTATGGCAGTCGGTGACACTTTTTTTACAGGCATTGCTTTTATTTAAATAATTGATATTTAATAGAATTTAATAAAAGACGGGTTTCGCGCCAATTCAGCCGCAGGCCGCGTACTCTCTAGCTTACCGCAAGTTTTCTAACCCTAATGCACAAGGTTATCCACAGGAATAGTGGATAACTGTCTGCAGCCCATGACCCATGCTACCCCGGCAAAACCTCTCGCTCCGGCAAAACCCGCCGCGAAAAAAATTTATTGAATTTTTTTTGCTGTTTATCGGCAAAGATTAGCTGGATTTTTATTATTTTTTGCACCCCATTTCAGCGCGCTGGCACCGGGAAAGTGCAAGGTCGATCCGCTTTCACCAGGCCGCACCTGTATTTACCCGCAAATACCGAGAGTTCTTTTTCCTGGCAAGAGATTTGCAGAATCTCTTTGTCGCCTGCTATCCCAGGAAAGGAGAAACGTCTATGTTGAGTCTACGTGCCGTGAACCACTATTACGGAAACCAGCACACGCTGTGGAATGTTGACCTTGAGCTCAAGCCTGGTAAATGCACTTGCGTCATGGGGCGTCAGGGAATGGGTAAAACAACGCTCATCAACTGCATTACCGGTCATCTGCCGGTGGCCAGCGGCAGCATGACCTGGCAGGACGGAGGAGCGGCCCCCTGTGATCTGATGCCGCTTTCCGCAGAGTCGCGCAGTGCCATTGGCATTGGCTACGTACCACAAGATAAACGTATCTTTTCGCAGTTGAGTGTGGAGGAAAATCTGCATATTGCTCTTGCAACGGGTGGCGAACCGGCATCGGCGGTCGCCGGAGAGATTTACGATCTGTTCCCGGAGCTCTATGCCCTGCGGCAAAGTAAAGGGATTACCCTGACGGCTGACGACCAGTACCAGCTGGCGCTGGCAAGGGCGCTAATAACCCGCCCGCGCCTGCTGATCCTCGATGAACCTTCACGCGGCGGCGGTCAGCGCTTCCTGCATAAGCTGGGGGATTTACTGGTACGTCTGAACCGCGATATCGGCCTGACGGTGCTGATCGCCGAACAGCACCTGCCGTTTATTCGCCGGGTGGCGGATCGTTTCTGTCTACTGCACTGCGGACGCAGCGTCGCCCAGGGCGACGTTATCCAACTGGATGCACCGCTGCTGGCTAAATGGATGACGCCCGATCCAGCGCGCTGAGATCAAGATACTGACCGAGATCCTCACACTGAGCCGCATTCGCCAGCCACGGGATCTCGCCAAGAACCGGCGCGGGCAGCATGCGCTTTAGCGTTGCCAGATACTCAGAGTGACGCTTGCCCGGCGGCTGGATATCATTGGCTATCCATCCCGCCAGCGGCAGCCCGGCCTGAAGCACCGCCTGAGCGGTAAGCATCGCATGGTTGATACACCCCAGCTTAATGCCAACCACTAAAATCACTGGCAACCGCTCTTCCTGTACCCAATCGGCAAAGGTCAGCGTTTCTGAAAGCGGTGTAAACCAGCCTCCTGCTCCTTCCACCAGTATCCAGTCAGACTGTTCTTCCAGCCCGCGCAGGCCCGCGGAGATCGTGGCGCTGTCAATCGGTCTCCCTTCATCGGCGCTAATAATATGCGGCGACGTCGGCTCAGCAAACGTAAATGGGTTGACCTGTTCGTAGCGCAGCGCCACGCGGCTATTGCGCTGTAAAGCCAGCGCATCCTCGTTGCGCAGCCCCTGCGCCGTATAGTCGCTGCCGGAAACTACCGGTTTGTAGCCCGCGCTCTTAAATCCCTCGCGATTGGCCGCCTGCAGCAGCGCGCAGCTGGCGACGGTTTTCCCCACCTCGGTGTCGGTGCCGGTAACGAAGAAACGCTTAATCACGTTCGATAACTCCTGTAAAAAGATGATACGTCAGCGAACACTGGCCCTGCTGCTGCGGCCAGGCAAGCTGGAGCTGCCGTAGCTTACCGCGACTGAGCGGCGCGGGACTGCGCCCGTGGTGCAAATGAGTCGCGCCTATGCCTTTGAGCGATCGCATCGCGCTGAGCGCATCGGCAAACGGTAGCGTGATGGTATGGACGTAGCCGGTGGCACGGCGACCGGCCAGTGCCTGACGCACCGTCTGCTCACTGAGAAAACGGTTGGCGTGCGGCTGCTCATCGATGGCTCGCCAGGCCTCATTCAGCTCCGGCAAAGAACCTGACAGCAGCGTACTGAACGCAACTCGCCCGCTGGCGCGCACCACCCGATACAGTTCGTCAATGGCGGTGGCGAGGTTGTTGCACCACTGAACCGCAAGGTTGCTCCACGCCAGATCAACGCAGCCGTTCGCCAGCGGCAGCGCTTCGATATCGCCCTCGATATAGCGGTGCGCGCAACCTCCACGGCGGGCTTCCGCCAGCATGTCGACGGAAAGATCCAGCGCCGTCACCTGACTCCCGGCTTCGCGCCAGAAGCGGCTTATACTGCCGGGGCCGCAGCCCGCATCCAGCACCTCGGGGAACGTCTTGATGTCGAGTTGTTCCAGCAACAGAGAGGCGCTAAGACGCTGTAATTCGTCATGCTGAGAGTAATGTCCCGCCGCGCGGCCAAACGCTGCCGCGACGGCGCGTTTATTCACCGCCGTCATGCAGTACCTCCAGCAGACGGGCAATATCGGTCGACTCATGCGCTGCGGTCAGTGTCAGACGCAGCCGCGCGCTGCCGGCGGGAACCGTCGGTGGGCGGATAGCCGTCACCCAGCAGCCCCACTCGCGCAAGTGCGCCGCCAGCCGCAGCGCGCGTGCGTTATCGCCGACGATCAGCGGCTGAATTGCGCTGGCAGAATGAGTCAGTTCACCAGGATAGTGGGGCATTACGCGGCGAAAATCGGCGATATGGTTGGCCAGCTTTTCCCGCCGCTGTTGACCATCGTCGCTACGAATCACGCCCAGCGCGGCACTCAGCGCCACCGCCTGCGCCGGAGGCATAGCGGTGCTGTAAATCAGATGGCGGGCAAACTGCAGCAAATAATCCGCCAGCGCCTCGCTGCACAGTACCGCCGCGCCGCTGACGCCGAAAGCTTTGCCGAAGGTGACAATAAGCAGATCCGGACGTACCTGCTGCGCGTAGCAGCTGCCGCGCCCCTCTGCGCCGAGCACGCCGATACCGTGCGCATCGTCAACCAACAGAAGTGCGCCAGCCGCCCGCGCCGCTTGCCGTACCTCAGCCAGCGGCGCGCTATCGCCGTCCATGCTAAAAATGCCTTCGGTCACTACCAGTTGTTGGCCAGTTAGCGGTTTCGCCAGCAGAGCTTCAAGATGGCGGGGATCATTATGCTGAAAACGCCGCAACTGCGCCGGGCTGTGGCTGGCGGCTTCCAGTAGCGAAGCGTGGCTGAGCCGGTCGGCAATAATCCGATCCTCTTTGCCCGCCAGAGCGGTAATTACCGCCTGATTAGCGGCAAAGCCGGAGATAAACAACAACGCGCTCGGATAGCCCTGCCAGTCTGCCAGTTGCTCCTCCAGCGCGCGATGAGCCTCGCTATAGCCGCTGACGTGGCCGGAGCCGCCGCTGCCAACGCCGTAACGATCCGCGCCTTGCTGCCAGGCTTTGACGATAGCCGGATGCTGGCTGAGGCCCAGATAATCGTTGCTGGAAAAATTGAGCCAGCGCCGCCCTTCGCGGGTGAGCCAGCGCCCTGCTCCCAGCGTCACCGGCTGACGACAGCGCAAAGCATCCGCCGCCTGCCGCTCCTCCAGCGCCAGCTCTATACGGTGCTGCCAGTTCATAGCGCCGCCGCGTTGTAATATTCCTCGGTATCCGGATCCATCAACGCCTGCTCCAGACGCTGTTGCTGGGCGTTATCACCTTCCAGCACCGCGGTCTGCTGCGGGTTGATCCCCAGCTTGCGGAACAACTGCAGATCTTTATCCTCTTCCGGGTTTGGCGTGGTCAGCAACTTACAGCCGTAGAAAATAGAGTTCGCCCCGGCCATAAAGCACAGCGCCTGGGTCTGTTCATTCATCTGTTCGCGCCCGGCGGAGAGGCGCACATGCGAGGTCGGCATCATGATGCGCGCAATGGCGATAGTGCGGATAAAATCGAAGGCATCAACATCGTCGTTATCCGCCAGCGGCGTGCCTTTAACCTTCACCAGCATGTTGATCGGCACACTTTCCGGTGGTGTCGGCAGATTCGCCAGTTGCAGCAGCAGTCCGGCGCGGTCTTTGACCGTTTCCCCGAGCCCGACAATACCGCCAGAGCACACTTTAATCCCGGCATCGCGCACTTTGTCGAGGGTATCGAGACGCTCCTGGTAGGTGCGGGTGGTGATGATATTGCCGTAGAACTCCGGCGAGGTATCAAGATTGTGGTTGTAGTAATCCAGACCGACATCGGCCAGACGCTGGGCCTGGCTATCGTTCAGCGTGCCAAGGGTCATACAGGCTTCCAGCCCCAGCGCTTTCACCCCTTTCACCATCTGCTCAAGATACGGCATATCGCGATCATTCGGATTCTTCCACGCCGCTCCCATACAGAAGCGGGTTGAACCGGCTTTTTTCGCCTGCCGCGCCGACTCCAGCACTTGTTCAACCTCCATCAGGCGTTCGGATTCGAGACCGGTTTTATAGCGCGCGCTTTGCGGGCAGTATTTGCAGTCTTCCGGGCAGGCGCCGGTCTTAATCGACAGCAGTGTGCTGACCTGAACCTGGCGCGGGTCGAAGTGCTGACGATGAACTTGCTGCGCTTCAAACAGCAAGTCCAGAAAGGGTTTGTTAAATAACTCAGAAACTTGCGATATTGTCCAGCGTGGGTGGTGAGCCATTAGCCTCTCCAAAGGTCGTCCACGTTCTATTTCACACAGCCTCTTTGTTGGCCGCACTCGCGCACCCCTGTCACATAGTAAACTATGCTGCTGGGGATTTTCTCGCTTGCCGCCTCGATGCCGGGCGAAATATTTTGTGTACGTTTCATTGTAAGTTCAGTGTAGACTTGTAAACCTAAATGTTTTCAAAATGGTTTACAAGTCGATTATGACAACGGACGATCTCGCTTTCGATCAACGCCACATCTGGCACCCTTACACTTCAATGACTTCGCCGCTACCGGTCTATCCGGTGGTTGCCGCCCACGGCTGCGAGCTGACCCTTCCCGGTGGTGAGCAGTTGGTTGACGGCATGTCGTCCTGGTGGGCGGCCATTCATGGCTACAATCACCCACGGCTGAACGCGGCAATGAAAGCGCAGATTGACCAGATGTCGCACGTGATGTTCGGCGGGATCACCCACCCTTCCGCTGTCGCCCTGTGCCGCCAGTTGGTGGCGATAACCCCGGAAAGCCTTGAGTGCGTGTTCCTCGCCGATTCCGGCTCCGTCGCCGTCGAAGTGGCGATGAAAATGGCGCTTCAGTACTGGCAGGCGAAGGGTGACCCGCGCCGGCGCTTTCTCACCTTTCGCAACGGCTATCACGGCGACACCTTCGGCGCGATGTCGGTCTGTGATCCGGCTAACTCCATGCACAGCCTGTGGCAGGGTTATCTGCCGGATAATCTCTTCGCCCCGGCGCCGCAGAGCCGCTTCGACGGCGACTGGGATGAGCGGGATATGGTGCCGTTCGCCCGTCTGATGGCCGCCCACCGCCATGAAATCGCGGCGGTGATCCTCGAACCGATTGTTCAGGGCGCGGGCGGAATGCGGATGTACCATCCCGAGTGGCTCCGGCGGATCCGCAGGATGTGCGATCGCGAGGGCATCCTGCTGATCGCCGATGAAATCGCCACCGGTTTCGGTCGCACCGGCAAGCTGTTCGCCTGCGAACACGCGGGTATCGCGGCGGATATTCTGTGCCTCGGTAAAGCGCTGACCGGCGGTACCATGACGCTCTCCGCCACCCTCACCACCCGCCAGGTGGCGGAAACCATCAGCGACGGTGAAGCGGGCTGCTTTATGCACGGCCCGACCTTTATGGGCAATCCGCTGGCCTGCGCGGTAGCGACCGAGAGCCTGCGCCTGCTGGAAAGCGGCGAGTGGCAACAGCAGGTGGCAAACATTGAAGCGCAGCTCAACGCCGAACTGGCACCAGCGCGCGAATCTGAGCGGGTTGCCGATGTGCGGGTGCTGGGGGCAATTGGCGTGGTCGAGACGCATCGTCCGGTCAATATGGCCGCCCTGCAGCGCTTTTTCGTCGAGCAAGGCGTGTGGATCCGCCCGTTCGGTCACCTGATTTACCTGATGCCGCCGTACATCATTACGCCGGAGCAGCTAAGCCGCCTGACGCGGGCAGTAAACGCCGCGGTTCAGGAAGAAACATTTTTTAGCGAATAAGCGACGGTAAAAGCGCCTCTCACGCGCTACACTTTCGGGCTGATCAGTGAATGAATGCGAGGAGAGACGATGAGATTAATCAGTCATGATTTGCAGGATGGCGAGAAGCTGCCCAATCGGCATGTCTTCAACGGCATGGGCTACGATGGCGATAATATCTCGCCGCATCTGGCGTGGGACGACGTCCCGGCCGGAACCAAAAGCTTTGTAGTGACCTGTTTCGATCCCGATGCGCCGACTGGCTCCGGTTGGTGGCACTGGCTTGTGGCTAACCTTCCGGCCGATACCCGCGTTTTACCGCAGGGAGCAGGCTCCGGACAGGCCGAACTGCCCGAAGAAGCGATTCAGACCCGTACCGATTTTGGTCAGACAGGATACGGCGGCGCGGCACCGCCGAAGGGCGAAACCCACCGCTATATCTTTACCGTCCACGCGCTGGACGTCGATAACATTGCTGTCGATGAAGGCGCAAGCGGCGCGATGGTGGGATTTAACGTTCATTTCCATAGCCTTGGCAGCGCGTCGATTACCGCCCTGTTTAGCTAACGATCCCGGATTGCAGCGTAAACGCTTTATCCGGGCTACGAGTTCATGCAATTTGGTCGCCCGGAAAAACTAAAACAATCACGACTCCGTCACCGCCAGCACGGCGTTTTTGCGCACCCGCGCAAACCACACCGCCGTCAGCACTGCGAGCCATACCAGGCCGGCAATGAGCGCAATCCGCGTCTCCTCCACCATCCCCAGCACCGCAATCACCAGCCCCATAAACAACAAAGTCAGCAACGGCGCAACCGGCCAGAATGGCACCGGGAAGGCGATAGTGCTACGCTCTTCAGCGGACAGGCCGCGACGCATCGCAAAGTGGGCCAGCAGGATCATCAACCAGACCCACACCGTGGCGAAGGCCGCCAGCGAAGCAATCAGCACAAACACCTGCTCCGGCATCAGGTAGTTCAGCACCACCGCTGCCAGCAGCGCCACGCCCATCACCACTACTGTCATCCACGGCACGCCGTTACTGGCGATGCGCTGGAAGCTCTTTGGTGCCAGCCCCTCTTTCGCCATCCCGTACATCATGCGCCCTGCGCCAAAAATATCGCTGTTAATCGCCGAAATGCTGGCGCTGATGACGATGATATTAAGGATGGTGGCCGCCGCCGGAATACCCAGACTATCAAAAATCAGCACAAACGGACTGCCCCGCTCGCCGAAACTGTTCCACGGGAAAAGCGCCATCAGAATCGCCAGGGTACAGACATAGAACAGCACGATACGCAGCGGAATCGTGTTGATTGCCTGCGGGATCACCTTCTGCGGATCCCTCGCTTCGGCAGCGGTAACGCCGATAATCTCGACGCCGCCAAAAGCAAACATCACGATCCCGAGCGAAGCCACGATCCCCTCCCAGCCATTAGGAGCAAAGCCACCGTGGCTCCATAAATTCTCCAGCCCGGTTGCCGGGAAGGCGTTACCAAATCCACAGAAAATAATGCTGCCGCCCGCGACAATCATAGCAATAATCGCCACCACTTTAATCAACGATAACCAGAACTCCATCTCGCCAAAAACGCGCACGCTGCACAGGTTCATGGCGCCGATAAAAAAGATAATGCTCAGCACCCAGATCCAGCGTGGGACATCGGGATACCACAGCCCCATATAGATGCCGAAAGCGGTGACGTCCGCGAGGGCGACGATCACCATCTCAAAAGTGTAGGTCCAGCCGGTGATAAACCCCGCCAGCGGGCCAAGATACTGGCGCGCGTAGCTACTGAAGGAGCCGGAAACGGGGTTGCGTACCGCCATTTCCCCCAGCGCCCGCATCACCATAAACACCGCCGCGCCGCCGATCAGATAGGCCAGCAGTACCGCCGGGCCTGCAGCCTTGATCGCCGATGCCGAGCCGTAAAACAGCCCGGTACCGATGGCGGAGCCGAGGGCGATAAAACGAATGTGCCGGGCATTCAGCCCACGCAGCAGGTGTGGCTTGTTTTGTTGTTGCATATGCAAGTGTCCTGATAGTTTTTATACGACGACAAATATGCGTGTAGGGTGGCCGGAAGGAAGAGATCCTCCCGACACAGGTACAGAGAACAGCGATGGTTTAGCGTTGGTCTGAGAGCACGGCAGGCAGCAGCCGCGTCAGATGACGCGACGCCAGAAGCGCAATGGCGTTTTCGATATCCGGGGCGAAGAAACGATCCTCGGTGTAATGGGTCACCCGTTCGCGCAGCAGGTGTCGCGCCTCTTCCAGCAGCGGGCTGCTGGTCAGGCCTTCGCGCATATCCAGCCCCTGTACGGCAGCCAGCCACTCCACGGCCAGCACGCCGCGGGTATTTTCCGCCATCGCCCACAGACGGCGACCGGCGGCCGGCGCCATGGAAACGTGGTCCTCCTGGTTGGCTGAGGTCGGCAGACTGTCCACGCTGTGCGGATGCGACAGCGCTTTGTTCTCGCTGGCCAGCGCCGCCGCCGTCACCTGGGCAATCATAAAGCCGGAGTTGACGCCGCCGTTTTTCACGAGGAACGGCGGCAGCTGCGACATATGGCTGTCCATCATCAGGGCGATGCGGCGCTCCGACAGCGAGCCGATTTCGGCAATCGCCAGCGCGATATTATCCGCCGCCATCGCCACCGGTTCGGCGTGGAAGTTACCGCCGGAAATCACGTCGTTCTCGCTGGCAAACACCAGCGGATTATCGGATACCGCGTTGGCTTCGACCAGCAGCACTTCCGCCGCCTGGCGAAGCTGGGTCAGACAGGCTCCCATCACCTGCGGCTGACAGCGCAGAGAGTACGGGTCCTGCACCTTGGGGCAGTTATGGTGCGACTGGGAAATCGCGCTGTCGTCGGTCAGCAGATGGCGATAGAGCTCTGCGGCATCAATCTGCCCCCGCTGGCCGCGCGCTTCATGAATTCGCGGGTCAAAAGGACGACGCGATCCGAGCGCCGCCTCGGTGGTTAACGCCCCGCAGACCACCGCGGAAGCAAACAGATCTTCGGCTTCGAACAAGCCGCGCAGGGCAAACGCCGTCGAGACCTGAGTGCCGTTAAGCAGCGCCAGTCCCTCTTTCGCCGCCAGAGCGATCGGCTCAAGCCCCGCCTGACGCAGCGCTTCCGTCGCTGGCAGCCACTCCCCGCCGCGCACCCGCGCTTTCCCCTCGCCAAGCAGGGTTAAAGACATATGCGCCAGCGGCGCGAGGTCGCCGGACGCGCCGACCGAACCCTTCGCCGGGATCCACGGCGTCACTCCCGCATTGACCAGGCCAATCAGCGCCTGGATCACGCTCAGGCGAATGCCGGAAAAGCCGCGCGACAAGCTGTTTATTTTCAGCACCATAATCAGACGCGCGAGGTCATCATCCAGCGGTTCGCCAATCCCCGCCGCGTGCGACAGTACCAGCGAACGCTGAAGATTTTCCAGGTCATCGGTAGAGATACGGGTTTGCGCCAGCAGGCCAAAACCGGTGTTGATGCCGTAGGCGGTGCGGCCTTCCGCCAGAATGGCGTTAACGCAGGCAACGCTGTCATCAATCGCCGCAAAAGCGCTTTCGTCGAGGGTGATGCTCAGCGGCTGGCTGTAAACGTCGCGCAACTGCGACAGGCTGAGTTGACCCGGAATCAGTGTTAAAGCATTCATTTAGCGTGCCCCTGCGTTGCTGCCACCATCGGAAGATTTAAACCTTGTTCTGTCGCGCACTCAATGGCGATGTCGTAACCCGCATCGGCATGACGCATGACGCCGGTCGCCGGGTCGTTGTGCAGGACGCGGGCGATACGCACTGCCGCTTCATCGGTACCGTCGCAGACGATGACCATACCGGAGTGCTGCGAAAAGCCCATCCCTACCCCGCCGCCGTGATGCAGCGACACCCAAGTGGCGCCGCTGGCGGTATTCAACAAAGCGTTAAGTAGCGGCCAGTCTGAGACGGCGTCGGAGCCATCACGCATCGCTTCCGTTTCGCGGTTCGGGCTGGCGACGGAGCCGGAGTCGAGATGGTCGCGGCCAATGACGATCGGCGCGGAGACTTCGCCACTGCGCACCATTTCGTTAAACGCCAGCCCCAGCTTCTGCCGCCACTCCAGGCCGACCCAGCAGATACGCGCCGGTAGCCCCTGGAAGCTGATACGCTCGCGGGCCATATCCAGCCAGTGGTGCAGATGCTTATCGTCTTTAACGATCTCTTTCACTTTCGCATCGGTTTTATAGATATCCTGCGGGTCGCCGGACAGGGCAACCCAGCGGAAAGGGCCGATGCCGCGGCAGAACAGCGGGCGGATATAAGCGGGAACAAAACCGGGGAAAGCAAATGCGTTGCCAACACCCATCTCCTGGGCCATCTGGCGAATGTTGTTGCCGTAGTCAAACGTCGGCACGCCCATTTCGTGGAAAGCCAGCATCGCCTGCACGTGGTCGGCCATTGAGCGCTTCGCCGCCTGAATAGTACCCAGCGGGTCCGACTCTGCTTTAGCCTGATACTCTTCCCAGCTCCAGCCTTTCGGCAGATAGCCGTGCAGCGGATCGTGGGCGCTGGTCTGGTCAGTCACCATATCCGGGCGCACGCCGCGCTTGACCATTTCCGGCACGATGTCTGCCGCGTTGCCGCACAGGGCGACAGAGATTGCCCGGCCTTCGGCGGTGTATTTTTTGATGCGCGCCAGCGCGTCATCCAGCGACGTCGCCTGTTCGTCAACGTAGCGGGTACGCAGGCGGAAATCGATGCGGCTCTGCTGGCATTCGATATTCAGCGAGCAGGCGCCCGCTAAGGTTGCGGCCAGCGGCTGCGCACCGCCCATGCCGCCCAGACCGGCGGTCAGCACCCAGCGGCCCTTCAGGCTACCCTGGTAGTGCTGGCGACCGGCCTCAACGAAGGTTTCATAAGTGCCCTGTACGATGCCCTGGCTGCCGATATAGATCCAGCTACCAGCGGTCATCTGGCCGTACATCGCCAGCCCTTTGGCATCCAGCTCGTTAAAATGTTCCCAGGTTGCCCAGTGCGGCACCAGGTTGGAGTTGGCGATCAGCACGCGCGGCGAATTTTCATGGGTTTTAAATATGCCCACTGGCTTACCAGACTGCACCAGCAGGGTTTCGTCACTCTCCAGATTTTTCAGCGCCTTCACGATAGCGTCATAGCACTCCCAGTTACGCGCCGCGCGTCCGATGCCGCCGTACACCACCAGCTCATGCGGATTTTCGGCAACATCCGGGTCGAGGTTATTCATGAGCATACGCAACGGGGCTTCCGTCAGCCAGCTCTTCGCATTTAACGTCGTGCCACGCGGCGCACGTATGTCCTGCTGGCGGTATTTGCTTTGCGACATCGGGGGGTTCTCCTGACAATTAACGTTGTATACGTAAATACATATACTTGTCTATACAAGCATGCGCAAGCCAGGATTTAACACAAATGATACATTTTTGTTATATTGCGTCAGCAATCACGTTTTGCCGACGCGCATGAAGATCAGGAAGCAAAATGGCCCTGGAGACGGTAGCGGCTGCCGGGGAAAAGCAGGCGCGCGTGGGAAACGATATGGGTGGTGGACCAGGTGCGGCGGCGGATCAGCAGACACGGGTCATGCGCGTGAATATGCAGCAGCGCGCACTCCTCAGCCGTTGCCTGCACCGCCTCAACAATGTGCTCCCCTTCGGTCAGGGGGGCGATGAGTGACAGATAGTCGTGGGGCGTGGTGGCGGTATAGTCCTGCCGCAAATAATCCGGCACGACGGCGGCGTTGACGCAGCGATCCTCAATCTGTACCGGGACTTCATTTTCAAAATGCACCATCAGCGAATGGAAAATCCGTGTACCGGTGGCCACATTTAGCGCTGCGGCCTGAATCAGGTCCGCCTGCGTTTCCTCCAGCAGCAGCACCTCGCAGCGGTGCTGATGATGGCGAGAGGCGATTTCTTCGGCGATGCTGCGCACTTCAAACAGCGCCGACTGCCCTTTCGGCTCCGCGACAAACGTCCCCACCCCCTGCAAACGCACCAGCAGTCCTTCATCGGTCAGTTCGCGCAGCGCCCGGTTGATGGTCATACGGCTAAAGCCAAACTGCGCCACCAGCTCCGCCTCCGAGGGAATGCGATCATGCGGCCGCCAGACGCCGCTGTGGATTTTTTCGCTAATAGCCTGCTTCACCTTTTCATAGAATGGCGCGGGCGCGGAACGAGGTTGCGGGGAGAACATGGCCGGGCTTCCTTGTGCTAACGGGTGGCGAAACGCCCAGAATATACTGAATCGCTACTGCCACCAATGGGCGATTTGCCATGCCAGACGGGCTGCCGCGCGGGCTCCCTGGCTATCAATATCATACTGCGGATTAAACTCCACCAGATCCACCGCCCGGAGCTTACCGCTGCGGCACAGCGGCTCGGCGATGCGCAGCAGCGTGGCCAGCGGAATGCCAAGCGCGGCAGGAGCGGATACTGCGGGCATGTCATGCGCGGGCAGCACGTCGAGATCGATAGTCAGATACAGGCGATCATAGCGGGTAATATTACGCTCGATTTCCGGGAGAACCCGCGCCTCGAAAGCGGTAAGCACTTCCAGATCGTCGATAATCGTTACCTGGCGGCGGTCAGCTTCGTCCAGCAGCGCCAGGGTATTGGCGGCGCGGCTTACGCCGATACAGGTGTAATGAAAAACGCGCTGCTGTGCTTCACAGGCCAGCGCCAGTTGGCGGAACGGCGTACCAGAGCTGGCCTGCCCGGCACAGCGCAAATCAAGATGTGCGTCGAGATTAATAATACCGATCTCTTCTCCAGGAAACGCGTCCAGCACGCCGGCGCCGTGGCCAAAGGCCGTCTCGTGACCGCCGCCCAGGACCAGCGTACGCTTGCCCGCGCGTTGGCAGGCAGCAACCGCCTCGCGCAGCGCCTGCTGCGCCGCTTCCAGCGCTTCGCCCTCTACACTGATGCTCCCCATATCAACACAGCGGTCATGACCGTGGTGGCTGGCCATATTCGCCAGCGCCCGACGCAGGGTTTCCGGCCCTTTGACAGCGCCGGTACGTCCTTTATTACGCCGAACCCCTTCATCACAGGCGAAGCCCAGCAGGGCAATGTCGCCAGCCAGCGCTTCCGGTTCAAAACGCCCGGCCCGGGCGATAGTCTGAAACAGGCGCAGCGCGTTAGCCGCTTCCGCGCTGTCGTCACGTCCCTGCCAGAGCGCAGCGGGCGTGGGTTGCCATAGATTCATACCATTTCTCCTCGCACCACGCGTTGCCAGAGCGGACTGCGCCCGGGCTCATAAACCATCTCTACCGGATGCTCCGCATCCCAGATAGCAAAATCGGCAACGAAGCCCGGAGCCAACTGGCCGTGGCTCGCCTGACGCCCCAAAGCCTGCGCCGCATGACGAGTCACGCCAGCCCACGCCTCTTCCGGCGTTAAACCAAATTTCACACAAGCCATATTCATCGCCAGATGCAGGCTGGCGAAGGGGCTGGTGCCGGGGTTGTAGTCCGTCGCCACAGCCATCGGGACGTTATATTTACGCAGCAGGTCAACTGGCGGCCTGCGGGTTTCATTAAGGAAATAGAATGCACCAGGCAGGAGCACCGCCACGGTGCCGCTGCGGCTCATCGCCGCCACACCTTCCGGCGTCAGGTATTCGATATGGTCGGCGGAAAGGCCTTTATAGCGACTCACTAATTCGGCGCCGCCCAGCGAAGAGAGCTGCTCAACATGCCCTTTTACCGGAATACCCAATGCCCTGGCCGTACTGTAAACCCGTTCAGTTTGCGCCGGGCTAAAGCCAACGTTTTCGCAGAAAGCATCGACGCTTTCAAAGAGCTCCTCTTCCCACAGCGTGGGCAGAATGGTTTCACAAACCAGATTGATATAGCCATCCGGGTTGTCTTTATATTCCGGCGGCGTGGCGTGAGCGGAGAGTAATGTTGGCGAAATCTCGACGGCATGACTCGCAGCAAGCTGTTGTATGACCCGCAACATCTTGCGTTCGTTTTTCAGATCCAGTCCATAGCCGGATTTCATCTCCACTGTGGTGACCCCTTCGCGCAACAGGCGAGCCAGCCGCTGCCGGGCCAGCGCCAGCAGTTCTGCTTCGCTGCTTTCCCGGGTGGCGCGCACGGTCGAGTTAATGCCGCCGCCGTTGGCGCTAATAGTCTGGTAGGAGATGCCATTGAGGCGCTGCTCCCACTCCTGCGCCCGGCTGCCGCCACAAACCAGGTGTGTATGGCAATCAATCAGCCCCGGCGTAAGCAGTCTGCCGCCAAGATCAATACTCTGCCCTGTGGGCGCCTCGTCTTCGGGCACAATGGCCTCAATACGTCCACTGCGCACCAGCAGCGCATGATACTCCAGCAGCCCGTAAGGCTGAGAGTAACGGGGATCAAGTGTGACAAGGCGAACATTACGCCAGATTACGCGTTCGGCAAGGGTGTGTGTCATAGCAGTCAACTTGTCATGGGTTGTATAGACATTTATTTTGATTCCACGAGAAATGTCAACTCAGGCAAGGAGAAATGTTATTTATTTGTGATCAAAAGCGACCCAGTCCAGACTCTCGCCGTGTAAAGGAAGCAACTTTTTTGCACTACGTCTTCCCGTTTCGCTTAAGTTGGTATAAAACAGCAGGCTTTAAAGGACTTATACCCGTCATACTTCAAGTTGCATGCGCGTTGACTACGCTCATTCTCCCCGGTCACAGAGTTCATCTATGCTCGCGGGAACCACTCGCTTGCCGCGTGACTCGGCTTGCTGCCTCGCCCCTTCGGGGGCAGTGCTGGCGCTGTTCAAAACGGTATACCGTTTTGTCCTGCAACTTAAATTATTTAGGGTATATTTATTCGATTTATTCTTGCCCGGAGCAACATGAACACATATTCCATTTCCCGCCTGACGCTGGCACTGGCCTTTGGCGTGACGTTGTCCGCCTGTAGTTCGAAGCCTGCCGATCAACAGCCCTCAACGCAGACTGCGCCGGGCACGGCTTCTCGTCCTGTTTTAACCGCCGACGAAGCAAAAAACTTTTTACCCGCAAGCTATTTCCAGTCTCTGGATCCTAATGCCGCGGCCTGGCGTCCGTCTGCCATCAGCCTTCCGGCGCAGCCTGATTTTGTCGTTGGGCCTGCGGGAACTCAGGGAGTGACCCACACCACGGTTCAGGCTGCGGTTGATGCAGCGATTATCCGCCATTCCAACCGTCGTCAGTTTATCGCCATTATGCCGGGCGAATATGCGGGCACCGTGTACGTTCCAGCGGCACCTGGCGCGCTGACCCTGTACGGCACCGGCGAGAAGCCGATTGACGTAAAAATCAGTGAGGCGATTGATTCAGAAATGGATCCGGTCTCCTGGCGTCACCGGGTTAACCCTGGCGGTAAATATATGCCGGGTAAACCGGCGTGGTATATGTTTGATAACTGCCAGAGCAAACGCACCGCCAGCGTTGGCGTGATGTGCTCGGCGGTATTCTGGTCACAGAATAACGGCCTGCAGTTGCAGAACCTGACTGTCGCCAACAATCTCGGTGACAGCGTTGACGCGGGAACGCATCAGGCCGTCGCGCTACGCAGCGATGGCGATCAGGTGCAGATTAATAACGTCAATATCCTTGGCCGCCAGAACACCTTTTTCGTGACCAACAGCGGCGTACAAAACCGCCTGCAGGATAACCGTCAGACCCGTACGCTGGTGAGCCACAGCTATATTGAAGGCGACGTCGATATCGTTTCCGGTCGTGGGGCTGTGGTGTTCGATAACACCGACTTCCTCGTAGTGAACTCGCGTACCCAGAAAGAGGCTTACGTCTTTGCTCCTGCGACCCTGAAGAGCATGACCTACGGCTTCCTGGCGATTAATAGCCGCTTTACCGCTTTCGGTGATAACGTCGCGCAATTGGGCCGCTCTCTGGACGTTGACAGCAATACTAACGGCCAGGTCGTTATTCGCGACAGTGTTATTAATGAAGGTTTTAACATTGCCAAACCGTGGGCTGATGCCGTCGGTTCAAATCGTCCGTTTAGTGGCAATACCGGTACTGTGGATGACAAAGGCAACCCGCAGCGTAATCTGAATGACGCTAACTTCAACCGCATGTGGGAATACAACAACCGCGGTGTGGGAAGCGTTGTCGTCGCTGAACCGAAGCCGTAACGCTTAAGCCCAAAGGGGGAGCCATTCCCCCTTTCACTCTTCTCCCCTGTTCCACCTTCCCTTTTTATCATCCACTCCTCAGGAAGATCGCCTGTTTCTCCCTTACAGGGCGAGCTATTTGTACAACTTTACATTCCCGCCAATAATAAATAAATATATAAAACAATTAGTTATAATTAATGCTTAAAAAAACAAACTAAATGTACAAAATTTAATGGGAAAAGTTGTACATCCTGAAAATCATGACTATAGTTACAGTGTAAGTTTTAATTATTCTGCATTACAGCATCATGATGATTTAAAAATTGCACACCATTTCTGTTGATCTGGTGAAAAAACGTATAGCAAAGATCATTATTATCAATTGACTTTGCTCGTTAACTCGTTTTTTTAACATTATTTGAGAGATATCATGCAAATTAAAAATACTATTCCAGCAGAGTTTATCTCTAATTCTGCTTTGCTAAAAAATATCGAACATATGGTACGACTTGAGAATGAACCTGTTAGTAATGAACGTTTAATCGTTGAGATCCAGCGTCGGTTGAATATCGAGAAAAATGAAATTCTCGCCGATTTATACATCCAGACTTTGCATATGTTACGCGCAAGAAATCATCACTAAGCGTGATTTGTTAAAGTAATCCATGATTAACATTGCTGACTCGGAGGACAAATGAATAACGACAAGCAAGGTCTCTTTTTTAATCATTACGATCTGTGGATTAATAATAACCTTCTTCGTCAAGGATTACAGCTTGTACTTGATTCACTATCACCAGGCTGTTTTCATGGAAAGTATGTCTTTTTCACCAGCGATAACTACTATTCAGTGATCAATCATCATTACGATAGTAGAAGGGTTCGCTTTGTCCTGCTTACCGATGGCAACGATTTGAATTTCCTAAGTGAAATCCCGATGTACAGGATCCCAGCTCGCTCAACGCCTGCTGAGATAAAATCTTTTATTCTCCGCCCTACTTTGTTTGGTAAGAAATCTGACAACGAATCCGAGCGTATCGTTTTTACCAACCGAGAAAAAGACGTTATTCGTCTGATGAATGATGGCGAAGCGATGGTCAACATTGGCAAGTCACTGAATTTACATATCAAAACAATTTATCAAATTCGCCTGACCTTAATTAAAAAGTTAGGTTGTTCAGGTCGCACTGATTTTTTTAACATTAGCCGCAGCGAAACGTTCAAAGCCTGGACCCAGCTTAATTTCTGATATAGCCACCATACTTCACGTTGCAGATGCGTTGACTGCGAGTTACTCGGCCCATTTATGGGCCTCGCCCTGGCGGGCCGCCGCCAGCGGCGGAATAAAACAGCAAAAAATGTTCCACTGCTGACCTTCAATAACGCTTACTTACTCCCCATGAAACTCAATAGTAAAGCCCTGACTTTGCCAGTGGCTAAGTAATTCCGCCTGCAAGGGGGTTAGCGGGCGACCAGTCCAGACAAAAATATGCTGGCCTGGGAACAATTCCGGGCGAGGAGAATCAAGCGGTTCAGCCAGAACATTAACGTGCCAGGCCCGTTGCGACAATCGCCACGCTTCCAGCCACAGTCGCGTACGGTCTTCATTTCCCCAGCCAACCAACAGGGTCTCTTTACCGACCTTTTTGCGCGATTCCGCAAGGATAAGCGCCACGCAATCAATCAAGATACCATCCAGCATACTGATAATAGCGAGTGAGGTGTTCTGATCGAGGTTTAGCTTGCTTCGTACAGGCACAAACAGACGATCGATGAGCTTATCTAC
The DNA here is from genome assembly GCA_036498385.1 of Klebsiella sp. Classification (GTDB taxonomy): domain Bacteria; phylum Pseudomonadota; class Gammaproteobacteria; order Enterobacterales; family Enterobacteriaceae; genus Klebsiella. The sequence goes on from DASYFN010000117.1 coordinate 46,646, forward strand.
GGGGTATTCGTGGCTGAGAGACATAATTCGGGTGCGTAATTTCGAGGGCTGTACAATTCGCAGAAGCGCCATCATCTCCTCCTGGAGCAGAACGGCAGCATCTTGTGATTCAGGTTGATGGCCTTCCAGGAGCGCCTTAACCTTGCCAACCGAGACTCCACGATCGATCCAGCGTTTGATCTCCTCAATGCGCTGAACGTCCTCCTCGTCAAACTGGCGGTGCCCTCCCTCGCTTCTCTGCGGCTTCAGCAAACCATATCTCCGCTGCCATGCACGCAAAGTAACAGGGTTGATTCCGCACCGTTCGGCAACTTCACCGATACTGTAATAAGCCATTCGCGCCCTCTAACCTGGTCATACTTTCCTGACTGAATTAACTCATTTATACCCGTCATACTTCGAATTGAATGTGCGTTGGCCGCGAGTGACTCGGCCCATCCCGGAGATTCACTCACTTACCGCGTGATTCAGCCTTCGGCCTCACCCCTTCGGGGCCAGCGCAAGCGCTGTTCAAAACGGTTAACCGTTTTGTCCTGCAACTCGAATTATTTAGGGGATAGTCGGGTTGTATAATTAACTTTTCTTGTACAGTTAAAATATAACAGGTCAGGCGCCATTGTATAGGACAAAAAGGACGTATCAGTTCACCATTCTGTACGGTTTTTCCAGCGTAACGACGCACTCAGCAGTGTATAAAATTTAAAGAATGTCCCAGGCCGTTTTTTTCTCGGGCCATGATACAGCTGGAATCCCCCCCAGACACGGGCTGGCAAACAAATTCCCCTGGAAATGCGCAATACCAGCTGACTCCAGCCACATCCATTCTTCCGGCCGCTCGATACCCACCGCTGAAATGGCTATTTCCAGCGAGTTACAGCATTTAATGATGGCCTGGACGATAGCCTGTTTTGGACCATGCTTATGAATATCTTTAACCAGTTGGCGATTTATCTTGATGCGGTCTGGCTGAAACTGGGCCAGCAGCAAAAGTCCGGCAAACCCTGCGCCAAAGTGATCAATAGCCACGCGAATACCCGCAGACTTGAGTCTACGTACAGAATCGGTGAATTCATCAATACGGGAAATTGCTTCATTTTCGGTGAACTCAACAATAATCTGCTCTGGAATCAAACCATTCGCTTTGATTTCCGTTAAAAGAAATTCCACAGCTTCGGGAACATTTACCAGAGTCATTGGCAGAAGATTAATTGACAATGTGCGTCCACGCAGACGCAAACATCCGGCCATGGCAAACGCGATACGCTTGCTATGGAGATCTGCCCAGTAGATATCCTCTCGCGATAGCCCGTCAAAATAGACAGCGGGCGATTCACCGGAAGTGGTGCGCAGCAGCGCTTCAAAGGAGACTATCTCTTTGGCAAATGGATCGATAACCGGCTGAAAAGCGAAGCTGCATTCGGCCTGCGCCAGCGGGGTTTCAGGATACCAGGCTGCCCCCTCCGTCACAAAATCCCAGCTTTCGGCCGCAGGAATTTCGTAATAGTTCTCCTTTTCCGTTGCTTCCACGAAGGTGCGGAAAAAATGGAGAGCCCTGTCGTCATAGGTTAGCTGATATTTAGTCGTTCCTTTATCAAGTACAACCTGCAGTACTTCATCACGGTCATACTCTCGTAAATCAAAGAGTTCCATACCTATTTTGCCAAAGCGACGCGTCGGGCCATGATCCCTTAATAGCTCGACAAGATTATAGTGGCGTGGATCTTCACAAATATGGCGATAGATTTTTTCAACCTTCTCTTCAGGCCCTTCTAATAGTTGAAAAAAATGGGTGCCGTTAAAAAGCAAAATACCCGACACGTCTTCCTGACCATTTTTTACATTTGCTGCAGCAACCATGCTTTCGAGCGATTTAATTGACACGTTGTCGC
>DASYFN010000118.1:0-7195 GCA_036498385.1 Klebsiella sp.
TTCTCCATCAGGTTAGCCTGTAGAGGGGCGGTTTCCCGCCCCTCTCAGGTGCGACTTGAACCTGAATCAGCGGAACTGTTTCAGGACTGCATCAAGTAGTTGCAACACGGCAACCATGAGTTTCAGGATCAGAATAACGATATCCACTCCGCCCATACGCGTCTCCTCTGGTTCAGGAGCACAACTGGCTGACGTACCTTTCCGCCGCCTGTTGCCAGCCAGGGTATACCCGTTATATTTCAGGCGCTAGCCTGCTGGCTGCGACCCGAATTATTCGGGGTATTTGTTGACGTAACACAGTGTGCTCTGCTGGGGTTAAGGCGCTGACGGCACCACCCGTTTCAGCCAGGACTTCATTGCGCCGGTAAAAGTGCGGCCCCAGATGTCACCCTGCGTACCCTCTCAGTATAGAATGAATACTGTATATATGAACAGTATTTTTTTTGGACAAATTTGCGTGCGCGATCCATACTCTAAATCAGCAAAAACCGTGATGAAAATTGCGCCTTCTCCCCCGATCGCGTATACTTTTGTCGTTGACGTAATACAGTGTGTTTATGGCTACCAACCGGAAAAACACCGATCAAAAAACCTCACCGCGGTGGGGTTTTTTGTTTTTATCCCTCCGCAAATTAATGTGATCCTTCACACAGTTTTTCCTGGTTGGAAATAAATCCATTGTGAAATGACAAAAGCTGTGTTTGTATAAATCCATTCACTTTTTTGAGACAACAGGTCCCTAATGAACGCAACCACGCTGACTTCGACTCTACTACTAACCGCGCCTGCCGCGGTGGTCGTCGTGTCTGTGGTGGTCGTCGTCGGCAACGCGCCGTAGGGTCCGGAACAACACGAATTCCAAACCCCGCCGGCGCAAACCGAGCGGGGTTTTTCGTTTCAACCCCCCCGGTAAGTCGGCCCAGAATAAAAGGACTGGAGCATGGCAAGTTCGGGCACAACATCACAAAAAATGCGCTTCACTGGCGCGCAGTTAGTCGTTCATTTACTGGAGCGTCAGGGGATCACCACGGTCAGCGGCATTCCGGGCGGCTCCATCCTTCCTATCTACGACGCGTTAAGCCAAAGCACCCAGATTCGCCATATTCTGGCGCGTCACGAGCAGGGCGCGGGATTTATCGCCCAGGGTATGGCGCGCACCGAGGGTAAACCCGCGGTATGTATGGCCTGTAGCGGCCCGGGGGCAACTAACCTGATTACCGCTATCGCTGACGCCCGCCTGGATTCGATTCCGTTGGTGTGCATTACCGGCCAGGTTCCAGCCTCAATGATCGGCACCGATGCCTTCCAGGAAGTCGACACCTACGGTATCTCTATCCCCATCACGAAACATAACTATCTGGTGCGCAATATTGCTGAACTGCCGCAGGTGATGAGCGACGCGTTTCGCATCGCGCAGTCCGGGCGACCAGGGCCGGTATGGATAGATATTCCTAAGGATGTTCAGGCGGCGACCATTGAGCTGGATGTCCTGCCGGAACCCGGTACCCGCATGGCAACCCCTGCGTTCGACTGTGCCAGAGTGCGCGAAGCGGCGGAGATGATTAACACCGCGCAACGCCCGGTACTTTATCTGGGCGGCGGGGTCATCAACGCTCCTGAGCAAATTCGCCAACTGGCGGAAAAGGCCAACCTGCCGACCACTCTGACTCTGATGGCGCTGGGGATGCTGCCGAAAGCGCACCCGCTTTCGCTGGGCATGCTGGGGATGCACGGCGCGCGCAGCACCAATTTTATCCTTCAACGTACTGATTTACTGGTGGTTTTAGGCGCACGTTTTGATGACCGGGCAATTGGTAAAACCGAGCAGTTTTGCCCGAATGCGAAGATTATCCACGTTGATATTGACCGTTCAGAGCTGGGTAAAATCAAGCAACCGCACGTGGCGATTCAGGGTGACGTTGGCGAAGTGCTGAACCAATTGATCCCGCTGGTCGAGGCGCAGCCGCGCAGTGAATGGCTGCAACTGGTGGCTGATTTGCAGCGTGAGTTTCCGTGCACCATTCCGCAGGAGAAAAACCCGCTCACCCACTATGGCCTGATTAACGCCGTTGCCGCTTGCGTTGACGATGAAGCGATTGTGACCACCGACGTGGGTCAGCATCAGATGTGGGCCGCTCAGGCGTATCCGCTGAACCGTCCGCGCCAGTGGCTGACCTCCGGCGGTCTGGGTACCATGGGCTTTGGTCTTCCTGCCGCGGTTGGCGCGGCGCTGGCAAACCCGCAGCGCAAGGTTATCTGCTTCTCCGGCGACGGCAGCCTGATGATGAATATTCAGGAGATGGCTACCGCCGCGGAAAATCAGCTGGATGTGAAAATCATCCTGATGAATAACGAAGCGCTGGGCCTGGTTCACCAGCAGCAGAGCCTGTTCTATAAGCAGGGCGTATTCGCCGCGACCTATCCGGGAATAGTAAACTTTATGCAGATCGCCGCCGGTTTTGGTCTGCAAACCTGTGATTTAAATAACGAAGCCGACCCGCAGACGGCGCTGCAGGCGATTATCGATCGCCCTGGTCCGGCACTGATCCACGTGCGTATCGATGCCGAAGAAAAAGTGTATCCGATGGTTCCGCCGGGTGCGGCAAATACTGAAATGGTGGGGGAATAAGCCATGCAACAATCGACTCATGAAAACGTTATTCTACAGCTCACCGTGCGCAACCATCCTGGCGTGATGACCCACGTTTGCGGCCTGTTTGCCCGCCGCGCATTTAACGTTGAAGGCATTCTTTGTCTGCCGATTCAGGACAGCAATCAGAGCCGCATCTGGTTACTGGTCAACGACGATCAGCGGCTGGGGCAGATGATTAGCCAGATCGAAAAGCTGGAAGATGTTGAGAAAGTCGTGCGTAATCAGTCCGATCCCTCTATGTTCAGCAAAATCGCGGTATTCTTCGAATAATCGCTCGAGGCTTGAACAGCAACGCGCTTATAAACAGAATCATTCAAGTGGCATCAAGGCGGCAGGTCTGAGGATCCCCAGGAGCTTACGTAAGTAAGCTCCTGGGGAGGAGTTTATATCGTTAAGGTAAGTGTGTTTTTTATACCCGCCAGGAAATGCCATACTCACCATCGCCCTTATTGACGATCCCCTTATCGTCCGCTCCGGCTGTATCAGTATGATGGCTATCGTCGCAGTCTTTGAAGAATGTAAAATCCACCACGAGAAAGAGAAACAAACGATGCAGACTGCCTGAATCATTGGGTGTGAGTGATTTTGCCCGGCCTTTTGACCGGGCTTTTTTATTTATGCTTACTGCTGGACGTTTCTGATAGCAGATTTCATGGTAGCTACCCACCACTGCGATAAATAGCATTAGGGTACCTCAGGCTGTCGACAGCAGGTTAATTCGCATTATGATAGTGGGGTTGAGAAATAACCTAACTACTTAAATTGCAGGCCAAAAAGGTTAACTTTTTTTGAACAGCGTTTGCGCTGAAAGGATAAGGCCGGGTAACCGTAGCCAACGCATCTGCAATTTGAAGTATGACGGGTAGAGAATGAGAGGATGCATGATCTGGATAGGATTAGCCACGCTGATAGTGGTATTTATTGTGGGATTTCGGGTGATTACCTCTGATTCTCGCCGTGCCATTCGCCGCCTGAGCGAACGGCTAGGCATTACGCCGGTGCCGCTGGAATCGATGATCGATCAACTGGGAAAAAACGCAGGTAATGAGTATCTGCGCTACCTTGAGCGGCCTAATGAAGCGCATCTGCAAAATGCCGCCCAGATTCTGCTGCTCTGGCAGGTTGCTATTGTCGATGGCAGCGAGCAGAACCTGCACTACTGGTATCGGTTGATGCAAAAGGCGCGTCTTGCGACACCCATTACCGACGCACAAATCCGCCTGGCACAAGGTTTTCTTCGGGAGCTGGAGCCGGAAGTTAGCGAACTGCACGCTTTGCAGGTGCGCTACAACACGCTGTTTTTACCGGAAGATGGCATCCACTGGTTACACTGATATCACCATCTGCAATGATGTTTATACCGTTAGCTTGCCTGCACTTGTGGCCGCAACAATGGCACGTTTTCGAGCTGGCGAACCACTGATCCAGTTTGACCAGATGAACCCCTGCCGACTCCGCTTTGTAGGCGAGTTTTGCCACAAACCCAGACCATGTCGCATCCCCGATATGACAGGCAAGGCGACGATTTTTCATCATATTTGCTGATTTCAGCGTTTCCACAATCACCGCTTGGTTTTCGTCGATAATTCGTCTGGAAAGTTTGTGCTGGAAGTCAGCGCGGGCATTGGCGACCCGTTCGTGTTGTGTGGCAAGGCGCAAGCGCCGGTATACGTTGACCAGATGGCGAGGGTTAGCCACCTTGCCGCCATCATTGCCGATCAGGTAATGCGATAACCCCAAATCATAGCCCGCCACGCTGGTGATGTAGGTCGGCTTTGCTGCCGCGTCCTGTCCATCGTCTGCGAGTATTGAGGCGTAGTATTTGCCCGCCGCGTTGCGGGTGATCGTGATACTGGAAACGTTGCCGACAATCTCACGGTGAACATTAGCCCGGATAGGCTTCAATTTTGGCAACTGGATAGCGTCAGTGAATACCTTCCCGTTGGGATGGTAACTGGATTGCTTGCCGTGTTTGCTTTTGAAGGTGGGGAATTTAGCCCGCTTCTGGAAGAAGTTAGCAAATGCCCTGTCCAGATTAATCACCGCTTGCTGTAGCGCCAGCGAGTCATATTCTTTGAGCCAGCTATAGCGGCGTGACTTTTTCGCCACGGCCAGCAACGGCTTTATGTCGCGCGTTGGCTTGAGGGAAACGCCGTGGCGCTGGTACATATGGCGGCTGATATGAAGGGCTTTATTGTACGCTAACCGAATCGCGCCGAACTGCGCATTCAGGAATGCGGCTTGCTCGTCGGTCGGGTAAATACGTACTTTGGTAGCTCTTTTCATTTTCAGTGCTCATACGTAGTATGCACATACTGTCAAGGCATAGAAGATGATTTTCAAGTGAGTGTACACGACAAGGTGTTTGAGGGTTATCTCTCGCGCCGCTATAGCGTCAGTAAATTGGTTGTTCACCTGATTTTTACTACGAAGTACCGCCGCAAGATTTTTGACAGCATGATGATTCAGCAAATACGGGAAGCGTTTCAAAGCGCTGCCGAAAAGCTGGAAATTGAGATTCTGGAAATGGACGGGGAAGCGGATCACGTTCACGTACTGATTGCGTACCCGCCGAAGCTGTCTATCAGTGTGTTGGTCAATAATTTGAAGTCGATCAGTAGCCGCCGTGTGCGCATTCTGAATACGAATTTACGTAAGGCGAGTAATAGCGGGGTGCTCTGGTCACGCTCCTATTTTGCCTGTAGTGCTGGCGGCGCTACAATCGAAACCCTGAAGGCTTACGTAGCATCGCAGAAAACCCCTGATTAGCTCCCCTTATATCCCCGCCCGATTGGGCGAGGGTTTACGGGGCATTTGCTAAATATTGATGTTAAGCTGCCAGCGGGTAAGAGAATCGCGTTCCATTTTTGATCCAGTGAACCGCCCGGTCACTCGCTATGCTAACGAGAAAGTTGTCAAAACGTTAAATCCGTCACATTTAAAATGTTACACTGCGCGGCTTCCCCATCGTTCAATCATGCAGGTAACTTATGACTCCTTCATATGCATCCACGGTACATGCTAATCAGGCAGTGCGACCAAACTGGTCGGCGGTTTTTGCGGTGGCCTTCTGCGTTGCCTGCCTGATTACTGTTGAGTTCCTGCCGGTAAGCCTGCTCACGCCGATGGCACAGGATTTAAATATCTCCGAAGGGATTGCCGGCCAGTCGGTCACCATCACGGCGTTCGTGGCGATGTTTGCCAGCTTGTTTATCACCTCGATCATTCGCAGTACTGACCGTCGCTATGTAGTGATTCTGTTTTCGGTGCTGTTGACCCTTTCCAGCCTGTTAGTCTCTTTTGCCAACAGTTTTTCATTATTGCTGCTGGGCCGCGCTTGTCTCGGGCTGGCGCTGGGCGGCTTTTGGGCGATGTCGGCGTCGCTCACCATGCGGCTGGTGCCGATGCGCGTGGTACCCAAAGCGCTGTCGGTGATTTTCGGTGCGGTGTCGATAGCGCTGGTGATCGCCGCGCCGCTGGGCAGCTTTCTTGGCGGGATTATCGGCTGGCGTAATGTTTTTAACGCTGCTGCGGTAATGGGCGTGGTCTGTACAATTTGGGTACTGAAGGCGCTGCCTTCTCTGCCTGGCGAATTGACCTCTTCGCAGCAAAACATGTTCGGCCTGCTGAAGCGACCCGGCGTGATGGCCGGGATGTGCGCCATCTTTATGGCTTTCGCCGGTCAGTTTGCTTTCTTTACTTATATCCGCCCGGTATATATGACGCTGGCGGGCTTTGACGTCGACGGCCTGACGTTGGTGCTGCTGAGCTTCGGTATCGCCAGCTTTGTCGGCACCTCGCTCTCTTCAATGCTGCTCAAGCGTTCGGTGAAAGCGACGCTGGCGATTGCCCCGATAGTACTGGCTATCAGCGCCGCAGTACTGGTGCTGTGGGGGGAGAGTAAAATTGTGGCGTCGATGGTGGCAGTAATCTGGGGTTTTGCCTTCGCGCTGGTACCGGTAGGCTGGTCAACGTGGATCACCCGCTCCCTTTCCGATCAGGCGGAAAAAGCCGGCTCGATTCAGGTGGCGGTGATCCAACTGGCCAACACCTGTGGCGCAGCGGTTGGCGGCGTGGCGCTGGATCACCTCGGTCTGCTATCGCCGCTGGTGCTCTCCGGTACGTTGATGTTGCTGACTGGTGCGCTGGTTGCGACGAAAGTGCGCGTATAATGAGTTCACGGGTGGGCGATGTGCTACTGTGAAACCTCAGCCTGCTCGCGAGAGCTCCTGAGCCAGACCGGACAGGCGCGCAGCACCTCCGTACCCGGGTCAGGCAACTGTACAGCGACCCGGGACGGTTTCACTCTCTTAGAACCACGCTTCAAACATGCCGCCGACATTCAGCGAATCCAATTGTTCATTCCTGGTGCCGTTAACCTTCGCGGTACGCTTGTTATCTACCTGACCGCCAGTCACGTAGAAGCGCAGCATCGGGCGGAACTCCGGCCCCATGCCGATGGCGATGTTCTGCGACAGCGTCATCTTCCAGCCGTGGTTATTGCCGCCCTGATCGTAATCCACGTGCTGGTAGCCCGCTTCC
>DASYFN010000119.1:0-49243 GCA_036498385.1 Klebsiella sp.
TACAAACATAATAACCATAACCACACACGAGGTTTCATGATGGAAGGTCAACAGCATGGCGATCGGCTAAAGCGCGGCCTTAAAAACCGCCATATTCAGCTTATTGCGCTGGGAGGCGCTATCGGTACCGGTTTGTTTCTGGGTAGCGCATCCGTCATCCAAAATGCAGGGCCCGGTATTATTCTGGGCTACGCAATTGCCGGTTTCATTGCCTTCCTGATCATGCGTCAGTTGGGCGAGATGGTCGTAGAAGAGCCAGTGGCCGGTTCATTTAGTCATTTTGCTTACAAATACTGGGGCGGCTTTGCTGGCTTCGCTTCCGGCTGGAACTACTGGGTTCTTTATGTGCTGGTAGCCATGGCCGAACTGACCGCCGTCGGGAAATACGTTCAGTTCTGGTGGCCGGAAATCCCTACGTGGGTTTCTGCAGCCATTTTCTTTATTACTATCAATGCCATTAACCTGACTAATGTTAAGGTTTTTGGCGAGATGGAATTCTGGTTCGCAATCATCAAAGTTGTCGCCGTCGTGGCGATGATTCTGTTCGGCGGCTGGCTGCTGTTCAGCGGTAACGGCGGCCCACAGGCCACTGTACGCAACCTGTGGGAACACGGAGGATTCCTGCCGCACGGCTTCAGCGGGCTGGTGATGATGATGGCGATTATTATGTTCTCATTCGGCGGTCTGGAGTTGGTGGGGATCACCGCAGCAGAAGCGGATAACCCGGAGCAAAGCATCCCGAAAGCCACCAACCAGGTTATCTACCGCATCCTGATTTTCTATGTGGGCTCGCTGGCTGTCCTGCTTTCTCTGCTGCCGTGGAGCCGTGTGACCGCCGATACCAGCCCGTTTGTCCTGATTTTCCATGAGCTGGGCGACACCTTCGTGGCCAATGCCCTGAACATCGTGGTATTAACTGCAGCGCTTTCCGTTTACAACAGTTGCGTATACTGCAATAGCCGCATGCTGTTTGGTCTGGCCCAGCAGGGTAACGCGCCAAAAGTGCTGATGAGCGTCGATAAACGCGGCGTACCGGTTAACACTATTCTCGTTTCCGCGCTGGTTACCGCGCTGTGCGTACTCATTAACTACTTCGCCCCAGAATCGGCGTTTGGTCTGCTGATGGCGCTGGTGGTTTCTGCGCTGGTGATCAACTGGGCAATGATTAGCCTGGCGCATATTAAATTCCGCCGCGCTAAGCAGCAACAGGGGGTCGTCACTCGCTTCCCGGCGCTGTTTTATCCGCTGGGAAACTGGATCTGCCTGCTGTTTATGGTCGGGGTACTGATTATTATGCTGATGACCCCAGGCATGGCAATTTCCGTCTATCTGATCCCGGTATGGCTTGCTGTTCTCGGCGTCGGTTACCTGTTTAAGCAAAAAACAGCGAGTGGAATAAAAGCACAATAATACGTCCCTGAGCTCTGTGCCTCATTTTGTAGGCACAGATTTCACAGTTCCCATATTTGTCAGCCAGCCGCCCCACTGAGCTGAGCTCATCGGCATTCCTTCCCTGTGCCACCTTAATGTAACGTGAAAGACGACGAGTATATATCGTTGCTTTTTCCTGCAACGCATTTATTCATTACCTGGCAAATAATTCTCTCCATCCGGCAACGGGGAGACGCCACGATGAGTGTAGGGAAAACGGGATACCTGGTTTTGGCATCCCGGCAGCGGATACGTATTAACAGCTATGCCTGCCCGTCAACGGGCAGGCGATTAAATCAGCGTACCGTAAATCGTCAGCAGCGCCATAATCACCACCACCACCAGCGATGTTTTCTTCGCCATGGCGACCGCTGCCTTCGGCGTAGCCACTTTATCCACGTGCGGCTCACGAGCCAACGAATACTGCGCCAGGCGCGTAAGCACCTGATATTGAGAAGAGTGGCGGTCGCCAAGCGACGCAAACCAGGCCGGTAAGGCTTTTTCTCCATGTCCTACCAGAGCGTATACCACGCCGACCAGACGTACCGGAACCCAGTCGACCACATGCAGAATACCGTCAATGCCCGACTGTAAGCGATGGCGCGGCGTCTGATAACGTGCCAGCCACGTCTGCCAGGCCCGTAGCGTACAATAGGCAATCAGGGTTAACGGCCCCCACGGCCCGCCGACAACGAACCAAAATAGCGGAGCGAGATAGTAGCGGTAGTTAATCCACAGCAGCGCGTTTTGCAGCTCGCTCAGATATTCACGTTGGTCGCAGCCAGGCGGCACGCCGTGGATCAGGGTTAGCTCGCTGGCCATGGCATCGCAGGCGCGGCTATCATCACGCGCCGCAGCCTTCAGATAGGCGTGATAGTGCAAACGGATCTTACCTGCGCCAATGCACAGCAGGCCAAGCAGGATCCAGAACACCAGCAGAGGAACGTTAAACAGCACTCCTTGCAACAGGCGCTGAATAATAAAAACGACTGCCGCTGCTGCTGCCGTCATCAGTACGGTAGCCAGCAGGGAATAATGCTTTATCCGGCGAAACAATGCTTCCAGCCGGTGATCGAGTTGCCAGTGCTCGCCCAGCTTAAACAAACGCTCGGCAATAAATACTAACAGTGTAGTGAACAACGTCATGGCATCTCCTTATTCTGACGACGGGGTTAACAGACCGCGAAATTTTACCCAGTCAAAGGCCGGGCCGGGATCCGTTTTACGTACTGGCGCAATATCGCTATGGCCGGTGATATTGTCAGCTATCGCCGGATAGAGCGAGATAAGCTGGCGGGTAATCGCAGCCAGTTGCTGATACTGCGTGTCGGTATAGGCCAGCGTATCGGTCCCTTCCAGCTCGATGCCTATCGAAAAATCATTGCAGCGCTCGCGACCGTGGTAGCTGGAAACGCCCGCGTGCCATGCGCGCTTATCGAAAGGTACATACTGCACGATTTCACCATTGCGACGAATCAGACAATGCGCCGAAACGCGAAGATGCGCTATCCCGGCAAAGAAAGGATGCGCATTGGGATCGAGCGTACCGCTGAACAGGGCATCAATCCAGGGCCCGCCAAATTCGCCGGGCGGCAGGCTAATATTATGCACCACCAGCAAAGAGGGGGGTTCATTCTCCGGGCGGCTATCGTGGTGCGGCGAAGGAACCCGACGCGCCTCTACCAGCCATCCCCTGTTCAACTGCATGTTGAATCTCCTTTTACTAGCTTATGCATTCGCGGCACCGTGACCAAACAATCCCCGGCATCATACACACCCTCGTTCATCCGGTTAACGGCAAAAAACTCAACGCTCAAACCGCTGGCGACATGAAGCGGATGTGGTGCGGAAACGTCGTTCAGGTTAGCATGTTTCCTCCTTCTGAATCTTATCTATCTGGAGCTTTATCATGACGCCTCGCCGTTACAATCCCGATCGTCGCCGTGACGCGCTGCTGGAGCGTATTAATCTTGATATTACCGATGCCGTCGCCCAATCCCTGCGGGAAGATTTAGGCGGTGAAGTGGATGCGAATAACGACATTAGCGCACAATTATTGCCGCAAGACGCGCGATCGTATGCGGTAGTCATCACCCGTGAAGATGGCGTATTTTGCGGTAAACGCTGGGTAGAAGAGGTCTTTCTCCAACTTGCGGGTGATGATGTTAACTTCACCTGGCATGTTGCTGATGGCGACGCGGTAAAGGCAAATCAGGCGCTGTTCGAACTGGAAGGCCCATCACGTATTTTGCTCACCGGCGAACGTACCGCACTCAATTTCGTGCAGACCTTGTCCGGAGTGGCAAGCGAAGTCCGTCGCTATGTCGATCTGCTGGCTGGCACCAAAACTCAGCTACTCGATACGCGCAAAACACTGCCGGGCCTGCGCACGGCGCTAAAGTATGCGGTCCTGTGTGGCGGCGGTGCCAACCATCGTCTGGGTCTCTCTGATGCCTTTTTGATTAAAGAGAACCATATTATCGCTTCCGGTTCGGTACGGCAGGCGGTAGAAAAAGCGTTCTGGCTGCACCCTGATGTGCCGGTAGAGGTTGAAGTCGAAACTCTTGAAGAGCTGGACGAAGCACTGAAAGCTGGTGCTGATATTATTATGCTCGACAACTTCACCACCGCTCTGATGCGCGAAGCAGTCAAACTCACCAATGGTCAGGCGGCGCTGGAAGTCTCCGGCAATGTCACATTCGATACCCTTCGTGAATTTGCCGAAACTGGCGTCGATTACATCTCCGTTGGCGCATTGACCAAGCACGTTCGCGCTCTCGACCTCTCTATGCGTTTTCGCTAATTGCCCTGTCCCGGTTTGTCCTTTATGCCGGGGCTTACTTTTGCGAGCCGACCCGCATGACAATAATCCCTCAATGCAACTGGCAAAAAAAGCCTGGAACCTTGCTTCTCTAGGCGTAATCGGCAGCTCGTACCTTTGAATAAAGCCCGGCAAAGTGCTCCCGAAGATAACAAGGAGCAACTTATGGACAAACAACGTGGCTTTACCCTCATCGAACTCATGGTGGTCATTGGGATCATCGCTATTCTCAGCGCAATCGGTATTCCGGCTTATCAGAACTATCTGCGAAAAGCGGCTCTTACCGACATGCTGCAAACCTTCGTACCTTTCCGCACCGCCATTGAGCTTTGCGCGCTTGAGCATGGTGGATTAACAACCTGCGATGGCGGCAGCAACGGGATCCCCTCGCCTGCCACCACCCGCTATGTCTCGGCGATGACCATAACCACAGGCGTTGTCACGCTCACCGGGCAGGAAAGTCTCAATGGTTTAAACGTCACGATGACGCCGACCTGGGATAACGCTAACGGCATCACCGGCTGGCAGCGCGTTTGTACTATTACCGGTGATAGCGCACTCAAGCAGGCCTGTGAAGACGTGTTCCGTTTTAACTGAGGGCGCGGTAATGAAAACTGAACAATTGATACCTCTCTGCCAACGTTATCACGCCTTGTTGCTAGATAGCGATGAACATACCCTCGCCATCGCCGTGGTTGATGCGCCAGCACCGGAGCTGATGGAGGCGCTACGTTTCGCTACCCAGAAAAGGATCGACATTGAATGCTGGAGCCAGGACCAGATGGACAAACGCCTGCAGACGCCGGGAATATCGATGCTCTCCTCCCCAGGTGAAGCTTCAGCCAGCATCGTCGAACAGGTGAATAACCTCCTGGAACAAGCTCTGCGCCAACGCGCATCGGATATTCATATCGAGCCAGGTGATAATCATCTGAGAATTCGCCTGCGGGTAGATGGCGTACTCCATTCCCTTGCGCCGCTAGCCTCAGAACTCGCTGCACCCATTACCGCCCGACTTAAGGTACTCGGCAATCTGGATATCGCTGAACACCGGGTACCACAGGACGGTCAGTTCACCCTCTCGCTCTCAGAGCGCCAGATCTCTTTTCGGATCGCCACGCTTCCCTGCCGCGGAGGGGAAAAAATTGTTCTTCGTTTATTACACCAGGTTGAACAAGCGCTGGACCTGGAAGCACTGGGGCTATCTTCCCAGCAGCTTGCCGCCTTCCGCTCGGCGCTTAACCAGCCTCAGGGCCTGATTCTGGTCACCGGTCCGACTGGAAGTGGAAAAACCGTCACTTTATATAGCGCGCTGCAGGCGCGGAATCGCGACGAGGTGAATATCTGTAGCGTAGAAGATCCTCTGGAGATCCCCATTGTAGGGATGAATCAAACGCAGATTAACCCTCGCGCAGGGCTAACTTTCCACAGCGTACTGCGCGCCCTGCTACGTCAGGATCCCGATATCGTAATGGTGGGGGAAATACGCGATGCAGAAACCGCTGAAATTGCGATAAAAGCAGCACAAACCGGGCATCTGGTACTCTCAACCCTACACACCAATTCGACCAGTGAAACGCTGGTTCGCCTGCAGCAGATGGGCGTTGCGCGCTGGATGGTCTCATCCGCGCTTTCTCTGGTTGTTGCTCAACGCCTGGTCCGTAAACTGTGTCCGTACTGCCGCCGGGAAACCGGCAGCACGGCCGATGTTCCGCACAGCCTGTGGCCGCGAGCGCTTCCCCGCTGGCAGGCACCAGGCTGTCAGCACTGCTATCACGGATACTACGGTCGTCTGGCGCTATTTGAACTGCTACCCGTCAATACCGCGATACGGCAGGCTATTACTCAAGGTCTTAGCGCTGCGGAAATCGAGTCTCTGGCCAGAGAATCCGGCATGATGACACTGTTTGGGAGCGGATGCCTGGCCGTGGAACGAGGGATGACAAGTCTTGAAGAAGTGGTACGCGTTTTGGGGATACCACATGGCGACTAAACGACTCTGGCGCTGGCGCGGTATTACAATTCAGGGCGTTCCCTGCCAGGGAACATTCTGGCAGGATAATCGCCCCGAAGCATTGCAGACGCTGCAACGGCAGCAAATCATCCCACTTATGCTGCGCCGCTGTAGCGTACAAAACTCCCTCTGGCATCCGCGTTACAGTAGTGAAATCATTCGCCAGTTAGCTGTCCTTCTTCAGGCCGGTCTTCCACTGGCAGAGGGGCTGGAACTGCTGGCGCAGCAACAACCCAATAAGCAATGGCAGGCGTTGCTACAAACCCAGGCTGAGGATCTGGCGCAAGGCATTTCGCTTTCAGCCTCCCTGGAAAAATGGCCTGATGTGTTTCCTCCGCTCTATCTGGCGATGATCCGCACCGGCGAGCTTACCGGTAAACTGGAGCTTTGCTGCGCTCAGTTGGCCTACCAGCAGCGAGAACAGCTACTTCTTACCGAGAAAGTGAAAAAAGCACTGCGCTACCCGGTGATTATTTTGTTTCTGGCGTTGCTGGTGGTGATGGGAATGTTGTGCTTCGTTTTGCCTGAGTTTGCTGCCATTTATCAAACCTTCAATACCCCGCTGCCGTGGCTGACCCGCGCGGTAATGAGCGTCGGCGAAGGGTTAACTCGCTTTTGGTCATTGCTTGCTGCGTTGGGTATTTTACCTGCGATACTTAACCGGTTGATTTGCCAGCGGCCAGACTGGCTGCTGTATCGTCAGAAGCTACTCCATACGCTGCCGGTATTTGGCAAACTGCTATGCGGCCAGCGCCTTAGCCAGATTTTTACTGTACTCGCATTGACGCAAAGCGCCGGTATCAGCTTCCTGCAAGGTCTGCAAAGCGTGGAGGAAACCCTGAGCTGTCCGCTATGGCGAAAAAGACTCCAGCAGGTTTGCCAGCACATTACCCACGGCGAGCCCATCTGGCAGGCGCTCACCAACAGCGGAGGATTCACACCGCTTTGTATACAACTGATTCGTACCGGTGAAGCCTCGGGTTCGTTGGATACTATGCTGGAAAATCTGGCTCGTCACCATAGTGAGCAGACGCATCAGCAGGCAGATAATCTGGCAACCTTGCTGGAACCGATGATGCTGGTTGTCACTGGAACGATTGTCGGCGTACTGGTGGTAGCGATGTATTTGCCCATTTTTCATCTGGGCGACGCCATTAGCGGGATGGGGGGATAAAGCTGGCGCAAACGCGCCAGCGGGCTGTATTACAGGCTGTTGAACACGCGGTTCTCTTGTTCCTGTACGCGAATAAAAGTCGTGCGTTTAGTCAGTTCTTTCAGGCGTGAAGCGCCAACGTAGGTACATGCGGAACGCAGGCCGCCAAGGATATCGCGCGCGGTGTTTTCAACCGGGCCGCGTAGAGGCAGCTTAACGGTTTTGCCTTCAGCCGCACGATACTGAGCTACACCGCCAACGTGACGGGTCATCGCCGACTCGGAACTCATGCCGTAGAACAGCATGAATTTTTCGCCATTTTCTTCAACCACGGTACCGCCGCTCTCTTCGTGACCAGCCAGCATACCGCCAAGCATAACGAAGTCAGCACCACCACCGAATGCTTTAGCCACATCGCCAGGCATAGTACAACCGCCATCGCTGATAATCTGTCCGCCCAGGCCGTGCGCCGCGTCGGCACATTCAATCACTGCGGAAAGTTGCGGATATCCGACGCCGGTTTTTACGCGAGTCGTACACACTGAACCCGGCCCAATACCAACCTTCACGATATCGGCGCCCGAAAGAAGCAGCTCTTCGCACATTTCACCCGTAACGACGTTACCCGCAATAATGGTTTTCTGCGGCCAGGCTTCGCGCGCTTTCGCCACAAACTGCACGAAGTGCTCGGAATAACCATTCGCCACATCAATGCACACAAAGCTAAGCTGCGGGTTCTGCAGCAGAATCTGTTTCGTTTTTTCAAAATCCGCATCAGAGGTGCCAGTCGAAACCATCACATGCTGCAGTACGTCCGCCGATACGCTCTGAACAAACACCTGCCACTGTTCAACGCTGTAATGCTTATGTACTGCGGTCAGAACGCCGAAAGAAGCCAGCGCTTTAGCCATAGCAAACGTACCGACCGTATCCATGTTTGCAGCAATAATTGGCACACCAGACCAGATCTGGCCAGAATGTTTAAAAGTGAATTCACGTTCCAGCTGTACATCAGAACGGCTTTTGAGGGTAGAACGTTTCGGGCGGATAAGAACGTCTTTAAAACCAAGCTTCAAATCTTCTTCAATACGCATGTGTGAATTCCTGGGGTTAATTGCATTAGTGGGAGAGCACAACTCCAGTGACGTTATCATACGCACGAATCATGGCCGCGCAAGACTGCGATTTTCACTTTTTTTACGCTACAATCGTATAAATTTATCCGGGGAATGGTCAAAAGCGAACTCGCGATATTCAATCACCAGTGTATCATTTTTAACCACTTGATTTACATGTGTAAAAAGAATCAAAATGCGTGGTGATAGCAGTTTATCGGTTTGATATCACGTCAATAAAGCAACTGCCGCAGTGTCATCGTCTTGGGGTAAATAACGGCGCTGTTTATTGAAAAATGTGCATGTAGTCAGTTTCAGGATTGAGGTGTATGACCTACACGGTAGCGTTAACAGGTGGCATCGGCAGTGGTAAAAGTACCGTAGCCGATGCATTCTCACATCTCGGGATCAACGTTATTGATGCTGACATTATCGCGCGCCAGGTGGTAGAGCCCGGCACCCCTGGGCTAAGCGCTATTGCTCAACGCTTCGGTGCGCAGATGCTCAATGAAGATGGCACTCTGAACCGTCGTGCTCTGCGTGAGCATATTTTTGCTCATGCGGAGGATAAGAGCTGGCTAAACGCGCTGCTGCATCCACAAATACAGCAGGAAACGCGTCGGCAGATGCAGCTTGCCACCTCGTCTTATATTCTCTGGGTTGTACCATTATTGGTCGAAAATGGTTTGTCTGCCAAAGCCGACCGCGTACTGGTTGTCGATGTGCCAAAAGAGACGCAAATAGAGCGTACGATGCTTCGTGATCGGGTTAGTCGGCAACATGCGGAACATATTCTTGCCGCTCAGGCGACGCGCGAACAGCGCCTTGCCGTTGCGGATGATGTTATTGAAAATCTGGGTTCACCTGATGCCCTCGCATCAGATGTCGCCCGCCTGCATGCAAAGTATCAACTACTGGCATCGCAGGCCGCCTCACAGGAAAAACCGTAATGCATACCCCTGTTCTATTTGAACATCCGCTTAATGAAAAAATGCGCACCTGGCTGCGCATTGAATTTTTGCTACAACAACTGTCCGTGCATCCAGCGGTTACCAGCCAAGCGGATGCACTTTATTTTTTCCGCAATATCGGCGATCTCTTAGATGTTTTTGAACGCGGCGAAGTACGTACCGATTTGATGAAAGAGCTGGATCGCCAGCAGCGGAAGCTGCAATCCTGGGCGGAAGTGCCTGGAGTTGATCAGGATCGAATCAACGAATTACGTCAGCAGCTAAAACAATCAGGCAGCACGTTAATGTCAGCTCCGCGGATCGGCCAGTACCTGCGTGAGGATCGTCTGGTCGCGCTGGTGCGCCAACGCTTGAGCATTCCAGGCGGCTGCTGTAGCTTCGATCTCCCGACGCTGCACATCTGGCTGCATATGCCTCAGGCATATCGCGATGAGCAAGTCGGTAAGTGGCTATCCAGCCTTGAACCATTGACGCAATCGTTGATGCTCATCCTTGACCTCATCCGCAACTCTGCCCCCTTCCGCAAACAGACCAGCCTGAACGGTTTTTATCAGGATAACGGCGAGGATGCCGACCTGCTGCGTCTACATTTGGATCTTTCCAGCCAGCTCTATCCACAAATCTCAGGCCATAAGAGCCGTTTTGCCATCCGCTTTATGCCGCTGGACAGCGAGCATGGTATCGTACCGGAGCGTTTTGATTTTGAACTGGCCTGCTGTTAAGGGGGAAATATGTCAGAAGAGATAACCGTCAATTGCCCAACCTGCGGCAAGATCGTGGTCTGGAATGAGCAGAGCCAGCATCGTCCATTCTGCTCTAAACGTTGCCAGCTGATTGATTTAGGTGAATGGGCGGCGGAGGAAAAGCGCATCCCAAGCAGCAGCGATCTGTCTGACAGCGATGGCTGGAGCGAAGAGAAAGAGTAAAACCGGGCAAGCCCCATTATAACTTGCCGGATAGCGGCTTCGTCCAATCCGGCTTATTGTCTCTGAACTAATTTTGCAATCACGGGTTCATTTGCCGGAGGAAAATCCTCAGCGACGAGTGCGCTCTGCGCAATCCAGCGGCCTGGCTGCCCCTCTCTTCCCCACGGCTCGCCATCCCAGCTTTCCACCAGCCAGAACCACAGCGTAATGTGACGGTCGGGAAACTGGTACTCCAGTTTATCGAACAGGCTGGCAGCTCTCACCGTAATGCCGACCTCTTCCTGCAATTCGCGCACTAAGGCCTGATCTGACGACTCTCCCTCTTCAATTTTTCCGCCAGGAAATTCAAGCTTATTCGCCATATGCACATCGGCAGAACGCTGGGTGATGAAAATTTCGCCTTGCGCATTGCGGATAATACCTACCGAGATTTGGAGTTTTTTCATTGTGCTTCTTCCATAAAAAAGGCGCAGATATCTGCGCCCTTGTATTCAACGTGCCAGAGCTTAGCTCAAACGACCGTGGCACTGCTTGTATTTTTTACCAGAGCCGCACGGACAAGGATCGTTACGGCCTACTTTACGCTCGCCAGTTTGTTCGGCCAGCGCGGCGGCAGCTGCGGTATCATCATCCTGATGGCTCAGCTGTTGCATCTGCGCCAGACGCTCAGCCTCTTCACGACGCTGCTGTTCCATCGCTTCAACCTCTTCCGGCATCCGTACCTGCACCTTACTTAATGTGCTGATCACTTCATATTTCAGTGATTCCAGCATCGAAGCGAACATAGAGAAGGACTCACGCTTATATTCCTGCTTTGGATCTTTCTGCGCATAGCCGCGCAGGTGGATACCCTGACGCAGGTAGTCCATCGCTGCCAGGTGCTCTTTCCACAGCGAGTCCAGAGTTTGCAGCATGACGCCTTTTTCAAAGTGGCGCATCATCTCAGCGCCAACGACTTCTTCCTTGCGCTGATAGGTTTCAATGGCGCTTTGCAGAATGCGCTCGCGCAGCGTTTCTTCGTGCAACTCCGGCTCTTTATCCAGCCACTCTTTGAGCGGTAGATCCAGATCGAAGTCATTTTTCAGACGCTCCTGCAGTCCTTCCACATCCCACATTTCTTCCAGCGACTGCGGAGGAATATGGGCATCGATAGTGGCTTTAAACACGTCTTCACGAATGCTATTAATCGTCTCGCTAACGTCGGTCACGTCGAGCAGCTCATTACGCTGGGTGTAAATAGCGCGACGCTGATCGTTAGCCACGTCATCATATTCCAGCAATTGCTTACGAATATCGAAGTTGCGGCTCTCTACTTTACGCTGCGCGTTGGCAATCGCCTTGGTCACCCACGGATGCTCGATAGCCTCACCCGGCTTCATACCCAGTTTACGCATCATGCCGGATACGCGGTCAGAAGCGAAGATTCGCATCAGGGCATCTTCCATTGACAGATAGAAACGGGAAGAACCGGCATCCCCCTGACGACCTGAACGACCGCGCAACTGGTTATCAATACGGCGAGATTCATGGCGCTCGGTACCAATGATATGCAGACCACCCGCAGCCAACACCGCATCGTGACGAACCTGCCAGTCGGCTTTGATCTGAGCAATCTGTTCCGCAGTCGGATCTTCCAGGTGGGCGACTTCAGCCTGCCAGCTACCACCGAGCATAATGTCAGTACCACGACCAGCCATGTTGGTCGCAATGGTCACCGCAGACGGATAGCCCGCCTGAGCAACGATGTCCGCTTCACTGGCGTGGAATTTCGCATTCAGCACGTTGTGCTTGATGCCCGCCTTGGTCAATTCATTAGAGACCACTTCTGATTTTTCGATAGAAATGGTCCCCACCAGAACCGGCTGACCCGCAGTGGTACGCTCTTTAATATCTTCGATAATGGCCTGAATTTTTTCCGCTTCAGTCATATAAACCAGGTCCGCCATGTCTTTACGAATCATCGGACGGTTGGTCGGAACCACAACGGTATCCAGTTTATAGATCGAACTAAATTCAAACGCTTCGGTATCGGCGGTACCGGTCATCCCTGCCAGCTTCTCGTAAAGGCGGAAATAGTTCTGGAAGGTAATTGAAGCCAGGGTCTGGTTCTCATTCTGGATATCCACGCCCTCTTTCGCTTCAACAGCCTGATGTAAGCCATCAGACCAGCGGCGACCATGCATGGTACGTCCCGTGTGCTCATCGACGATGATCACCTCACCATCTTTAACGATGTAGTCAACATCACGAGTGAACAGCACATGCGCGCGCAACGCGGCAGTCACGTGGTGCATCAGCATGATATTAGTCGGTGAGTACAGTGACTCGCCTTCGTCCATAATACCTTCATTCACCAGCAGCTCTTCAATCAGCACCAGGCCGCGTTCAGTCAGGTTAACCTGACGCGCTTTCTCATCAACGGAAAAGTGCCCTTCGCCGGTAAAGGTCTCAGAATCTTCTTTCTCCTGACGCACCAGATGCGGAATGATCTTGTTCACTTTCTTATACATTTCGGAGCTGTCTTCAGCCGGGCCAGAAATGATAAGTGGAGTACGCGCCTCATCGATCAGGATGGAGTCGACTTCATCCACCAGCGCATAGTGTAGCTTGCGCTGCACGCGTTCTTCAGGACTGAACGCCATATTGTCGCGCAGATAGTCAAACCCATATTCGTTGTTGGTGCCGTAGGTAATATCAGCGGCATACGCTTCACGTTTGGCCGGTGCAGGCAGGCCAGACATGTTAATCCCTACGCTCATCCCCAGGAATTCAAACAGCGGACGGTTGTTCTCCGCATCACGCTGTGCCAGGTAGTCGTTGACGGTGACTACGTGTACACCTTTGCCACTCAGCGCATTAAGATAGGCAGGCAGAGTTGCGGTCAGGGTTTTACCTTCGCCAGTACGCATTTCTGCAATACAGCGCTCGTTGAGAACCATGCCGCCCAACAACTGAACGTCAAAGTGGCGCATGCCGAAGACACGTTTACTCGCTTCACGCACGACTGCAAAGGCTTCCGGGATCAGGCTCTCCAGGCTTTCACCTTTTTCCAGGCGAGCACGGAATTCAGCAGTTTTCCCTTTCAGCTCGTCATCGGAAAGTTTTTCCATGGACGGTTCCATGGCGTTGATCACGTTGACGGCTTTGCGCATACGACGCAGCGTACGGTCGTTACGGCTACCGAATACTTTAGTTAATAATTTGATTAGCATAATAAAATCTCAAACGCCCCGCAGTGCGGAGTCACAAAAAATAGAATGGTCCGTTTTTGGTTTAACTGAGACGTTGAGGCCCGGCGCGTATGCCCGTAACCTGGCTAATCCAGGTACAGACGCGAAACGCACAATGGGAAAAGGTGGGGTTATATGCCGCCAGGTGGACAATAGCCGGAGGTTTACTCGCCTGTGTCAACAGAGCGCTAAGCGTATCAAGGAGAGCCAGATGCTGCGCCTGGAGCGGTGAAGACGCTTCAGCTACCGGCAGCGCCTGCGGCGCCATCGCGAAAGAGAGATGGCGGATGACCGTACGAATAGCATGCTGATGCCAGTAATCAACGGTAAAATTGGGTCGACGGCTGGAGGACTCCAGCAGCGCTAGCTGAGAAAAATTGACTTTAGCAGGATGATGATTGCTGGAGGCCGTTTTTGCTGGCGACGCGGTTTCATGCTCATGACCGTTGCTAAGCGCTGGCAGGCCGAGGCTAGCCGCGACCATCCCCAACAGGAGATGCGGCCAGAAATACCTTCTGCCAAACTGTCGCCAGCGCGTCAGCAATCCACTCACTTACGTTACCTTTTGTTGGTAGCAACCCTGAAAAATATTTTGCGTCCAAATACTAACATTAATACGTCGTCACAGCAGCAGGAATGAGGGCTCAGGTGGGGTAAAAACGTTTAAAAAAGGAACGAACGCGCAAAAAATGCAGTTAAAAATCAAAGCGGGATGCAGCGGGAATATAAAAAAGAAAACGACTGGCTCCCTGGCCGGAGAGAGTACCAGGTTACCAGTCGAATTGACTATTATGGTTCTGACTTATGCCAGAACCAGCGTCGGCGCGCGGAACGCCAGCGGCATTTCTGCGTCGTCCTCGAAAGTCACATACTCCCAGGCTTCCTGTTTTGCCAGAACAGCCTGCAGCAGTTTGTTATTCAAAGCGTGACCTGATTTGTATGCCGTAAATGCACCGATAATATTGTGACCGCACATAAACAGGTCGCCAATGGCATCCAGCATTTTGTGACGGACAAACTCGTCTTCAAAGCGCAGACCGTCTTCGTTCAGTACGCGATAATCGTCAACAACGATGGCACAATCGAAGCTGCCGCCCAGGCACAGGCCGCGGGACTGCAGATATTCGATATCGCGCATAAAACCGAAGGTACGCGCGCGGCTAATCTGGCGCATAAACGCATCAGCCGAGAAGTTCATTGCGTAGCGCTGGCTGCTGGAGTCAATTGCCGGATGGTTAAAATCAATGGTGAAGTCCAGTGAAAAACCATTGTATGGTTTGAATTCAGCCCATTTATCGCCATCTTCGACGCGAACAGTCTCTTTGATACGCACAAATTTCTTAGCACAGTTCAGTTCATCAATGCCGGCATCCAGCAACAGATAAACAAACGGAGCCGCACTACCGTCCATAATTGGCACTTCCGGCGCATCGACTTCAATAATAATGTTATCGATACCTAAGCCAGCCAGGGCGGCATTGAGGTGCTCAACCGTCGATATCCGCACGTCATGCTCATTGACCAGGCAAGTACAGAGCATGGTATCACGCACAGATTTGGCATCAGCCGGAAAATCAACCGGTGGATTCAAGTCGGTGCGACGATAGATGACCCCGGTATTTGCCGGCGCAGGGCGTAACGTCATGGTGACTTTCTTGCCGGTATGCAAACCGACACCAGTCGCCTGAACGATACGTTTAAGAGTCCTTTGTTTGATCATCGTATAATCTCGCCATGTTACCTATCCAACCGAAGTGTACTATACATTCGGCAGGCCAGTTTAGCACAAAGAGCGCAGATGCCCAACTTCCAGCCAATTCTTAATCGGCTTGCTTACGCAGGAAGGCTGGAATATCCAGATAATCCGGCTCTTTCGTCGCTTGCGGCGTATTGTCATTCACCACTTTCGAAACCGGTTTCTGCTCTTGAGTCAATGGAGACATACCGTGCTGCTGGTAGCGATCCATTACCGGCTGCTGAACCTGCTTGTTAGTGACCAGGGTAATTTCCGGACGTTTGTCCATACCAATACCGGTGGCAACAACGGTTACGCGCAGCTCGTCGTTCATATCCGGGTCCAGCGAAGTACCGATAACCACGGTCGCGTTATCCGAAGCAAATGCGCGGATAGTGTTACCAACGGTTTCGAACTCGTCCAGACGCAGGTCGAAGCCTGCAGTGATGTTGACCAGAACGCCACGCGCGCCGGACAGATCGATATCTTCCAGCAGCGGAGAAGAGATAGCCATTTCAGCCGCTTCTTCTGCACGATCTTCACCGCTCGCCACGCCGGAGCCCATCATTGCGTAGCCCATTTCAGACATCACAGTACGCACGTCTGCAAAGTCGACGTTCATCAGTCCTGGGCGGGTAATCAGTTCGGCGATACCCTGCACCGCGCCTTTCAGCACGTCGTTTGCTGCCCCGAAGGCGTCAAGCAGCGAAATACCGCGGCCCAGAACTTTCAACAGTTTATCGTTCGGGATAGTGATCAGCGAGTCCACGTGCCTCGACAGCTCGGTGATACCCTGCTCAGCAAATGCCATACGCTTCTTGCCTTCAAAATTGAATGGCTTAGTCACGACAGCAACGGTCAGGATACCTAAATCTTTTGCGACTTCAGCAACCACTGGCGCAGCACCGGTTCCGGTACCACCGCCCATACCCGCTGCGATAAACACCATGTCGGCGCCATCAAGGGCGGCACGCAGCGCTTCACGGTCTTCATCCGCCGCGTTACGGCCGACTTCCGGATTTGCGCCTGCGCCCAGACCTTTGGTAATACCGCTACCGATCTGGATAGTCTGGCCAACAGCCGTTTTGCGCAGAGCCTGCGCGTCGGTGTTCACCGCGAAAAATTCAACACCCTCAATGCGCTCGCGCACCATGTGTTCAACGGCGTTACCGCCGCCGCCGCCGACGCCGATGACTTTAATCACCGCGTCGTTGGTTAGTTCCATAGGTTCAAACATAGTTTCTCTCTCCGTTGTGCCTGTCGCCTGAGAACACTAATTTTCTGCGTTCTCTTAAAAAATTAAAACTCTTTTCGCAACCAACTGTTGAGTCGTTTGATCCACGACCCGACCGTTACGCGTTTTTCCACTTCTGCTTCACCACTGAGATGAGATTCCTTCCCGTAGTGCAGCAACCCAACCGCCGTCGAATAATACGGCTCCTGGGCATAATCCGTTAATCCGGTAATGTTCAGCGGCGCGCCAATTCTCACCTGCGTATGGAACACGCGCTGCGCACAGGCGGCAAGTCCTTCAATTTGCGCCGCACCGCCGGTTAATACAATTCCTGCCGCCAGATGGTGCTTCACACCTTGCTGACGGAGCTGTTCCTGCAACTGCAGGATCTCTTCATTAACAAGGTTGAGCAATTCGGTATAACGCGGCTCAATAACCTCTGCCAGCGTCTGACGCTGCAAGCTGCGGGGCGGACGCCCACCCACACTTGGTACTTCAACGTTTTCGTCTTTACCAACGATGGAACCCAGCGCACAGCCGTGACGCACTTTGATGGCTTCTGCATCGCTCGGCGGCGTGCCGAAGGCGTAAGCAATATCACTGGTCACGACATTACCCGCATACGGGATCACTTTGGTATGACGCAGCGCGCCGCCGGTATACACCGCAATATCCATTGTACCACCGCCGATATCCACAACGCAGACACCCAGTTCACGTTCGTCTTCCGTTAATACTGAATAGCTGGCGGCTAAACCGGCGAAAATGAGCTGGTCGACCTTCAGACCGCAACGCTCCACCGCTTTGACAATATTTTTCGCCATATCGTTATGGCAGGTAATCAAATGCACTTTCGCCTGCATGCGTACGCCAGACAGTCCTACGGGGTTTTTAATCCCCTCCTGGTAGTCGATTGCGTACTCTTGCGGAATAACATGCAGAACGCGATGTTCGTCGCGCACACGAACCGATTTCGCGGTATGCACCACGTTCTCGACGTCGTCCTGCGTCACCTCTTCTTCAGAAATCGGTACCATACCAATTTCATTTTGACAGCTGATATGTTTGCCTGAAAGCGCCAGATAGACTGACGAGATCTGGCAATCCGCCATCAGTTCGGCCTGGTCAATGGCGCGCTGTACGCATTTCACCACGGATTCCAGGTCGTTCACTCCGCCTTTGTCCATACCACGCGATGGGCAACTGCCCACACCAATGATATTAATCATACCGTCGGGCAGAACTTCCCCTACTAAAGCGGCAACCTTAGCGGTGCCGATCTCCAGTCCAACTACCAGTTTTCTGTCCGTCGCCTTGATCATTGTTGTTCTGCCTGTGCCTGATTCTGTTGCTGATTAGTTTCCTCTACGGGAACCGGTACCCAACCGACTGCCGCTCCCGAGTCATAACGCAAATCAACGTAGCTTATCCGTTTCCCGTCAGTCTGCGCCTGCTGCTGAAGAACCGGGTAGAGTTCCATAAAGCGCTGAAGCCGTTTCATGGTGTCGCCCCGGCCAAGGTTGAGTTTAATATCGTTGTTAAGCATCAATTGCCAGGAGCGACGCGCGGTCATTGCCGCCACTTTCAACGTGAATTTATCCTTTGCCAGCACCTGCCCCATGTCGCGGTATCCCTGAAGAACTTCGTTCTCACTGCCTTCCGGGCCGTATAACATAGGTAAATTCTGTTTACTGGTGCGATCGGATGGCACGCTGAAAGAATTCCCTTCCACATCTACCATATGTTGATCATTCCAGCGCGCAATCGGCACATATTCAACCAGATGAATCTTCAATTCGTCCGGCCACTGCTTTCTGACGCTCGCCTGCTTAACCCACGGCAGACGTTCAATCTGGCTTTGAATAATATTGACATCCTGAGTCATAAAAGTGCCCGGCGACCCCAATGCCAGAATTGCCTGACGGATATCATCGTTGCGCGTGTAGTGACGCTCACCGGTGACTACCATCTTTGACAGCGGTAATCGCTGTGCATCTTCCATCCAGCCCAGAACCATCCAGCCGCTGACCAGCACGGTACAGAGCACCGCCAGCAGGAAGAAAATACCCGCCAGACGAGTGCCATTACTTCGACGCGAAGAAGACTCTTCTTCCTCTTCGTGGTTCCGCGTATTCAGCGCAGCCTGCGACATATCACCCCGCCAGGTCCAGAATTCGTACAACAAGCTGTGAGAAGCTCATCCCTGCCTGACGCGCCGCCATTGGCACCAGGCTATGGCTGGTCATGCCAGGAGAGGTGTTTGCTTCCAGCAGATAAAACTGGCCATCACTGTCCAGCATCACATCAATTCTTCCCCACCCCTCACAGCCAAGGCTATCCCAGGCTTTTTGCACCAGAACCCGAATTTCTGATTCACACGCGGGATCTTCAAAGCCTGGGCAGAAATATTGCGTTTCATCAGAGAGATACTTTGCTTCATAATCATAGAAGGTTCCAGCCGCCTGGATACGTATTGACGGTAAAATTTCTTCTCCGACGATAGCGACGGTATATTCCGGTCCACTGAGCCATTTTTCGATCAGAACTTCATCATCATGCTGAAAAGCTAGCGTCAATGCATTTTGTAATGCACAACTTTCGCTAACTTTAGACATACCGACGCTTGAGCCTTCCCGACTGGGTTTAATAATCAATGGCAGCCCGAGGGCCGAAATTTGCTGCTCTACCTCAGCAGAAAGCCCCGCGTTGAACTGTTTACGCGTTAGCGCAACCCACGGCGCAACTGGTAGTCCAGCGCCCTGCCACAGCAATTTGCTGCGCAGCTTATCCATTGAGATAGCCGAAGCCATCACGCCGCTGCCGGTGTAGGGGAGTTGAATCAGCTCCAGCAGCCCCTGCAACGTACCATCTTCGCCACCGCGACCGTGCAAAGCAATAAACGCTTTTTTAAAACCCATATTTTTCAATTGGGTAATATCAACATCGCGTGGATCGACAGGCCAGGCATCTACGCCTGCTTCACGCAGACCAGCCAGCACCGCCGAACCTGAATTGAGCGAGACTTCACGTTCAGCGGAAGTTCCCCCCAGGAGGACCGCGATTTTATCAGCCATGGCGCTCCTCCTGCGTTTTTCGCGGTTGCAATTTGATTTCCGCCAGATGACGGGCGATTTTACCGATATTTCCCGCCCCCTGGACCAGCACCAGATCGTTACCGGTCAATACCGAAGCCAGCATTTCTGCCGCTTGCGCCGGGTCGGAAACCAGAATCGGGTCGACTTTACCGCGCCCGCGAATCGTACGGCACAGCGAGCGACTATCAGCTCCAGGAATGGCGGCTTCGCCAGCGGAATAAACATCCAGCATCAGCAGTGCGTCAACCTGGGTCAGCACGTTGGCGAAATCGTCGTACAGATCGCGCGTACGGGTAAAACGGTGCGGCTGAAACAGCATAACCAGATTTTTACCCGGCCAGCCCGCCCGCGCCGCTTTAATGGTGGCATCCACTTCCGTCGGATGATGACCATAATCATCGATTAGCATCGCGGTACCCTCTTTACCGTTAACCTCAGCTAACGGGTATTCGCCAAGGAAATCAAAACGACGCCCGGTACCCTGGAAACTTTCCAGCGCATGCAGGATATCTTCATCGTCAATTCCCTCTTCCGTCGCAACGGCTACCGCCGCCGCCGCGTTCAGCGCGTTATGGCGACCCGGTGCATTCAGCGTCACCTGAATAACATCTTTATCCTGACGAACCAGATGGAAATGGCCCTGAGCGCCGACCTGACGATACTCTTCAATGCGAACGTCGGCATCATCACTAAATCCGTAGGTGGTTATCTGGCGGCCAACGCGCGGCAGTAGCTCACGAATAACCGGATCGTCCACGCACATCACCGCACGTCCATAGAATGGCAAATTATGCAGGAAGTTAATAAACGTCTGTTTCAGGTTTTCGAAGTCACCATGGTAGGTATCCATATGATCGGCTTCGATATTGGTCACGATAGCGACCATCGGTTGTAAATGCAGGAACGAAGCATCGCTTTCGTCCGCTTCGGCAATCAGATAACGGCTATTACCGAGTCGCGCGTGTACGCCAGCGGCTTTCACCAGACCACCGTTAACGAAGGTAGGATCAAGTCCAGCTTCCGCATAAATGCTCGACACCATTGCCGTGGTCGTGGTTTTGCCGTGCGTTCCGGCAATGGCAATGCCGTGGCGAAAACGCATCAACTCCGCCAGCATTTCGGCGCGACGAATAACCGGAATACGCGCTTCGTGGGCGGCGACAATTTCCGGGTTATCCGCCGAAATCGCGCTGGAAACCACGACTACGCTCGCATCGCGCACGTTCTCAGGGCGATGGTTGAAATAAATAGTGACGCCAAGCTGAGCCAACTGCTGGGTCACCGGATTCGGCGCCAGGTCGGAGCCGCTAATCTGATAACCTTCGTTGGCCAGAACTTCGGCAATACCGCCCATGCCAGCACCACCAATGCCAACAAAATGAATGTGCCGGACGCGACGCATCTCGGGCACTATGGAACGCAGTTTTGCCAGATCTTGTGTATTCATTCTTTACGCCATCAACTTCTTTATTCGGACGGTGATAACACCGCGATTAGCGCGCCAGTGCTGCGGCGCTCACTTCTTCTGCGACCCGTTCGGTAGCATCCGGAATAGAGGCTCTACGCGCTCGCTCCGCCATATCCCGCAGCGTTTCGCGATCCCAACCCGCCAGGGTTTGCGCGACAGCATCTACGGTAAACTGCGGCTGCTCAAGGATCTTCGCGGCCCCAGCGTTCTCCAGCGGCAGCGCATTCCAGTACTGCTGACGATCTTTGTGCTGAAAAGGCACAAACAGCGCTGGTAAACCCGCGGCGGCAATTTCACTCACCGTCAGCGCCCCCGAGCGGCACACAACAACATCAGCCCAGGCATAAGCCGCCGCCATGTCGTCAATAAATTCGGTGACTTTGTGCTGCGGTTGCCCGGCACAGGAATAAGCCTGCTGTACGGTTTCCTGCCCACCTTTACCGCTCTGGTGCCAGATGGTGACAGAAGAACCCAGCTTCGCCGCCACTTGCGGCATAGTCTGATTGAGCACGCGCGCGCCCTGCGAACCGCCAAAGACTAATACGCGAATCGGCCCCTGACGCCCGGCTAACCGCTGTTCCGGTAACGGCAGCGCCAGCACATCGGTGCGAACCGGGTTACCAACAACATCGGCATGCGGGAAAGCGCCGGGGAACGCCTGCATCACCTTTTTGGCAATTTTCGCCAGCCATTTATTTGTCAGACCGGCAATACCATTCTGTTCATGCAGCACCACCGGGATCCCCAGCGACCATGCCGCCAGACCGCCGGGACCGGAAACATACCCGCCCATTCCCAGTACCACATCTGGCTGAAAACGCTGCATAATCGCTCGCGCCTGGCGCCAGGCATTGAATATACGAACCGGCGCCAGTAGCTGCGCCTTCAGACCCTTGCCGCGCAGGCCGGAAATCTGAATGAAATCAATCTCAATGCCGTTCTTCGGCACTAAATCCGCTTCCATACGATCTGCGGTACCCAGCCAGCGAACCTGCCAGCCCTGGTCCATTAAATGGTGTGCAACCGCCAGTCCCGGGAACACGTGTCCGCCGGTACCGCCCGCCATCACCATTAACCGCTTTTCCTGACCGCTCATCGAACACCCCGTGTAAACGCCTGGGCTTTTTCCAGACGCGTTTCATAATCAATTCGTAACAGCAACATGATGGCCGTCGACATAATCAGCAAGCTCGAACCACCATAACTGATCAGCGGTAACGTCAGGCCCTTAGTTGGCAGCATACCCGCCGCCGCGCCAACGTTAACCAAAGCCTGGAAGCTAAACCAGATCCCAATAGCGCAGGCCAAAAATCCAGAGAATCGATGGTCAATCTCCAACGCTTTACGCCCAATGGACATGGCGCGAAAAGCGACGAAGAATACCATTAAAAGTGCGAGTACCACACCGATATAACCGAGTTCCTCCCCGATAATGGCGAAGATGAAATCGGTGTGCGCCTCGGGCAAATATTCCAGTTTCTGTACCGAATTGCCCAGGCCCTGCCCCCACATTTCGCCGCGCCCAAAGGCCATCAGCGACTGGGTTAGCTGGTAGCCGCTGCCAAACGGATCTTCCCACGGGTTCCAGAAAGAGGTCACGCGGCGGATACGGTACGGTTCAGCCAGAATCAACAGTACGACCGCCGAAATCCCCATCCCGATAATCGCGATAAACTGCCACAGCTTGGCACCCGCCAGGAACAGCATGGCCAGAGTTGTCACAAACAGCACGACGACGGTACCGAGGTCAGGCTGTGCCAGCAGTAAAATCGCCAGCACGAAAATCACGCCCATCGGCTTTAAGAAGCCGCGCAGGTTGTTACGCACTTCGTCACCTTTACGAACCAGGTAATTGGCGATGTAGCAGAACAGCGAAAGCTTGGTGAACTCCGCAGGCTGGATACGCAGCGGCCCCAGCGCAATCCAGCGCGACGCCCCGTTGACCGAGCTACCAACCACCAGAACAACCAATAGCATGACGATAGAGGCAATCAGCATTGCAGTACTATGGCGCTGCCAGAACTCCATCGGCAGGCGCAACGTCACCATCGCCAGCCCTACTGCCAGCAAAATGTATAAACCATCGCGCTTGGCAAAAAGAAACGGATCGTTAGCCAGACGCTGTCCTACTGGCATTGACGCCGAGGTCACCATAATGAAGCCGACAGCGGCCAAGCCAAAGGTTAGCCACAGCAGCATCCGGTCATACATCACCAGGCTATCGGTATCTTTTTGCCGCGAGCCCATCACCCAGCCTTTCAGCGCGGCAAACAGCCATGCAAAAATAAACATTCCCGGCAGACGCGACAGTGATAAACGCATTAACCTAACTCCTTTGCCAGGCGAGCAAAGGTATCGCCGCGTTGTTCAAAATTTTTAAACTGATCAAGGCTGGCGCACGCCGGGGACAGCAGCACCATATCGCCAGCAACAACCTGCGGTGCGATCAGGCGCATCGCCTGTTCCATGGTTTCTGTTTGCACAGCGATGTCGGGGCGAAGCGCCGCCAGTTGCGCGCCATCGCGGCCAAAGCAGTACAGGCGAATGTTGTCGCCGGTCAGGTAACGGCTTAACGGTGTGAAATCAGCAGATTTCCCCTCTCCGCCCAGCAGCAGATACAGTGTTCCATCAAGATGCAGCCCATTGAGCGCCGCTTCGGTACTGCCGACGTTGGTGGCTTTAGAATCATTGACCCAGCGTACGCCATTGTGCTCCAGTACCTGCTGGAAACGGTGCGCCAGGCCAGTGAATGTCGTCAGCGCTTTCAGGCTGCTGGCGCGTGGCAGGCCAGCGGCGTCCGCCAGGGCCAGCGCAGCCAGGGCGTTACTGTAGTTGTGCTGGCCGCTAATCTTCATCTCTTTAACATTGAGGACTTTCTCGCCTTTGACGCGCAGCCAGGTTTCCCCTTGCTGGCGATTCAGGTGATAGTCTCCAACATCCACGCCAAAGCTGATGCAGCGATCATCAGCGCCGCGAACTGGCATGGTTAACGCATCGTCAGCATTGACGATACAGGACTGCGCATTCTCGTAAATTCGCAGTTTGGCAGCACGGTACTGCTGAAGCCCCAACGGATATCGGTCCATATGATCTTCGGTGACGTTAAGGATCGTCGCCGCTACCGCCCGCAGGCTGGCGGTGGTTTCCAACTGGAAGCTGGAAAGCTCCAGAACATAGAGTTCGCGTTCAGGATCCAGCAGCATGAGCGCTGGCAGGCCAATATTGCCTCCGACGCCAACATTCAGCCCTGCCGCTTTCGCCATTTCACCCACCAGGGTCGTCACAGTGCTTTTGCCGTTAGAACCGGTGATAGCAACAATCGGCGCCTGCGCCTCGCGGCAGAACAGTTCGATATCACCGACAATTTCTACGCCAGCATCCGCTGCCGCGCTCAGGGAAGGATGCGCCAGCGCGATGCCGGGGCTGGCGACAATCAGGTCCGCCGTCAACAGCCAGTCTTCGTTAAGACCGCCAACATAGCGTTCAACGGCTTGCGGCAGTTTATCCAGCCCGGCAGGCGCAACGCGGGTATCCATCACCCGCGGCGTCACGCCGCGAGCCATGAAAAAGTCCACGCATGACAGGCCGGTCATACCCAGCCCAATAATGACGACTTTTTTACCCTGATAATCTGCCATAATTAACGTACCTTCAGCGTCGCCAGGCCAATCAGCACCAGCATCAGCGAAATAATCCAGAAGCGCACAATAACGCGCGGTTCCGGCCAACCTTTCAGTTCATAGTGATGATGAATCGGCGCCATACGGAAGATGCGCTGACCGCGCAGCTTGAAGGAACCAACCTGCAGGATCACCGATAGCGTTTCTACCACGAAAACACCGCCCATAATCACCAGCAGGAATTCCTGGCGCAGGAGCACGGCGATAATACCCAGCGCGCCGCCGAGCGCCAGCGAACCCACATCGCCCATAAAGACCTGTGCCGGATAAGTGTTAAACCACAGGAAGCCAAGACCCGCACCGACAATCGCCGTACAGACGATCACCAGTTCACCGGCGTGACGCAAATAAGGAATATGCAGATAGTTGGCAAAATTCATGTTACCTGTCGCCCAGGCTACCAGCGCGAATCCAGCAGCTACAAATACGGTTGGCATAATTGCCAGCCCATCAAGGCCGTCAGTCAGGTTGACCGCATTGCCGGTACCAACGATGACAAAGTAGGCCAACAGAATGTAGAACAGGCCCAACTGCGGCATCACATCTTTAAAGAATGGCACCACCAGCTCAGTTGCCGGCGTATCTTTACCCGCCATATACAACGCAAAGGCAACGCCCAGCGCAATCACTGACATCCAGAAATACTTCCAGCGCGCAATCAGGCCTTTGGTGTCTTTGCGTACCACTTTGCGATAGTCATCGACAAAACCGATGATGCCGTAGCCGACCAGTACCGTCAGTACGCACCAGACGTAGGGGTTGGAGGGATAGGCCCACAGCAATACGGAGACAACAATGGCGGTGAGGATCATGATCCCCCCCATCGTCGGTGTACCTTTCTTACTGAAATGCGATTCCGGACCATCACTACGGACAACCTGGCCAAAAGAGAGTTTTTGCAGATGGGCGATCATCCGCGGGCCCATCCACAGAGAGATGAACAGCGCGGTCAGCAGGCTGACAATGGCGCGAAACGTCAGATAGGAAAAGACGTTAAAGCCTGAATAATATTTGACCAAATGCTCGGCCAGCCAAACTAACATGTCCCGTTCTCCTGTAATACGTGCACAACCTCTTCCATGGCGGCACTACGTGAACCTTTCACTAAAATGGTCATCATTCTGTGTTCTGACATCAGCTCTTGCAGTCGCGTCACCAGCAGCGTTTTATTGCTAAAGTGTTCACCGACGCCGCTGACGTTGCTGATGTCTGCGCTCAACGTACCGACGCTCAGTACCCGATCGAGCCCGGCGGCTTTTGCCGCCTCGCCCACCTGACGATGGCACAACTGGCTTTCCGCGCCGAGTTCAGCCATATCCCCCACCACCAGCACCCGATAGCCCGGCATCTCAGACAGCACCTGTACCGCGGCGGTCATGGAACCGACATTCGCGTTGTAGGAGTCATCCAGCAGGAGCTGACTGTCAGTCAACGGAATGGGGAACAGTCTTCCCGGCACCGCTGTCAGACTCTTCAGACCCGCCTTAATTGCCTCATGCGTCGCCCCCACCGCCATTGAGAGCGCCGCTGCGGCCAGCGCGTTGGCGATGTTATGGCGCCCCGGCAGCGGCAGCAGCACATCAACACTGCCCGTTGGGGTTTGCAGAGTAAATTCAGTGCCGTGCGAAGTCACATGAACGTTGGTTGCCGTGAAGTCGCTATTGGCGGCGTTCGGCGAGAAGCGCCAGGTTTTACGATCGCCAATCACGCTTTGCCAGTTCAGCCAGTCATTGTTATCGGCGTTCATAATGGCGATGCCGTTGAGTGGCAGCCCGGTGTAAATTTCGCCCTTCGCTTTCGCAACGCCAGCCAGCGAGCCAAAACCCTCAAGGTGCGCGGCAGCAAGGTTGTTCACTAACGCCGCTTCAGGTCGCGTCAGACTGACGGTCCAGGCAATTTCACCCTGGTGATTAGCGCCTAATTCGATGACCGCATAATCATGTTCGTTGGTTAACCGCAGCAACGTCATCGGCACGCCGATATCGTTGTTCAGGTTGCCTGCGGTATACAGCGTATTGCCACACTGGCTCAGAATCGCGGCGGTCATCTCTTTAACCGAGGTTTTCCCTGAAGAGCCCGTCAGCGCAACAACCCGCGCCGGAACCTGCTGGCGCACCCATGCCGCCAGTTCGCCGAACGCCAGACGCGTATCCTTCACAATAACCTGCGGTAAATCACAGGCCAGTTGGCGGTTAACCAGCAGCGCGCCGGCACCGGCATCTTTTGCTTGTTCGGCAAAGTCATGAGCATCAAAACGTTCGCCCTTCAACGCGACGAACAAACATCCTGGCGTAACCTTACGGGTATCGGAGGTGACTTCATCAATCGCCACATCGCTGCCGTGCAGCTCGCCGCGCGTCACTGCGGCAAGCTGACTGAGAGTCAGGCTAATCATGCTACCGCTCCCAGCAAACGCGCTACGGTGACGCGGTCAGAGTAATCGAGTCGGCGATTGCCGACGATTTGGTAGTCCTCGTGTCCTTTACCCGCCACCAGAACGACATCATTTTCTTGCGCCTGCATCACCGCATTGGTCACCGCTTCCGCACGCCCTTCCACCGCTCTCGCATGACCCGCGTCGAGCATTCCGGCCAGGATGTCGTTAATAATCGCCCGCGGCTCTTCGGTGCGCGGGTTGTCATCAGTGACAACCACGATATCGGCAAACTCCTCGGCGATAGCGCCCATCAGCGGACGCTTGCCTTTGTCGCGATCCCCGCCGCAGCCAAACACACACCACAGCTTACCGCTGCAGTGCAGACGCGCGGCCTGTAGCGCTTTTTCCAGCGCATCTGGCGTGTGAGCATAATCAACCACCACGGTCGGTTTACCCGGCGCGCTGAACACTTCCATACGCCCACAAACCGGCTGCAGACGCGCGGCGGTTTTCAGCAGCTCAGTCAGCGGATACCCCAGCGCCAGAAGAGTTGCTAACGCTATCAGCAGGTTGCTGACATTAAAGGCACCCATCAGGCGGCTTTCGATCTCGCCATGACCCCAACTGGATGCAAATTGAATGGTCGCTCCGCTGTCGTGATAGTTCACCGCTGTTGCTTTCAGCCAACGCCCCCGACAATTCGGGTTAATGTGGTCTTCCATTGATACGGCAACCGCATCCGGCAGCTTCGCCAGCCAGCGGCGACCGACTTCATCGTCTGCATTAACAATCGCCTGACCGCAATGATGGGTTGAATAGAGCAACCATTTCGCCGCTTCGTACTGCTCCATATCACCATGGTAATCAAGGTGATCGCGGCTCAGGTTGGTGAACACCGACGCGGCAAACTGCAGCGCGGCTACGCGATGCTGGACCAGACCGTGAGAGGAAACTTCCATTGCGGCGAACGTCGCCCCCTGCCTTACCAGGCCAGAAAGGGCATGTTGCACGTCGACTGCCGAACCGGTGGTATTTTCCGTGGGGATGACTTTACCCAACAGACCATTACCCACCGTCCCCATAACCGCGCTGGTTTCACCAAGCAGTTGCGCCCATTGCGCCAGCAGTTGCGTAGTAGTGGTCTTGCCATTAGTTCCGGTAACGCCAACCAGGCGCAGTTGTTCTGAAGGCTGATGGTAAAAACGCCCGGCCAGCGCAGATAAACGCTCGTTGAGTTGGCTCAGATAGATAACCGGCACGCCGTGCATTTCACGGATCTCGCCGTCATGAGCCTCATCTTTGGCCTCAGCAATAATGGCAGCAACACCTTGCGCTATCGCCTGCGGGATATAACGACGCCCGTCCGCCTGATGACCTAAAACCGCGATAAAAAGATCGCCAGAAGCAGCCACCCGGCTGTCCAGCGTCATTTCTCGCAGAATTCGCTCCGGCGCATTTGGCACCCACGGAGCGAGAAGGTCGCGCAAATTACGATCTGCCACCTGTTCCCTCGCCTTGATTAATTACTAATTCACTTTTGTCAGCCGTTGCCAGCGCATCCGGTTCAATGTT
This sequence comes from Klebsiella sp., assembly GCA_036498385.1. Lineage (GTDB taxonomy): Bacteria > Pseudomonadota > Gammaproteobacteria > Enterobacterales > Enterobacteriaceae > Klebsiella. The sequence goes on from DASYFN010000119.1 coordinate 28,823, forward strand.
CATGGTACGCAATACGCCGCCCATGATGGCACCGAAGACCGGCGCGGAAACGGCGCCGCCGTAGTATTTACCCGCCTGCGGATCGTTGATCACCACCACCAGTGCGAAGCGCGGATGGCTGGCGGGCGCAACGCCTGCGGTGTAAGCAATATATTTGTTAATATAGCGGCCATCCGGCCCCACTTTTTTCGCCGTACCGGTTTTAATCGCGATGCGATAACCTTTGATCGCAGCCTTCACGCCACCACCACCGGGCAGCGCCACGCTTTCCATCATATGAACAACGGTTCGAACGAGTGATTCCGGGAAGACGCGCTCGCCCGGAACCGGTGGATCAACTTTGGTAATCGACAGCGGGCGATAGATGCCGTAACTGCCAATCGTTGCGTAGACTCGCGCTAACTGTAACGGCGTTACCATTAGCCCATAGCCGAAAGAAAAGGTGGCCCTCTCTATGTCAGACCACCGTTGTTTTTGAGGATATAAGCCACTGCGTTCTCCGACCAACCCCAAATTGGTCGCTTTTCCAAGTCCAAAACGTGAGTAAGTATCTACTAACGCTGAGGACGGCATCGCTAACGCCAGCTTAGAAACACCGACGTTACTCGACTTCTGTAGTACCCCGGTCAGGGTTAATTCGCTATAGCGCGCCACGTCTTTAATTTCGTGGCCGTTAATCCGGTAAGGCACCGTATTCAGTACGGTATTTTCGTTCACAATGCCGCGCTGCAGCGCCGTCATCACCACCATCGGCTTCACCGTTGACCCCGGTTCAAACACGTCGGTAATGGCGCGGTTACGCATGGTGTCTTTGGCGGTACCGGAGAAATTATTCGGGTTGTAAGATGGGCTGTTAGCCATCGCCAGCACTTCACCAGTGTTTACATCTACCAGTACCGCACTCCCCGATTCCGCTTTGTTAAAGGCAACGGCATTATTCAGCTCGCGATAAACCAGCGCCTGCAGACGTTCGTCAATACTCAGCGCCAGGTTATGCGCCGCCTGGCTATCGGTGGACGAGATATCTTCAATCACGCGGCCATAGCGGTCTTTACGCACGATACGCTCGCCCGGCTGGCCCGTGAGCCATTTATCGAAGCTCTTCTCAACGCCCTCAATCCCCTGGCTATCGACGTTAGTGAAGCCAATGAGGTGAGCGGTTACTTCTCCCGATGGGTAGTAACGGCGCGATTCTTCCCGCAGATGAATTCCCGGCAGTTTCAACTTGCGGATGTAATCAGCCATATCAGGGTTAACTTGACGCGCCAGATAGATAAAACGCATCCGCGGATTGGTATTGATGCGCGATGCCAGCTGATCCAGCGGCATATTCAGCGCATCGGCCAGCGCCTTCCAGCGGTTGTCCAGGGTCACGCCGCCAGCTTCATGCAGCTCTTTCGGATCAGCCCAGATGGCTTTTACCGGCACGCTCACCGCCAGCGGGCGGCCGGAACGATCGGTTATCATTCCGCGCGCGGTAGAAACTTCCTGCACGCGCAGAGAACGCATATCGCCCTGGCGTACCAGCATGTCCGGGCTAATCACCTGTAGCCAGGCCACGCGGCCCAGCAGGAAGCCCAGCGCCAGCAAAATACAGCCACACAGCAATGCAAAACGCCAACTGATAAAGTTGGCCTGTTCTTCCTGACGTTTTGCTTTTGGCGTTTTTGGCGCTGCTTTCATGCGTCGCAATAATCCTTATTTCTGTACAACGATATTTTCTTGTGATGGATCGACGTGCTGCATCTGCAGCTTCTCGGTCGCGATCCGCTCAACCCGGCTGTGATCACCGAGAGCGTTCTCTTCGAGGATCAGGTTGCGCCATTCAATGTCCAGCGCGTCGCGTTCCAGAACCAACTGTTCGCGCTGCGCGGTTAACAGGCGAGTGTGGTGCGCCGTTGTCACCACCGTAACCGCCGTAATAATGATGCAAATGAACAGGCAGAGTGGCAGCTTCCCAAACCGCAGAAGGTCGTCTCCGATCACGCCAGGCAAAGCATGGCGCTCGTTGCTTCCTATCGACCCTTTAACCTTGCTTAGGGTTTCCGTCACTCTGCCGATCATGCGTTCGTCCTCTCTGCAATACGCAGAACTGAACTACGGGCACGAGGATTTTCAGCTACCTCTTTTTCACCCGGCATCAACTTGCCTAGTGCTCTTAACTCACGGCCACCCAGTTTTTTAAGCTGCTCTTCGGTCATCGGTAACCCGGCAGGAACCTGCGGACCGCGGCTTTGTTCACGCATAAAGCGCTTCACAATACGGTCTTCCAGCGAGTGGAAACTGATGATTGAGAGCCGCCCGCCCGGGGCCAGCACGCTGAGCGAGCTTTTTAGCGCCTGCTCTATCTCCTCCAGTTCACTATTCACCCAAATGCGCACCGCCTGGAAGGTTCGGGTCGCGGGATGTTTGAATTTGTCTTTCACTGGCGTTGCCGCCGCGACGACTTCCGCCAGCTCTTTGGTCCGCGTCATCGGTTCGATGCGGTTGCGTTCGACGATGGCGCGGGCAATGCGTTTACCAAATCGCTCCTCACCAAAGGTTTTGATTACCCATGCGATATCTGCCTCGTCAGCGGTTTGTAGCCATTCAGCGGCAGATTGACCGCGCGTCGGGTCCATACGCATATCCAGCGGACCGTCGCGCATAAACGAAAAGCCACGTTCAGCGTCATCCAGTTGCGGTGAGGAGACGCCAAGATCGAGCAGGATACCGTCGATCTTGCCGATAAGATTGCGCTCGCCTACGTAGTCAGCGAGCTGTGAAAAAGGACCATGAACAATGGAAAATCGGGGATCATTGATGGTTTTTGCGACAGCAATAGCCTGCGGATCGCGATCGATTGCCAGCAGGCGTCCCTCCGCTCCCAGTTGGGAGAGGATCAGACGAGAGTGGCCGCCGCGACCAAAGGTTCCATCAATATAGATACCATTCGGACGAATATTCAGGCCGTTGACGGCTTCATCCAGAAGCACCGTAGTATGTTTAAAATTTTCCATCATTTTACAAAGACAAATCCTGCAGTCGCTCCGACAATTCCCCGGAAGCGGACTGCTCAGCGTCAATATCTTCCTTGACCCGTTGATACCAGGTCGTTTCGTCCCACAGCTCAAACTTATTGAACTGCCCGACCAGCATCACTTCTTTTGTCAGCCCGGCATGTTGCCGCAGCACCGGGGCTATTAATAACCGCCCGGCGTTATCCATCTGACATTCGCTGGCATGTCCCAAAAGCAAACGCTGTACGCGACGCTCGGTGGAGTTCATGCTCGATAAACGCGACAACTTTTGCTCGATGATTTCCCATTCAGGCAAAGGGTAAAGCAGCAGGCACGGGTGATGGATATCAATGGTGCATACCAATTGACCGGAAGCGTCCTCGATCAGCCCGTCGCGGTAGCGCGTCGGTACGGCCAGACGGCCTTTGCTGTCGAGATTAACTAACGTTGCCCCACGGAACATGCCAGCTTCACCCCTTTTCGCCACTTTACCCCACAAATTCCCACAACAAGGAGTTTACGGAGCGGAGGAAAAGCTTGTCAAGCCAGCACTCATGCCAACAGAGCTTAAAAACCCATTATTTACCGCCAATATTCACCCGGAGGAAAAATCCACTAACAAACGAGGCAAATTAACGTTATGAATATCGGTAAGAAAACAACCAACAAACTTGTAACAGTTAAAAGCAGCAAAATATCTTCTAAGGAAAAATATAAAGTGTCAGTTTGCGACGCGAGCGGCATTTTAGGCCATTCTGGTGGCCGTTAACAGCACCAGTTTTCACAGGAGAGGCACTCTTACTGCGGGGTACAACACTCATGGCTGGCATAATAGTGAGGAAATGAGTGTTAATTCAACAAATCATCTGCCGAATGTAACAAAATAATACAAACAAATTCATTACTCCTTTTATAAGTTAATTAAAGCGCTAAATAAACGGTCTTAAAAATAAAATTAAAAGAGATGCCAGGAGGATTAAGGATTTATCTGAAAGATCCTTAACCCTGCAATTTTTACGTCATTGATACTCGTCATACTTCAAGTTGCATGCTGACTGGTAAGCTATTCGGCTCATCCATGAGCCTCGCCCTAACGAGCCATTGCTGTGCATCAGCGACGGTTCAGGCTGCCACGACGATAAAGATTGCGTCGAATACGGCTTAACCCCGGTTTGGGCTTCCGTGGTTCATCAAGGCTGGCGAGCACGATCTCCAGCACGCGTTCTGCAACATCGCGATGGCGCTGAGCAACGGCTAAAACGGGACACTGGAGGAAATCCAGCAACTCATTATCACCAAAAGTGGCAATCGCCAGTTCAGAAGGCAGCTTCCCTTCCCGGCGCAGCGTTACGTCCATCACGCCCTGTAGTAACGGAAACGAAGTCGTAAACAGCGCCTGAGGCATGGGATGGGTTTCCAGCCACTTTTCAAACAGCTGCGCCGCAGCTTCGCGCTCGTAACTGTTCGCGTAGAGGAAATGTACCTTTCGCGGATCGTCCTTCCACGCCGTACGGAATCCCTGCTCACGCAGGAAGCTCACGGAAAGTTCCGGCAATGCGCCAAGATACAGCACCGTTTCAGCCGGAAATTTACGTAACTCCGCACCGAGCATTTCAGCGTCGTCCTGATCGGCGCCAACCACGCTGGTAAAGTGCTCTCGATCGAGAGCACGGTCCAGGGCAACAATCGGGAACGGATCGTTAGCCCAGCGTTGATAGAACGGATGCTCAGGAGGTAATGAGGTGGAAACGATAATGGCATCGACCTGACGCTGCAGCAGATGCTCAACACAACGCATTTCGTTATCCGGTTGATCTTCAGAGCAGGCGATCAATAGCTGGTAGCCACGTTGGCGCGCCTGACGCTCCAGGTAATTTGCGATGCGCGTATAGCTGGTGTTTTCCAGGTCAGGGATAACCAGACCAATGGAACGCGTACGTCCTGCACGCAAGCCTGCAGCAACCGCATTCGGGTGATAGTTGTGCTCACGAACGACCGCCATCACCTTTTCAACAGTTTTATCGCTAACGCGATACTGCTTCGCTTTACCATTAATCACATAGCTAGCGGTAGTTCGCGAGACACCGGCCAGCCGGGCGATTTCATCCAGTTTCACAATTGCCCCTTGGGTGATAAGTACAGAACATAACCATTCTTCAGGTATGGATTCATTTTTATAACATAAAAACGCACAAAGGTGAGCACGGCAACCGCTTTAGTCCACAGTTCCCACCGATTTCGCAAAAAAAATAGCCCGACAGATTGCGCCGGGCTACTTTTATATCAGTTCAGGGGGACTCAACGCATAATTTTGTCGCCGCGCGACAATCCGACCACGCCCGAGCGTGCGACTTCTACAATTCTGGCAACATCGCGTAATGAAGCCAAAAACGCGTCCAGCTTGTCACTGGTACCCGCCAACTGGACGGTATAAATAGACGGTGTGACATCGATAATTTGCCCGCGGAAAATTTCCGTATTGCGCTTCACCTCGTCACGCCCATAGCCGCTGGCCTGAATTTTTACCAGCATAATTTCACGCTCTACGTGCGCGCCCTGCCCAAGCTCGCTGACGCGCAAAACATCCACCAGTTTATGCAACTGCTTTTCTATCTGCTCAATCGTTTTCTCATCACCAACGGTTTGAATCGTCATTCTGGATAACGTCGGATCGTCCGTCGGCGCTACCGTCAGGCTTTCAATATTATAACCACGCTGTGAAAAGAGGCCGATCACGCGGGATAATGCACCCGATTCGTTCTCCAGTAATACTGATAATATCCGGCGCATAATCAGGTCCTCTCCGTTTTGCTCAGCCACATCTCGTCCATACCGCCGCCACGAATCTGCATGGGGTATACATGCTCACTGCCGTCAACCGTTACATCGACGAAAACCAGTCGATTATTACGCACCTGCTCCAGCGCCTCGGCTAGCTTCGCTTCCAGCTCCTGCGGGTCGCTAATACGAATTCCCACATGGCCGTAGGCTTCCGCTACACGAGCAAAATCAGGCAATGACTCCATATACGATTGTGAATGACGACCGGAGTAGAGCATATCCTGCCACTGCTTCACCATTCCCAGATAGCGGTTATTCAGGTTCAGCACCAGCACCGGCAGCTCGTATTGCAGTGCGGTGGAGAGCTCCTGAATATTCATCTGGATACTGCCATCGCCGGTTACGCAAATCACCATTTCTTCCGGCAACGCCATCTTCACGCCAAGCGCAGCGGGAAGACCAAATCCCATGGTCCCCAGGCCGCCAGAGTTGATCCAACGCCGCGGTTTGTCGAAAGGATAATAGAGTGCAGCGAACATCTGATGCTGACCAACATCAGACGTCACATACGCATCGCCGTTAGTCAGCTTCCAGATCGTCTCAATTACCGCCTGCGGTTTAATCTTGCCGCTTTGCGTGTCATATCGCAGGCAATGACGCGCGCGCCACTGTTCAATCTGCTGCCACCAGTCGCGGATTTCATCCAATGGTTGCTGAGTCTCCTCGTGTTCTAGCAGCTCCAGCATCTGTTCCAGCACCTGGCGGGCGTCGCCAACGATAGGCACGTCGGCAGGAACGGTCTTGGATATAGAAGTGGGATCGATATCGATATGCAGCACCGTCGCGTTTGGACAGTACTTAGCCAGATTATTCGTCGTACGATCGTCGAAGCGCACGCCAACGGCGAAAATTACGTCCGAATTGTGCATGGTCATATTGGCTTCATAAGTCCCATGCATGCCCAGCATCCCTAATGCCTGCTGGTGCGATGCAGGAAAAGCGCCCAGCCCCATCAGCGAAGAAACTACTGGCAGCTTCAGTTTCTCAACCAGAGCATAGAGTTGCGATTCACATTGCGCGTTAATCGCCCCGCCACCGACATAAACCACCGGTTTTTTTGCCGCTACCAGTGTCTGTAGCGCACGTTTAATCTGCCCTTTATGACCAGACGTCGTAGGGTGATACGAGCGCATGCTAACCGTATCCGGCCAGGTGTACGGTAGTTTTTTTGCCGGATTGAGAATATCTTTCGGTAAATCCACAACGACCGGGCCAGGACGGCCGCTGGCCGCCAGCCAAAACGCTTTTTTCAACACGCCAGGAATATCTTCGGTTTGCTTAACCAGAAAGCTGTGTTTTACCACCGGTCGGGAGATACCAACCATGTCGCACTCCTGGAAGGCATCGTAACCGATTAAGGACGTTGCCACCTGGCCGGAAAGAATCACCAGCGGAATGGAATCCATATAAGCCGTCGCAATGCCGGTAATCGCATTAGTCGCCCCCGGCCCCGAGGTCACCAGTACCACCCCGACTTCGCCCGTTGCGCGAGCAAGACCATCTGCCATGTGAACGGCAGCTTGCTCATGGCGAACCAGAATGTGATCGATACCACCAAGGGTGTGTAACGCATCATAGATATCGAGGACAGCGCCCCCGGGATAACCGAACACTTGCTTGACGCCCTGATCGACCAGCGACTGGACGACCATTTCGGCTCCTGACAACATCTCCATGGTTTGCCTCCCGGCTTGTTGTTTTTAACGACAGCGGAATCCGATTTCCGCACGCTCGCGCAAGACGAAACGCAATAGCTTCGCATTGAGGTGAATAGACTGCATGTCATTACCATAACTGCTCGCTAACGGGCAGGCAATTGGCGACCGACGGCGCATAAGAGGCATTAAAAGTATAAAAGAAAGATTTGAAGGTCAAATGCAGTGAAAAAATTCGGAGATAATAAAATATAATAGTCAATACTCGGGGGAAAATAACCAACTACAGCAAATCATCCATTTTTTCACTTACAGTGTTGAATGCTGATGAACATAAACAGAATAAAATTCTATATTTAGTGGTTTTTGTCACACAAAGAAGGGGCCGAGGCCCCCGTTTGATGGCGACAGTTTAGCGCTGGCAGACACTCAACAACAATTCTTCCATCCACTGATGGCCTTTATCGCGACCCGCCGCTTCATGCCAGGAAAGATAGCAGGTACGGCTATTTACTTTCAGCGGCAAAGGTAATATTTGCAAATCCAGATTATCGGCAAACTCACTGGCCAACCAGCGTGGTGCAATAGCGACCATGTTAGTCTGGGAAACCACATTTAATACGCTGACCATCGCGTTCCCTTGATATGCAATACACGATTGTTTATCTGCGGTGTCATACCACGGCAAGCTAAATGATGCATACCGATCAAGAGCGACAACAGCATGCTCCTCCTGATAAATATCATTTTCCATCAGTGGACCAGAAATACGCGGATGCTTCCGGCTCGCCACCAGAACCATTTCATCTTTAAACAAAGGCACACAGGCAAACTCAGGACGACGAAACTCTTCATAGCCAATGACGAATTCAATTTCCTGATAACGTAATTGATGTTCCGTGTTTTGATTCAATGCCGATTTAAAGACCAACTGAATGCCAGGAGCAATCTCACCAACTTTATTGAAAATAACCGACGTTAAAAAGTTATCTAGCGGGCCGCAAACGCATAAATTAAAGACCCGCTCGCTGCTGAGCGGCTCAAAGCTTGAGCCCGGTAATTCATTCTGTACTAATTGCAGTGCCTGACGTACAGAACCAAATAGCTGAAAAGCACGGGCCGTTGGTTGGATGCCGCGTCCATAACGAACAAACAACTCATCATTAAACATCACCTTCAGGCGTGATACGGCATTGCTGACCGCAGGCTGCGACATCCCCAAGGAATGTGCCGCACGGGTGATATTTTGTTCCTGCATTACCGCATCAAATACGGTTAACAGATTGAGGTCGACCATCCGCAACTGGGGTTTTGTGTTTTCTACCTCAGAGGTCGACTCATATGCAGTACCTTCATTTAACATAGTTAACTCCACTGTCACGCTAAATTCCCTTTACCAAAGTGCAGTAATTCGTCCTGAGAATATTATTTATCATGCATATGACATTTACAAAAGGGAAAAGATGAATTTTAGGAATATATCAAGGTTATGAGTGGTGATGAAAATCCGCTTTTAAAGGCACCTGTGAGCCCTTAAATCATATCATTGACTTAATAGAACAAACTTTACTCATACTTATTAAAAATAAACAATCATAGCAGCAGTCAGTCATAGCGTAAGTATTAATAAAAAATCATCTTAAGTCTCGCTTAAAGCTAATACTTTATTATCATTGATAATTCATCCTTATATACATACACATATTCGCCAAGCAAATGCATATATACCCTAAATAATTCGAGTTGCAGGACAAAACGGTTAACCGTTTTGAACAGCGCTTGCGCTGGCCCCGAAGGCCGAATCACGCGGCAAGGGAGTGACAAATTCGTCAGGAACGAATTTGCACAACCGAAGGTTGCCTCTGGTGAGGGACAAGGATGTCCCCCATTTATCCTCAGGAGCTTACGTAAGTCAAGTGACTGGGATGAACGACAAATCTGTCCGGAACAGATTTGAACGCCGTGTAGCGGCGGCCCGTAAGGGGTTGGCGTGCCTGGCCGCTCTGGCGCCGGAAAATCAACGCTCCTGCCCCTCCTGAACGGCACCCATCGCGCAGCCTGTGTGGCATGATCTTTCAGAATTTCTGCCTGGTCACGCGGCTCGACGTTTTGACCAACGTGCTGCTGGGACGCCTGTATGCCGAGGGACATGAAGCGGTTGACCGCTTACCGGGACGCGGCCTGACGGCGGTGGGCGCGAATGGTTTGCAAAAGCACCGTTTCAGCATTTTCACCCAGCCTTTCCCGACATTCCTGGCGCTGAGCCTGTATCAGATTGAGTCGAATACCCGTTCCGCTACGGTTCTCGGTTTTGTCGGCGCGGGAGGCATCGGCCTGATCTATGCGGAAAATATGCGCCTGTGAGACTGGGATGGGGTGATGTTTATTACCCTGCTACTGGTGGTAGTGGTGATGGCTATGGATACGCTTTCCACCTGGCTTCGCCACTGCTATATCGGCGGTAGCGTGGTGCCGCTGTTTAAAGCCGATTAGCTTTTCCCAGGGTCGCGCTGCGCTTACCCGGACTTGTAAACCCGGGTTAGGCGTTTACGCCGCGACCCGGGGAAAATCAAAGCCGCCACTCCCCAGCGCCTGTTCGCTCCCCAGCTCCGCAGCGACCGCCTTCGCCAGCGGACTGACCGACGCGCGATAACCAGCATAATTCCGCCAGGGATCGCTGTCATGCCGATGACCGCTGCCCAGGGAAGTCGGTTTCCCGGCAGCAGAGGATCCAGCAGCGTGGTGATCACCAGCACCAGCAGGCCCTGCAACCGTCTTTCCACTGCGTAAAGGGTGAGAATAGGCTGAATAACCCTAACCCCGGCATAGCCTTCCTGCTATGCCGGGTATTTAATGCTATCGTGCAATTAATGCAAACACGCCCCAGCCCAAATACTCACGCGTATAGATGGTATGACGTTTTGGCGCTATCGATAGCTCCGCTCTGATTTCTGAGGCAAAGTCATCACCAGGGTTCTCCTCTAACCAACGGTGCATGGTGAGCCATTTAGCCGCTTCGTAGCGGTCCCAACCCTCCTGGTCAGCCAGCACCATTTCGACAAGGTCGTAGCCAAGCGCATCGAAAAAGGAAACCAGTGCGGGAAGAGTGAGAAAATCCGCGAGCGAAGAGGCTCCACAGGCTTGTGCTATCTCTTCCGTCGCCGGTACCTGTCGCCAGTATGGTTCGCCGATCAACAGCATGCCACCGGGCTTGAGACTTTTCCTCAGCAACTCAATCGTTCCGGCAACGCCGCCGCCAATCCATGTAGCGCCCACACAGGCTGCAATATCGCATTTTTCATCGGCAACATAACCAGAGGCGTCCTGGTGGATAAAAGTCACGCAATCGGCAATGTCGAGTTCTTTTGCCCGCTGCTTAGCCTGCTGACTGAATAGCTCACTCATATCAACACCAATACCGCTGACGCCGTGGTCGCGCGCCCAGGTACAGAGCATTTCCCCTGAACCGCTGCCGAGATCGAGTATCCGAGTTCCCGCATTCATCCGCAGCACGCGGCCAAGCGTGGCGTATTTTTCTGACGTAAACGGGTTATGGATGCAGTGAGCGCTTTCACTAATGGTATAAATACGTGGAATATCCAATACTTGAATTTCTTTCATTGAATTTGCAGTAAGAGAATCAGGGCCATTTTTTACGGCCAGCAACGCGTACAGTTTACCTGCAAAGGTTTCACTGACCGGCCATTCGGCCCCATCCGGACGAATGGTCGTGGTCAAACCTTCCGTGCGCAGCAGATCTACATAAGCGTCATCCTGCCAGGCGGTCATTTGGCTACCGAAGCGCGTCACATTGCCATTCTCTTCAATAGCCATAAACAGCGTTGAGCTGATTTGCGCTACCGGGTCCCAGACGTGTTCCGTCAGCAACAGGTGTGGAACATCAAGAAACAGCCCCTGCGGGCAGCGCTGCCAACCGGGTTCAGCCATTCCCTGACGTTTAACTTCAGCAAAAGTATGGACTTCGATGAGCAGCTTTCCACCCGCAACCAGCCACTGCGCGCAGCGGTTAACCAGCGCGCGAGCCTCAGCCGCGCTGAACACGTTCAATTCACCAAAGGTCATCATGATGAAATCGAACTGTTTTCCCGGCTCGTAGTCGCGAACGTCCTGCTGGAAATATTCAATACTCAGTCCGGACGCCTGCGCCTGCTGGCGGGCGAAGGCGATTGAAGCCGGAGAAAAATCCACCCCCGTACAGCAAAAACCGCGCTCCGCCAGCAAACGCATGTAAAAACCCGGACCGCAGCCAAGATCCAGAATGCTGGCACTGGTGGGTAGTTGCCTTGCAATCCACTCCACCTGTTGTTCGATAACGGCCAGCTTGCGGCTGGCCCAGTCATGCTCCTGCGACAGATGGTTCTCCAGCATACGCTGGCTAAAAGCCGGCTCATCCCAGGGGATTTTATGCTCCCCAGGTAACAACGTGATATGTCTGGACCCCCTAATAATCGCGCCAATAGTCATTCATCATTTCCTTATTGATCACTCGCACCTGCGCTCTGGTTTCATCAACGCCCGTTCACCCAAGAGGTTGAGCCGAAAGCAGTTTGTAGCGGATCACAAAATCAGGACACCTTCCTGGCCTTTTTCCACTGCTCTTCGTATTCAGAGGGCGGTACTCCATCATTGTACCGATGGGGTGTACTGTGTTGTCGTACCCGTCATATGTCAAGTTGCAGATGTGTTGGCTGTGAGTTACTCCCTATCCTTGTGCCCCATCCTTCCGGGCCGTCGCTGCTCGGCGTTCAAATCTGTTCCGGATAGATTTGTCATTCACCCCAGCTACTGACTTTAGTCAACTCCGGGGAATGAACGAGGGACATCTTTGTGCCTCATCAAAGGCAACCTTCAGTTGCGCAAACGCGTTCCTGACGAATTTGTCACTCTCTTGCCGCCATCCTGCCCCCCGAATTATTTAGGGGAAATACCCGTCATACTTCAAGTGGCATGTGCGTTGGCCGCGTTCGTTCACCCCAGTCACTTACTTGAGTAAGCTCCTGGGGATTCGCTCACTTGCCGCCTTCCTGCGGCTCGAATTATTTAGGGGATACATTATTAATAGCAACATCAAGATAGACGCTATTTTCAGCCTGACTGGGATTAAAACAATCCTCTAAAATTACGAAAATCTCCTTATTTTCATTCCTATCTTACTTTCAATTCTTTGTCTTATATTATAAACTGACTTTACATCAAGAGACATTTCCGTGGAAATATCAGGTACTTTTCTCTGCTTTAACGTTAAATAGAGAACATCCATTTCTTTCTTTGTTAATGCTTTGCCGCACCTACGAAACAAAGGTAGTCCAGTGAATATTCTCCTGACATTAATCACAGTCGAGCCTAAACCTTCAGACAGGTATAGCACTTCTGATATACCCATTTCATTTTGTTTATAATAATTAGCCAGTGCAGTCATCTTTATATCTGTTAGCAGTATCACCTTCATATTTGTGCTGGCAAGATATTCAACCCATTCGTCATTCATAAAAAAATGAATGTTCCGCCAGGAAAAATCAACAAACACAAATCCTGTATAAGAGGTAATAATTCCAACAGAATTAATAACAGATTTCACACCAAGCTCAAAAAACAAATTAATTTCTGGCCATATGCAAACTCTCGCATTAAGACACTGAGAAGCGCTGAAATCCTGGAAAGGGTGAATCCTACATTGAATACTGCAACTTTGGCAACGTACTTCTCCATGCCTCATATTTCTCCCCCTGAAATATCCACCAACAACTAGGAACTTTCCTGTATAATATATTTATAAATTGATTTTACAACTTGTCTTTACATGCTTTACATGCCTTACAAAAAAAGAATCTTCCTGGCTTCAACATGACAAAAAGCCCTAAAAGAAATAAAAAATTAGGAATTAACAATCACTTAATAAGAACATTCTTGATGGTCTTTACAAATTAAATCATTTTATTCTACTGACATCCAAGAAAAATAATAAAAACAGCATTTAATTCTGATATTAGCAAAAATACAGTATATTTAACGTGTTTTTTTAGATTTAAAATGTTTTTTATGTGCCTATTTTGTTAAAAAATATATAAAATTTTAATGAAAACCCAAATACCTGTGTACAGTATATTTGTTTTTTGTGATTATGATCACACGCATAATCACAAAAACACTTTTAACACTCATAAAACTATCACTACAGGATGATTATTTAAGTGCATTCCATTATTTTTCATAATCTTTTATAGTGAGTTCAGCTCTATATCCTCAATACTGATTGTTAATTTTAACGCCGCAATCCGGTATATATTATTTATGTAATGTTTTGTAAATTCAGCGTTTGGTCATTTTGACGTTGTAGCGAATCGTCTATAAAAGACCACGGCCTGTTCTCCTGTGACGAAAAACAATGATATGAAACCTAAACTCTCTCATGCGCTATTATTCGTTCCTTTTTTGCTTTTGACAGGATGTACATCCTCATCTAAACCGCATAAAACCACCGCCCATAGTGGTTATTCGGCTATCGACGGAGATTCTGACGATCTGATCCCGGTGATCGCGGCTCTGCACGATCAGATGCATACCTGGGAAGGAACGCCCTACGAATGGGGCGGGACAGAGCAAAGCGGGGTCGACTGCTCCGGGTTTGTCTGGCGAACGCTAAAAGATCGCTTCAACCTGCCGATGGAACGTATTACCACTCGTGAACTTCTGCATATGGGTGAACGCGTTAGCCCCCAGCAACTGCGTCCGGGGGATTTAGTTTTCTTCCGTATTAAAGGTGGAATGCATGTCGGCTTCTATGATACTGAGCGTAATTTCCTTCATGCCTCCACTAGCCAGGGAGTCATGCGCTCCTCGCTGGATAATCCGTACTGGCAATCGGTTTTCTATCAGGCGCGTCGCCTACCGAAGGAGTATAACGCCAGGATAACAATGAATAATGATACTCTGCATCTGGCGAAAAACCGTTAATTATTAATAAATAAAGCCGCCCTGTCACCACGGCGGCTTTGTTGTCTCTTACCGGGACTCATTAGAACTGGTAGGTCATACCGACAGCGACAATATCGTCATCGTTGATGCCGAGTTTATTATCGCTCTTCAGTTGGTTGATTTTGTAATCAACAAAGGCGTTCATGTTTTTATTGAAGTAGTAAGTCATACCAACGTCAATATAGTTGACCAGATCTTCATTACCTACGCCCCCCTCAATATCTTTGCCTTTTGACAGCACATAACCCAGGGACGGACGCAAACCGAAGTCGAACTGATATTGAGCCACGGCTTCAAAGTTCTGCGTTTTGTTGGCAAAACCACCGCTGATTGGGGTCATGTTGCGGGTTTCTGAATACATGGTCGCCAGGTAAATATTGTTGGCGTCATATTTTAGAGCAGTCGCCCAGGCTTCCGCTTTTTTACCGATACCGCGTGACAACAGGTTCTGAGCGTTAGTACGGTCAGAGCTGGTGTAAGCGGCGCTGACGGCGAAATCGCTGCCACCGAAGTCATAGCTTAATGCGGTACCGAAACCGTCACCGTTCTGTTTTTTGGCTTCACGACCTTCGTTTTTACCCTGATACTGCAGGGTCAGGTCCAGCCCATCAACCATGCCGAAGAAGTCGGTGTTGCGGTAGGTTGCCAGGCCGCTGGCGCGCTTGGTCATAAAGTTATCAGTTTGGCCCGAGGAGTCGCCGCCGAATTCCGGGAACATATCGGTCCAGGCTTCAACGTCATACAGTGCGCCAAGGTTACGACCGTAGTCGAACGAACCATAGTTCTTTAATTTCACGCCAGCGAATGCCAGACGTGTTTTCTGCGTAGAGTCGCTTTCTGTTTTGTTACCGGAGAATTCAGATTCCCAACGACCATAACCGGTCAGAACATCATTAATCTGCGTTTCACCTTTGATGCCGAAACGCACATAAGTCTGGTCGCCATCTTTGTTGTCATAGTCGCTAAAATAGTGCATCGCTTTGACTTTGCCATAAACGTCCAGCTTATTACCATTTTTATTATAAACTTCCGCTGCTTGTGTAGCCGCAGAAGCAATAAGACCGATCATCATTAATGCCACTGAACTCTTTTTCATTATATAGTCCTGGTTATTTGTATTTATACGCGCTCATTAAATCAGGGGTGGGAACCCCGTTAAAAACTGCTGATTTTTTAGCTTATAAATATTAACATTTCATGACAAAAAAAAACATTTCGCGAAAATTATATTTAGTGACTTTTGTCATAAAAATATCAAATTTCTTCTTCACAATGACCGATCCCACGGTGAAGTGGTTTGTCCATAACGTCAGGTGTTGGCAAGCGGCCTGACTCCTGTTACAACATCAACTTGATATCGAAACTCCTTTTGAACGGCAGAGAATCATGAGTGATAGCCAGACGCTGGTGATAAAACTGGGCACCAGTGTTTTAACGGGCGGATCCCGCCGCCTGAACCGCGCCCATATCGTTGAATTAGTGCGCCAGTGCGCGCAACTGCACGCGATGGGCCACCGAATTGTGATAGTCACCTCCGGGGCGATCGCCGCCGGACGTGAGCACCTCGGTTACCCGGAACTGCCTGCGACCATAGCGTCCAAACAACTGCTGGCAGCGGTAGGCCAGAGCCGTCTTATCCAATTGTGGGAACAGCTGTTTTCTATTTATGGCATTCATGTTGGCCAGATGCTATTGACCCGAGCCGATATGGAAGACCGCGAGCGTTTCCTCAACGCCCGCGATACCCTGCGAGCGCTGCTGGATAACAACATCGTGCCGGTCATTAATGAAAATGATGCCGTGGCGACCGCCGAGATTAAAGTCGGCGATAACGATAATCTTTCGGCGCTGGCGGCCATTCTCGCAGGCGCCGATAAACTGCTGCTGCTGACCGATCAGCAGGGTCTGTTCACCGCCGACCCGCGCAACAACCCGCAGGCCGAGCTGATTAAAGACGTTTACGGCATTGATGATGCCCTGCGTGCTATCGCGGGTGATAGCATATCAGGTTTAGGTACCGGCGGTATGGGTACCAAACTGCAGGCTGCCGACGTCGCCTGCCGCGCGGGCATCGACACGATTATCGCCGCTGGTAGCCGTCCGGGTGTGATTGGCGATGTAATGGAGGGCGTTTCCGTAGGTACCCGCTTCCATGCACAGGAGTCGCCACTGGAAAACCGCAAGCGCTGGATTTTCGGCGCTCCACCGGCAGGTGAAATTACCGTTGACGCCGGCGCGACCCAGGCGATCCTTGAACGCGGCAGCTCACTGCTGCCGAAAGGGATTAAAATCATCACCGGCAACTTCTCGCGCGGCGAAGTGATCCGCATTCGCAGCCTTGAAGGCCGCGATATCGCCCACGGTGTCAGCCGCTATAACAGCGATGCGCTGCGCCGTATCGCCGGGCAGCACTCGCAGCAGATCGATGCTATTCTGGGCTATGAATATGGCCCGGTCGCCGTCCACCGTGATGACATGATTATCCGTTAAGGAGTTGAAAATGTTGGAAAAAATGGGCGCTACTGCCAAAGCGGCCTCATACAAACTTGCGCAGCTTTCCAGTCGCGAAAAGAACCAGGTACTGGAAAAAATTGCCGATTATCTTGAAGCGCAGACCGAAGAGATCCTGCATGCTAACGCAGAGGACCTGGCAGAAGCTCGCGCCAACGGTTTGAGCGAGGCGCTGCTTGACCGCCTGGCGCTCAACCCGATGCGCCTGAGCGGGATTGCTAACGATGTTCGTCAGGTCTGCAATCTGGCGGACCCGGTCGGTCAGGTGATCGATGGCGGCCTGCTCGACAGCGGCCTGCGCATTGAACGTCGCCGCGTGCCGCTGGGCGTGGTGGGCGTGATTTACGAAGCCCGTCCGAACGTCACTATCGATGTCGCCTCTTTGTGCCTGAAAACCGGCAACGCGGCGATTCTGCGCGGTGGCAAAGAGACCTGGCGCACCAATGCTGCCACGGTGAAAGTGATTCAGCAGGCACTGCAGGAGTGCGGTTTACCGGCAGCCACCGTCCAGGCAATTGAGAGCCCGGATCGCGCGCTGGTCGGCGAGATGCTGAAGATGGATAAGTATATCGATATGCTGATCCCGCGAGGCGGCGCAGGTTTGCACAAGCTGTGCCGTGAGCAGTCGACGATCCCGGTGATCACTGGCGGGATTGGCGTCTGTCATATTTATATCGACCACTCCGCCGACGTTGCCGAAGCGCTGAAAGTTATCGTCAACGCCAAAGTGCAGCGCCCGAGCGCCTGTAACTCAGTCGAAACGCTGCTGGTTCATCAGGAGATCGCCGAACGTTTCCTGCCTGCGCTGAGTAAGCAGATGGCAGAAAGCGGCGTCAACCTGCACGCCGATGCAGCCTCCCTGCCCGCGTTGCAAAACGGCCCGGCGAGCGTAGAACCGGTGAAAGCGGAACAGTATGACAATGAATACCTGTCTCTGGATCTGAATGTGAAGGTGGTTGCCGACCTGGATGAAGCGGTGGCCCACATTCGCGAGCACGGTACCCAGCATTCAGACGCCATTCTGACGCGCACGCTGAGCAATGCGAACCGCTTTATCAACGAGGTGGATTCTTCAGCGGTGTACGTCAACGCCTCCATTCGCTTTACCGACGGCGGCCAGTTTGGCCTCGGTGCGGAAGTGGCGGTCAGCACCCAGAAGCTGCATGCGCGCGGCCCGATGGGTCTGGAGGCTTTGACGACCTATAAGTGGATTTGTTTCGGCGACGATACCATTCGTACTTAATACTGAGAGGGTGATGCAAAAATAGCCGTTTGATTCGCAAGGGCATTGACGCATCACTCACTTAGTTTTAACCTTCTATCCCGTACTTACGCTCGTAGGTACGTCTTGCAGGGCCGATATAGCTAAGGTGGTAGAGCAGCGCATTCGTAATGCGAAGGTCGTAGGTTCGACTCCTATTATCGGCACCACCTAATAAAATCAATCACTTATTGTAAAAATCTAAAGGATTGTATCTTCAATTATCATCCTTGATAACTCCTGGTAAACGCCTTTGCGTTGTATCGGCTCAAATGTTGTACAACGTCCTGGCGGGCTGTTACCAGGCTCAAGCCCGAACAGCATAATAAATTATGCCATCCCTTGACGCTGAAAGAGTTGCCGGACTCTCTAAACATATCACTTGAACCTTTAGTGATAAGTTCCGTGCTTCGTGCGGCGCTCAATGATGCTACACGCCGAGATGACGTTGCAGAGAATAAACAGGCGTTAATGTTGAGAAGACTAACCGGATCGGGAAATAATCCGGCTCTGCCACGGTTTCGATCACCGGAGTATAACCCTGTCGTGGGGTGGGTTATTTTAGCTTCTGATGTGTCCCAAATCACCTATCGCACTATCCGAGACTACAACGCTATAGCGCGGGGTAACGATAAGTTATGGTAAACAATGTTGAGCAGCGCGTTTATGAGCTTGTACGGCCTTACGCTGGCATGTACCTATTCAAGTTCAAGCAAGTAGAGCTAACACGTGAAACGGATCTTGATACTGATTTGAGCCTTGATGAGCTTGAAGCTGGTGAGTTGATGGATAAGTTTTTCGATGAGTTTCAAGTTGAACGAGGAAACTTTAAAATAGAAACTTACTATTCTGACGTTCCTGTTTCATGGAATCCATTTAAGAAAACAGAACCTGCTCCTGTTCCAGATTTCAATATTGGTATGCTGATCGAATCAGCAAAAGCCGGAAGATGGTTGTACAAATAAGGGAGCATTGCTCCCCATGAAGGCATATGGGCAGGTAGTTAAGGTGCAGCAATGAAATTGCAGACACTCTCGCTCACGGGCAATTGAGCGTAGCCTCATATAATCGACTATATTCACCAGGAGTCGCATCTGCTGCCGCGGCCATGGTTACCTGTGTGGACTGCCCCTGATTGATGGTCAGCGTGTCAGGCTCTTCAGTATCGTTAAAACGTACAGACATGCCAGTAGCCGCACCTGACACTCGGCGTAGAGTCCCGTCCCCTCCGGAAGGAGGAGGAATCAACTGTGCCTCCGTAGTTTCACCTGGTCCGATAGCCGGAAACGTATAGCTGACTCCTGAGTTCCAGGTTGCGGTCGTGACTTCCGTCGAATTGGTATCATTAACAGCAATCGAGAAGACATGTGCATACGAGTCCTCAATTAAAATACGATAGGGCGGGTCATACTGTACCTGGCTGTCTTCATCAAACCGCAGGCTCAGAGAAGCCGTTTGTTCTTGCGTCCCTCCTGGCTGCAGGCTCGTGTTAGTGGTATAGGTTAAATGATGGTACTGATCGTCGAGGATCGTACTACCTGTGACAGAGGCACATTGCAGGAACACTCCGTTATGCGTGCATATTTTTGAGTCGGCTGACGCGATACTCCATGCGCCTGAAGGAACTGCAGATGATGAATTGTCGTACACAACCATTCGGAGATAAGTCGTACCGGCTAAATCCAGCCAGTCGGTGGCCGAAGGTGTTGATGCGCTGATGTTTGAGACGCCACTCAGAACAAGCTTACTGCACGTCATATCAGCGAGAGCGTAAGAGGGTATATACATCAGACATATTAGTAAAATACGATTCACGGAAAGCCTTTATAAAAATTGTTTCATCCATCAGGCCAAAAGTGTTTCAGCCTACCCTTAGGCACTGACTGCACAGTCCGGCATTCAGTTATAGTCAAAATTCAGCGTCACCTGGGATAAAAAACTGCCCCCTGTCACCTCCCCCGGCGCTGTCGCCACATAACCGGCCCTGAACGTATAACTCCCCTTGCCCGAAGCTGGCACCACGCTGACATTCGTACTGCCAGACGGTAGCATCGCTGTACCCGACTCATTCTGCAGACGAAGCCCTACGCCTGTAGCGTCTCCCGTATTCCTGAACAGGGTGTTGTTCGTTTCGTCCTCTATGCCCGACGGCACTATG